>NZ_JABWPQ010000011.1:0-154273 GCF_013366255.1 Pseudoalteromonas sp. McH1-7 | reverse complement strand
GATTAGCGCAGCTTGGTAGCGCACTTGGTTTGGGTCCAAGGGGTCGCAGGTTCAAATCCTGCATCGCCGACCACTTTCTCTCTATCAGTATCTCAGTCATTTATTTCAAATTTACTAACTTTTAATCAATTAGCACCAATATGCCTAATTATTTAACCTGATTGCTCGACTCCGTCGTTGAATAGGTTATAATGCCGCGTCTATTAATTAACGTAGTGCCCGTAGGGCAGGCAACAAGCGTCACATGCAACGGAGAGTTTGGCAGTTTAGCCGAAGGCCCACAAAAGCATGATGGTTGTCTTGTTAGTAAGGAAGGCGCTTTGTCGCCCAAAAATGAAGATTGAGGTAAATCATGCAAGTTTCTGTTGAGACGACTCAAGGCCTTGAGCGCCGTCTGACCATCACCGTTCCTGCAGAGAACGTTGAGACTGAAGTTAAAAAACGCCTACAACAACTGTCAAAAACACAGCGTATCGATGGCTTCCGCCCTGGTAAAGTACCAGTGTCAATCATCACTAAGCGTTACGGCGCAGCTGTTCGTCAAGAAGTTGCTGGCGATATTATGCAGCGTAATTACATCGAAGCAATCATTGCTGAGAAAATCAACCCAGCGGGTGCACCTACATTTGCTCCTAAGTCACTAGAAGCTGGTAAAGATTTAGAGTTCGATGCAACTTTTGAAGTATACCCTGAAGTTGAGCTTAAAGACTTAGATAAAATTGCAGTTGAGAAGCCTGCTGTTTCAGTAACTGACGAAGACCTTGCTAACATGCTTGAAACACTTCGTAAGCAACACGCTACTTGGACTGAAAGCGACGCAGCAGCTGGCGAAAAAGACCGTGTAACGGTTGACTTCGTTGGTACAATTGACGGTGAAGAGTTTGAAGGCGGAAAAGCTGAAGACTTCCCTCTAGAGCTTGGTCAAGGTCGTATGATCCCAGGTTTCGAAGATGGTATCGTTGGTAAGAAAGCAGGTGACGAAGTCGTTTCTGATGTGACTTTCCCTGAAGACTACCACGCTGAAAACTTAAAAGGTAAAGCAGCTCAATTTACAATTACTGTGAAGAAAGTTGAAGTTCAAGAGCTTCCTGAACTAACTGACGAGTTCGCAACTAAGTTTGGTGTTGCTGAAGGTGGTGTTGACGCACTTAAAGAAGAAGTGAAGAAGAACATGGAGCGTGAGCTTAGCCAAGCGGTTAAAGCAAACGTAAAAGATCAAGCGATCAAAGGTCTTCTTGACACTAACGAAGTTGAAGTGCCTAAAGCACTAGTTGATCAAGAAATCGACGCACTTCGTCAACAGGCTGCACAGCGTTTTGGCGGCAACGCGCAAAACATGCCTGAGCTACCAGCTGAGCTTTTCCATGAGCAAGCTGTTACTCGCGTAAAAACTGGCTTGCTTTTAGGTGAAGTAATCAAAGCGAATGACATCAAAGCAGACGATGCAAAGGTTGAAGAATTAATCGAGACTGTTGCTTCTGCATACGAAGATCCAAGTGAAGTAGTTTCATACTACAAAACAAACGATCAACTTATGCAGCAGATGCGTAACGTAGCAATGGAAGAGCTTGCTGTTGAAGCTGTACTTGCAGCTGCAACTGTTTCTGATGTTGAAAAATCATTCGATGACATCATGAACCCACAGGCTGCTCAATAAGTCTTTGAAGAAATCATTGACTTCCAGCTAAGCTGAAGTTTAAATGGCTCGAGTTACTCGGTGAGAGAATTCGGGCCATTTTTGTTTTTACACCTTGATATTGAAGCATAAAGTACTTATATCTTGAAGCATGGCTTATTTTATTAGCTATACTTGATGGTATAAGACAAAATGTGCTTATCACAACGAGCTGTTAGAAATGCTCGTTCCATTTCGCTCAAAAAAGTATTAGCCTAAAACCGAATGACAGAATGTCTCTTGAGTCGCAAGCGATTTAAGTTACCTATTACAATAAGGCAACAAATTCTGTGCTAGTAAGGAATAAAAAACATGAATGATGGTATGATCGATCCAATCAATGCGTTAGTACCTATGGTCGTGGAGCAAACGGCTAAAGGCGAGCGTTCTTATGACATTTACTCTAGACTACTTAAAGACCGCATCATTTTTTTGACCGGTCAAGTAGAGGACCATATGGCCAACTTGATCGTGGCACAGATGTTGTTCTTGGAGTCGGAAAGTCCAGACAAAGATATTTTCTTGTATATCAATTCACCTGGTGGCTCCGTGACTGCTGGAATGTCTATCTACGATACAATGAACTTTATTAAGCCTGATGTTAGTACGGTTTGTGTTGGTCAGGCAGCGAGTATGGGAGCATTTTTGCTTTCAGGCGGCGCTAAAGGTAAACGTTATTGCTTGCCAAACTCTCGAGTGATGATCCACCAGCCTTTAGGCGGCTTCCAAGGTCAGGCATCAGATTTTGAAATTCATGCAAGAGAAATCTTGTCTATTAAAGAAAAGTTAAATCGTCTGATGGCTGATCATACTGGACAACCATACGATGTAGTTGCACGTGACACCGATAGAGATAATTTTATGACTGCTGACCAAGCCCTAGAATATGGCTTAATTGACGCGGTTCATTCACGTCGCGAACTGAAGTGATTAGTCGGTAACCAATGAGCATAAATCATTGGTTACTGCTATGCCAAAGCTTTTATTCTTTGGTATAGTTAAAAGAAATACGATGTTATCGACAGATAACAACAAAAGAATGAGGTAGCTGAATGTCAGACACTCCAACAGACGGCGATAAGAATAGCAAGCTGCTGTATTGCTCATTTTGCGGCAAGAGCCAGCATGAAGTTCGTAAGTTAATTGCCGGTCCATCTGTCTATATATGTGACGAGTGCGTTGAACTTTGTAACGATATTATCAGGGAAGAAATCAAAGATATTGCGCCTAAGCATGACGCGTCTGATAAATTACCTGTGCCAAAAGAGATCAGAAATCACCTTGATGATTATGTTATCGGTCAGGAGCATGCGAAAAAAGTGCTGTCCGTTGCTGTATACAATCACTACAAGCGCTTACGCAACCAAGGTGGTAAGGGTGATGTAGAATTAGGTAAAAGTAATATCTTGCTAATTGGTCCAACAGGTAGTGGTAAAACACTATTGGCCGAGACGCTTGCAAGACTTCTTGATGTACCATTTACGATGGCAGATGCAACAACGTTAACTGAAGCTGGTTATGTTGGTGAAGATGTTGAGAACATCATTCAAAAGCTGCTACAAAAATGTGACTACGACGTAGAAAAGGCACAACGTGGCATTGTCTATATCGACGAAATCGATAAGATTTCGAGAAAATCAGACAATCCATCTATTACACGTGATGTATCGGGTGAGGGTGTACAACAAGCATTACTTAAACTGATTGAAGGTACGGTTGCATCTGTTCCGCCTCAAGGTGGCCGAAAACATCCGCAACAAGAGTTTTTGCAAGTTGATACATCGAAAATCTTATTCATATGCGGTGGTGCATTTGCTGGCCTTGATAAGGTGATCGAACAACGTAGTTCTAAAAATACAGGCATCGGTTTCGGTGCTGAAGTTAAGTCAAAAGATTCTGAGCGTTCACTGAGCGAAACATTTAAAGATGTTGAGCCTGAAGATTTGGTCAAATACGGTTTAATTCCTGAATTTATTGGTCGTTTACCGGTTGTTGCGACCTTGACCGAACTTGACGAAGATGCGCTTATTGAGATCTTAAACGAACCAAAGAATGCCTTAACAAAGCAATATGCAGCGTTGTTTAAGATGGAAGGTGTGGATCTTGAGTTCCGTGAAGACGCTTTGCGAGCGATTGCGCATAAGGCGATGGAGCGAAAGACCGGTGCACGAGGATTGCGTTCGATTGTTGAAGGCGTATTGCTCGACACTATGTATGAGTTACCTTCATTGGAAGAAGTCAGTAAAGTAGTTATTGACGAAACCGTTATCAAAGGAGAGTCAGATCCGATTATGATTTACGAAAACAATGGTAAAGAAAAAGCGGCATCTGAGTAGCTCAGAATTAAAATAAAAGGAGCCTAGTGCTCCTTTTTACATCTAAGTTAGGAGCTAACAAAAAGTATAAGGTAAACTGCGAGGCTAGCTCATGGTTGGTAAGCTAAATCAGTATTTTCCCTCACCAGAGCTTATACCAATTATGCTTAATACTTGCTCAATTTGAAGGCGTAAATCTGACGCTAACTGCGCTAAACATCTTCTATTTAGAACAACTAAATGGAGAGTTTTCGCATAGTAATAGACAGAGTTTTCTCGCCTCAAAATAGTAAGCTTAATTAAGCGAATAGGTATTGCCCCAATATGATACCAGTTGAACTAAAAACCCTGAACTTTGGATAACTCATACTTTTCTGGAAACCGGCAAGGGCAACGCTATCCCTGAAACGTTTTGGCTAGATAAGAGAGTAATTCAATGCTATTGAGAAGCAATGAGTTAGCTAAATACTTGCTCAACCCTCAGGGCTGATAAACCGTTTATTTTTTAAGTGGAAAAGTCGCTTCTAGACATACGACGCTGTGAAAGAAGTCGATATAGTCCCTTATTATACCAATTTGACTTAATACGTGCTCAATTTGAAGGAGTAAATCTGACGCTAACAGCGTTAAAAATTTCTTATTTAGAACAACTAAATAGCAAAATTTTTGCCTGGTTATCGACAAGATTTTCTCGCCTCAAAATAGACCACTTAATTAAGAAAATTGGTATCATTGCAAATAAGCTGGAGCTTTAGTTTACTGATATTTGATTGCTTTATGCCTTAAATTGATCCCTACTTGATGTGGATTACTATAAACTATTGAACTTTATCTGCGTTATCCCCATATAGCTCAGTATTCCCAAAATTAATTTAAGTGCGAAGAGAACATAATGACGCTTGAAAGAACGGATCGAGTAGAAATTCCTGTGCTAGCGCTGCGCGACGTAGTCGTGTATCCGCACATGGTGATCCCGCTGTTTGTAGGTCGAGAAAAATCAATAAAATGCCTAGAAGCAGCGATGGACAACGACAAGCAAATCTTTTTGGTTGCGCAAAAAGACGCTTCAGTTGATGACCCTAGCACTGATGATGTCTACCAAACAGGCACTATTGCGACGGTGTTACAACTATTAAAGCTGCCTGATGGTACGGTAAAAGTACTTGTTGAAGGCACGCAGCGCGCCAAAATAGACGAATTTTTAGTTACAGACGAATATTTCTTAGCGCAAGCACAGTACATCCCTTCACAGGATGCTGATGAGCAAGAGCAAGATATATTAGTGCGTAGTGCAATTAGCCAGTTTGAAGGCTATGTAAAGCTTAATAAGAAAATTCCACCTGAAGTACTGACGTCAGTTTCAGGTATTGATGAGGCCGCACGCCTTGCTGATACAATGGCTGCGCATATGCCAATTAAGGTGCCTGAAAAGCAAAAGGTACTGGAAATTCATGACGTAACAGAACGTCTTGAGTACTTGATGGCGCTGATGGAAGGTGAGATCGATTTACTTCAAGTAGAAAAGAAAATCCGTTCTCGCGTGAAAAAGCAAATGGAGAAGTCACAACGTGAGTATTATCTGAATGAGCAAATGAAAGCAATTCAGAAAGAACTTGGTGAGTTAGACGACGTACCAGATGAATTTGAAGCGCTGAAAAAACGCATTAGCGAAGCAAAAATGCCGCAAGAAGCGGAAGAAAAAGCACTGGCCGAGCTGAACAAACTGAAGATGATGTCACCGATGTCTGCAGAAGCGACTGTGGTGCGTTCTTACATAGAGACGATGATAAATGTCCCATGGAAAAAACGCTCTAAGGTGAAAAAGGACTTAGCAGGTGCGCAAAAGATTCTAGACTCTGACCATTATGGCTTAGAAAAAGTAAAAGATCGCATTATCGAGTACCTTGCCGTACAACAACGCACCAATAAGCTCAAAGGCCCTATCCTGTGCCTAGTTGGCCCTCCTGGAGTTGGTAAAACCAGTTTAGGCCAATCTATCGCGCGTTCTACAGGTCGTAAGTATGTGCGTATGGCGCTCGGTGGCGTGCGCGACGAGGCTGAAATTCGTGGTCACAGAAGAACCTATATTGGCTCAATGCCGGGTAAGCTTATTCAAAGTATGTCGAAAGTTGGCGTGAAGAACCCGCTTTTCTTATTAGATGAAATCGATAAGATGTCATCGGACATGCGCGGCGACCCTGCATCTGCTCTATTAGAGGTATTAGATCCTGAGCAAAATAGCAACTTTGCAGATCACTATTTAGAAGTAGACTACGATTTATCAGACGTGATGTTTGTTGCGACATCAAATAGCTTCAATATACCAGGCCCACTGCTTGATCGTATGGAAGTGATCCGTTTGTCGGGTTATACCGAAGATGAAAAGCTTAATATTGCGAAACAGCACTTAATTCCTAAACAGATCAAGCGTAATGGTCTGAAAGAATCTGAAATTAACATCGAAGACAGTGCGATTATTGGTATTATCCGGTATTACACTCGAGAGGCTGGGGTACGGAACCTAGAGCGCGAAGTTTCTAAACTCTGTCGCAAAGCGGTGAAAAATATTTTGCTAGACAAAGATGTAAAGCAAGTTGTGATTAACCAAACAAACCTAGAAGAATTTTTAGGTGTTCAGCGCCATGATTACGGTAAAGCTGAAGATGGTGATCGTGTTGGTCAAGTTACGGGTCTAGCGTGGACAGAAGTTGGTGGTGATCTATTAACCATTGAATGTGCTGCTGTACCAGGCAAAGGCAAACTGACGTACACTGGCTCTTTGGGTGATGTGATGCAGGAATCTATTCAGGCTGCGATGACGGTGGTACGCAATCGTGCTGAAAAGCTTCGTATTAACGACGACTTTTACGAGAAGCGTGATATTCATGTGCATGTTCCTGAAGGCGCGACTCCTAAAGATGGACCAAGTGCGGGTATCGCCATGGTAACAGGCTTAGTGTCAAGTTTAACAGGCAACCCAGTGCGTGCAGATGTCGCGATGACCGGTGAAATCACATTACGTGGTGAAGTGCTGCCAATTGGTGGTTTAAAGGAAAAGTTACTTGCAGCGCATCGTGGTGGAATTAAACGAGTTTTAATACCGAAAAAGAACGAGCGTGACTTAAAAGAAATTCCTGAAAATGTCCTTGAAGGACTTGATATTCATGCTGTGTCTTGGATTGACGAAGTTCTATCATTAGCATTAGCGCAGCCAATAGACAGTTTTAGTGTAGAATCACAAAAAAACTAAGAAAAAAGCCAAAAAATTAAGTGAAAAGGCTTTTCAAATCTAAAAGGTGTGTTAAGTTAGGCACTGTATTCAAGCTTGGTGGTTCGCAAGCCCCGTAATCACTAGGCTTGAGAAAGATTTCGAGAATTAGAGAGTCGCTGTGATGTCTCTAAATGAATAGCAAAAGTTATCAGATAGAAGTAACTTTTGATAATAACTATGGAAGAGGATGATATTGTGAATAAATCTCAATTAATCGATCAAATCGCAGCTGATGCTGACATTTCTAAAGCGGCTGCTGGTCGTGCGCTAGATTCATTCATTGAGTCGGTAACCGGTGCACTTAAAGAAGGTGACTCTGTTGCACTTGTAGGTTTTGGTACTTTCTCAGTACGTGAGCGCGCTGCACGTTCTGGTCGTAACCCACAAACTGGTGAGACTATTCAAATCGCAGCAGCTAACATCCCATCTTTCAAAGCGGGTAAAGCGCTTAAAGACGCAGTAAACTAATTCATTTTGGATTAGGCGATGCAGAGTCATCGCGAACTGCTTCAAGATAAAAGGCGTATCTGCTAAGATACGCTTTTTTTATACCACCTCAAACCTCGTGGCGGTGGTGTGATGCTTAACCCAAATCTAGCAATACAAAGTGCTTATGTGCTTTGACTTAGATAAGAGAAACAATAAATGCTTGAAAAGATCAGAGAAGGCTCACAGGGCCCTGCGGCTAAAATCATATTAGGTTTAGTCATCTTATCTTTTGCGTTAGCAGGGATCGGTGGTTACCTAGGTCAAACCACTGAGCAACCTGTCGCAGAAGTCAATGGAATAAAGATCTCGCAGACAAAGTTCTCACGTGCTTACTCGAATGAGCGTGCACGTTTAGAGCAGCAGTTTGGTGAGTATTTTGCGCAAATAGCAGCAGATCCAAATTACATGGCACAAATCCGCCAAGGTGTTGTAGATCAATTAGTACAGCAAGAACTACAGTCACAACTGGCAAAGGAACTTGGTCTTCGAGTGAGTGATGAGCAGGTAAAAAAAGCGATTGTTGAGATGCCTTACTTCCAAATCGGTGGTGAGTTTAGCAATGACCGTTACCTCCAAGTTATTCGCCAGATGAATTTTCAACCTGACAGCTTCCGTGAGTATTTACGCGATGAAATGACACGAGCACAACTTATCTCTGCGGTAGCTGGCAGTGACTTTGTATTAGAAAATGAATTACAACATTCTCTTGCGTTACAGCAGCAAACCCGTGCAATCGATTATGCCGTCTTAAGTAAAGATTTAGTAAAAGATGAAGTCTCAGTTTCACCAGAAGAGGTTCAGAGCTACTATGATCTAAATCAGAATCAGTTCCAAGCACCGGAGTTGGTGGCTGTGAACTATATTGAGTTGAAAGCAGAAGATTTAGAGCCTGCTGAGCCTGTTACTGAAGAGGCCGTTAAAACATACTATGAAGAACAAAAGAACCAGTATCTAGAGCCTGAAAGGCGTCGCGTTTCACACATTTTAGTAGATTTGGGTGAAGATGCTGCAGCTGCAAAAGAAAAAGCAGACATGCTGCTAGCGGAGCTAAATAGCGGTGCTGATTTTGCAACTCTTGCAGAAGAAAAATCAGATGATATTGTCAGTGCAGAACTAGGTGGTGATTTAGACTGGATTGAACGAGAGATGATGGACCCTGCATTTGAAGACGCAGCGTTTTCGCTTGCAGCAATAGGTGATGTATCAGAGGTGGTTGAATCTGAGTTTGGTTATCACATCATTAAGCTGACTGATATTCAACGTCAACAGGCCCAATCTTTTGATGATGTTAAAGATGAGTTGCGTGCTGAGCTTGAAAAGGCAGCTAAAATAGATGCTTTCTACCAAAAACAAACTCAGGTTGCTGAATTGGCCTTTGAAATGGCGGACTCCCTTCAAGATGCAGCAGAAGTTGCTGGCGTAGAAGTTAAGTCTACCGAGTTAGTAAGCCGTAATGCGCTTCCTGAGCCATTAAACATGCCAGCTATAAATAATACTATTTTTACTCCTGAATTAATCGAAGACAGAGTGAATTCAGAAGTTTTAGAGGTTGCGCCAGAACACATTGTCGTTGTACGTGTTTCGGATCATAAAGCTGCGGCCACTAAACCGCTAGAAGAAGTCAGTGAGCAAATTCAAGCACAGCTAGTTGCTGAGAAAGCATCAAGCTTGATTACTGAGAAAGCTCAATCACTGTTTGAGCAATTGCAAAATGGCACGATACTGGCAGACATTGCCAAAGCACAAAACATTGAGGTTAAAAGTGTCAATGAGCTGCAGCGTAGAAGCTATGATGTTCCTCCTGCGATTGCAACTGAAGCATTTAAACTTCCTCAACCTGGTGTTGCGCAATCTTACCCTGCGTTGGTTGAATTAGGTAATGGTGATGCTGCATTTGTGGTGCTTAAATCAGTAACCACTCCAGACGTGGATGGACAGATAGATCCGCAGCAGAAACAATCAATCACTTCCTCATTTGCTAATAAAAATTATTTAGAGCTACTGGCAGCACTTGAAGCTAAAGCCGAAGTAATTAGGCCACAGCTACAATTAGCTGAGCAGCAATAGCAACTCAATAATGAAAAAAGCGCCGCGTTGGCGCTTTTTTTATGTATATAAATGTGATCTAACGGAGTATCTTATTAATTCTAGAAAGCAAAGCTGATACAAAGTACATTTATATCAATTAATCTAAATACTTATACCAATTTGAAGGAATAAATCTGACGCTAACAGCGTTAAAAATTTCCTATTTAGAAGAACTACATAGCAAAATTTTTGCCTTGCCTACATGAATGTAGGTACCAAAGCGATAGCAGGACGCGGTAGCGGAGTTATCGACAAGATTTTCTCGTCTCAAAATAGGCCACTCAATTAAGATAATTGGTATAATTTTGCTGTATTTAAACATGCAGCACTAAAGTCATTACATTGAGATAAAAATATGGCAGTAGCTGGGGACTATTACCATATTTGTATTTGAAGTGGCTCAGGCTGAGAGGAGTTTTTGCATCGTTTTAGACTTAGGTGTACTAAATACACTCTCGGTTTCACCATATTCAACTACTTTACCGCGATTTAATACTAGTATCTCATCGCTCATATGACGCACTAAGCTCAAATGATGGGTAATAAGGACATAAGCTAAACCTGTTGCGGCTTGCAGTTCAAGTAGAAGGTTAACGGTTTGCGCTCGAACCGATGGATCAAGAGATGATAACGCTTCATCTAATACCAATACTTTTGGGTCTAGTATTAACGCTCTTGCTAATGCTACGCGCTGTAATTGCCCGCCACTAAACATGTGAGGGTAGTAGTCAATGTGTTCACCAAGCAAGCCTACTCGACTTAACGTTATCCTGATTTTCTTATACCTTTGATCCTCGGTAAGTTCAGTATTATATTGCAAGCAGTCATCAAGCATGTCGCCGATTGTAAGTCCTGGATTCAACGAACGGGTAGGGTCTTGGAAGATAAGGCGAATAGTGCGGCAATCATGTTCTCGTACGCCACTGTCTTCGACTATTTGCCCATTGAGTAGTATTTGCCCTGAGTCTGCAATATCGGCACCCGCAAGCACTTTTGCTAGGGTACTTTTACCTGAGCCTGTTTCTCCGATAATTGCCAATGTTTGTCCGGGTGCCAATGCAAATGAAACGTCCCTAAGCACCTTCATAGAGTGGCGCTTAAACAGACCTTGGCGCGAAACATAAGATTTATTGAGAGATTGTACTTTTAAGACGGGCTGCATTTTTGCTTCACCTTAATGAGTGGAAAGTGGCAGGCATAACTGTGGCCGTGAGAGCGACTTTGTCTTGGTGTTACCACACACTCTTTTTGTGCTTGTGGGCATCTAGGCCCCAATCGACATCCAATTGGTAGGTGTTGTAAAGGTGGAATAGTGCCTTTTAGCGCATAAAATGGCTCTTTATGACCGAGCCCTTGACCAAAATCAGGCAAGCTTTTTACCAGCGCTTGCGTATATGGATGCAGTGGTTGCTTAAAGATAGCACGGGTAGGGCCTGCCTCTACCATCTGGCCACAATACAGTACGTGCATAGCATGTGACCAGTCAGATATCTCCTCTAGCTCGTGAGAAATCATTAAAATTGACATGTTTTTGAGCTGATTTAAAGCTTTTAATAGCCTAAATACTTGCGCTCGGGCTGTGCTTTCTAGTGCTGTTGTAGGCTCGTCAGCAATCAGTAATTTTGGACTCCTCGCAATTGCCATGGCTATCATTATTTTCTGACACATTCCCTCAGACAGTTCATGCGGGTAACTACTACAAATCTTTTTATCGTCTCTAATACCTGCTTTATGTAACAAAGCGCGTACCTTTTCTTTGCGAGCTTTGCGACGACCGAAAAAGCCGCCTTTAAGTGCGCTGTCAGGAATAGATTCAGCGATTTGATCGAAAATGCTCACCAGAGGGTCCAGGCTTCGGCTTGGTTCCTGATAAATCATCGCGATATCTTGGCTCACAATTTTACGGCGCTTTTCCGGTGAAAGTCGCATTAAGTCGACACCTCGCCAGTGCATTCTGTCAGCAGTTACTGTCCAACGTTGATTAAGTACACCCACAATGGCCTTAGCAATTAAGCTTTTACCCGAGCCGGACTCTCCGACTAGCGCATGTACTTCGCCTTCTTTTAGGCTTAGATTGACCTTATCAACCGCTCTAATAACGCCATCTTCGGTACGAAGTTCAATAGTAAGGTTCTTAATGTCTAACAATTGCATTAATCGGCCTTCCGATTTTTTAAAGCTTCACGTAAACCATCGCCAACAAGGTTGGTGGATAATACCGCGATGAATAAAAGAACGCCTGGTAGTCCCACGGTCCACGGTGCGAGATATATCAAACTCAAATTCTCTTGAAGGATAGCTCCCCACTCAGTGGAGGGAGGCTGAGCGCCTAATTTTAAAAAGCCTAAAGCTGCAATATCCAGTATCGCAGTCGACAGCGCCATGGTAAATATTACCACAATATGCTCATAGATATTAGGTAATATGCCACGAACCAGCAACCTCCAACGGTTTGCACCATCCAGTTTAAAGGCGATAATGTAGTCTTTACCAAGCTCAGCCACCACAAGATTTCGAATCGAATGAATATATTGCGGAAGCAATGCAAAGATAATTGCCCATACGGTATTCATAAGGCCTGGACCCAGAATAGCGATAATGATAATCGCCAATAATAGGGATGGGATCGCTAGAGTGATGTCAAGCAAATGGTTTAATAGACTAGATTTTAGTCCTCGACTGGCTCCTGCGAGTGTACCGAGCACTACGCCAAGCGCTGTTGTCACGAGTGCTGCGATAATTGACAGACCGAATGTATAGGTCGCGCCATTCATCAGTCGCGATAGAATATCTCTACCAAGGTCATCAGTTCCGAGAATAAATCGTACATCACCGTCATCATGCCAAGACGGAGGAAGGAGCAAGGCATCTGCATGTTGTTGATTGACGCCGTATGGCGCGATTAAAGGTGCAGTTAGTGCCAAAACTGTCAGAGCCAAAAATAACCAAAGGCCTACTAATGCAACATGGTTTGAGCGAAATTTTCGCCAAAGCCTGAATAAGGGAGAGCGATTAGACTCCTCAGTAAACAAACTAAATTTTGCCATGCGCTTGATTCCTTGCGATAGGGTCGAGTAAAGAGTGAACAAGGTCTGACATCATGTTGGCAATAATGACAAAAAAGGATACAGCCAATAAGCCCCCTTGTATCGCTGGATAATCACGTTGATAGATACTCTCGATGAGCCAGCGACCAAGACCAGGCCAAGAAAATATGACTTCTGTTATCATGGCTAATGTAATCAGTGTACTAAATTGCAGGCCAATTTGCTTGATCACAGGCAGTAGGGCATTTCTAAGTGCATGGTGAAGGATAAGCTGACTGCGATTTAGACCCTTAGCTCGGGCAGTCTTGATATAATTTTGATCAAGTACATCTAACATTGAATCGCGGGTAAAACGAATAAGTACGGTCGTTGGGTACATAGCCAGTACGGTGGTTGGAAGTGCTAAATGATGAATTGCATCCCAAAACGAGGCTCCACCGTATGGAAAGCCCTCTAAATAAATATCGATAAGAATAAAGTGTGTGACTGGCTGTATTTCATATAACAGGCCAATGCGCCCAGACATGGGAAATAAACCTAAGCCAAGGCAAAACACCATAATTAAGAGCAACGCAAGCCAGAATACGGGGATAGAAAAGCCCATTAAGCTAAGGGAATTAATAATCTTGTCAGGCCATTTTTTATGGTATGCACTGGCAATAACACCACTAGGCACACCAATTATTACAGCGACAGTTAATGCGTACAGGCATAACTCTAAAGTTGCAGGGAACAATAACTTAACATGGCCAAGTACAGGTTGGCCTGAAGAGAGTGACAACCCCCAGTCACCTTCAAACATCCGTGCCATAAAGGCACCATATTGAACAATAATATTATCTTCGATTCGGTACTTTTCGACCAGGGCCTGTGTTTGGGCATAACTTGAATTCACCTCACCACTGAAGTTCGTAATTAGCTCCCCTGGAAACAAGTAATTGAGTGAAAAGGTGAACACTGTTAGGGTAAAGAGCATAAAGCACAGGAGACTAATACGCCTGTAAGCATATTTTGCAAACATCTTAGTCTCTCCTTGCCTTTGCTAGAGAAATACCACCAAAAGGCCGCAAAGAAACCCCCTCAATATCAGAGCTAGTCGCTTGAAAACGCAAACCATGGGCAATGGGAACCAAAGGCAGTTGCTCAACAACCATCTCTTGTGCTTGTCGGTAGTAATGCTTACGTGCTTCCATGTCATTGGTATCGAGGGCTTGTGTCAATAATAAGTCGAACTCTGGATTGCACCAATTTGCAGGATTTTTGCCACTGAATGTAGCTGTGCAGCTTAACAGCGGACTGAAAAAGTTGTCAGGGTCGGGAGTATCTGCCGCCCAACCTAACAGCACGCTGTCGTGCTCGTGACGACCAACACGTTCAATAAACGTATTCCATTCATATTCAACAATTCTCGCCGTCACTCCAATGTCTCTCAAGTCTCGTTGGATCAGCTCAGCCATTTTGCGAGCATTAGGATTATAAATTCTCGACACAGGCATTGCCCATAGAGTCATCGTGAAGCCATCTTCGAACCCAGCTTGCTTTAAATATGCTTTTGCAATTTGTGGGTCGTATGAAGGCATGTTTGCTTGTGCTCGAAACGCCCATGACGAGGGGGGGAGGATTGAACGAGCGATAATTCCATTATTGTAAAACACAGCTTGCATGATTTTCTCAAAATCAATGCTATGAGCTAATGCCTTTCGTACTAGTGGGTCGTTAAATGGCGGTTTTTCTGTATTGAAAGCCCAGTACCCAATATTGAGATTGGCGGCTTTTTCAACATCAATGTCTTTGCGTTGTTCAAGTACCGTGAGTTGTGTTGCGCTCGGATGAGCGGTGATATCACACTCTTTGGTAAGCATTTTTGCAATTCTACTCGTACCGTTGGTTGTAATATCATAAACCAACTGTTTCATGTACACAGGATGTTTCCAGTATTGTTCATTCCGGTAGTAGCGAATTAAGTTATCGCGCATAAACTCACGGTATTTATATGGGCCTGTACCGATAGGTTTTTGATCGAAATCTTGTTTGCGTTCCAAAGAGATCAGTTGATCTGCGTATTCTTTAGACAAAATAACGGCAAAATCAGTGGCAATATTCGATAAGAAGCTACTTTCGGCATTAAACAAGTCAAAGCGTACTGTGTAGTCATCCACTTTTTTTACTTGGCGAATAAGTTGATCTAGTCCAATACTCTGAAAATAGGGGTAGTTTGCATCACCAATAAAATGGTAAGGATTGTATACGTCAAATAGGCGATTAAATGAAAACACGACATCATCTGCGTTCATTGTTCGCGTGGGAGTAAAATACAAGGTGTCGTGAAAGTGAACATCATCTCTTAGCGTAAACGTAAATGACTTTCCATCTGCGCTCACCTGCCAAGACTTAGCAAGCTCTGGTAAAAACTCCCCTGTGTTTGGGTCGATACTGATCAGAGTATCAAAAAGCTGATTGGCAATAATATCTATCGTCGACCCTGTTGTGGTCACTTGCGGATTAAATGACACAGGGTTTGCTTCTGCACAATATACCAAGCCTTGCGACTTATCATTCACTTTATTTGGTGTCTGGTCTGTACAGCCAAATAGCGCAGTACACAACACACCAAAAAACCATATACGCACCACTAGGCCTCTTGTTTTTGGTTTTGATCCAACAGGTTGTATTTTTTCAAATACCCTCTAAGTTGATGATACGTCAAACCGAGATTTTGTGCAGTTTTCTTTTGATTAAATTGACTAAATTCAAGTGCTTTTTGCAACATTGTGATTTCATACTCATTAGAGAGTGATTTTAAATCACAAGGAAAAGTGAAATTCAGCTCGTGCTCCACAGTCTGCTTAACAAGCGGCTCTGCTACCACAGTCGACTCTATAGATTGACTTTGAGGGATGGTAGACTGAGTAGAAGGTGCCTTAATGCGTTGACTCGGTCTAAAGGGGCTTGCAAATGGGTCGAATATAATGTCATGCACCGGTATCTGGTCGTTACCATGGCGGTACAGGCTGCGCTCGATTACATTTTTAAGTTCGCGAATATTACCAGGCCATGGATAGTCCAACAGTTTTTCAATTGCTTTTCTAGTAAAGCCACTGAATAATTCCCAGCCCAAATCCCGCGCCATATTAATTGCAAAATGTTCAGCAAGTAGCAGGATATCTTCTTTTCTGGCTCTTAATGGAGGCAGTGTTATTACATCAAAGGCTAGGCGGTCAAGTAAGTCGTGTCTAAACTCTCCCGCATCTGCAAGTGTTGGCAAATCTTCATTGGTTGCACATACTAATCTAGTATCGACTTTTACCGTTTGTTTACCACCTACGCGCTCAAATTCACCATATTCGATAACGCGAAGCAGTTTTTCTTGCACCATAGCGGAGGTATTAGCAAGCTCATCTAAAAATAAGGTACCACCATTAGCTCGTTCGAAGCGGCCTTCATGGCGTTTGCTTGCACCGGTAAAAGCACCACTTTCATGGCCAAATAATTCACTTTCTAAGAGGTTTTCGTTTAGCGCTGCACAGTTAAGTTTGACGTACTCTTGATCCCAACGCTCAGAAAGATAGTGCAGGCGAGCCGCAATTAACTCTTTACCTGTACCGCGCTCACCGATAATTAATACTGGTTTTTCTAACGGGGCTAACTGAGATACCTTATCTAACACCGCTAAAAAGCTGTCGGATTGACCTAATAGATTATCCTGTTGACGGAAACGGCTCATATTGCCTAACTCTTAGTTATTTTTGCTAATAACTAGTGTATTTCAAAAAACAGGATAACTAAAGGACTTTTAAAAATAAAATAACCACATGATTTTATTGTATTTTTAAATCTGATAAAGTTGGCAAGCTATTTGATACATAGTTAGTAAGCAATTTAGCTATTAACCAAAGAGGTAACCACTATGGGAATTTTTTCTCGTTTTGCAGACATAGTGAATTCTAATATTAATGCGATTTTGGATAAAGCAGAAGATCCGGAAAAAATGGTTCGCCTGATCATCCAAGAAATGGAAGATACACTAGTTGAAGTAAGATCGACCTCAGCAAAAACTTTAGCTGAGAAAAAGGAGTTAACACGCCGTCTTGATCAGCTCAAAGCACAAGTAGATGATTGGCAAACTAAAGCCGAACTTGCACTGAGCAAAGAGCGTGAAGATTTAGCGCGTGCCGCTTTACTTGAGAAGCAAAAGTCTGCAGAGGATGTGGCTGCCCTTGAAAAAGAGTTAGCACATGTCGATACGCACATTGAAAAGCTGCAACAGGAAGTGAGTACACTTCAAGATAAGTTAGCGGATGCTAAAGCGCGTCAAAAGGCGATTGTACTGCGCCAACGCTCAGCTGAGTCTCGATTAGAGGTGAAAAAAGCACTAGACAGCAGTAAAGTAGATGATGCCTTGAATCGCTTTGAGCGTTATGAGAGCAAAATTGATGGTCTAGAGTCACAAATTGAGTCTTATGATCTTGGTAAAAAATCTCTTGCAGATGAGATAGCCGATTTACAAAAGAACGAAAAAATCGATGATGAGCTTGAGCAGCTGAAAAAGAAAATGGCTGAAAAGTGAAAATAGCTGCACCTACTATTAGGTAGGTGCCAACCAACTACAATAATAACAGCCAAGTTGAAGGCAGGAGAGAATTATGTTTGATGCAGAAGTTTTAATGGCTCCGCTGATTATTTTTATGATCATTGTGGCACCGCTTTGGTTGATTTTACATTACCGTAGTAAAAAGCAGGTCAGTCAAGGGTTGAGTGAGCATGAACATCGTCAATTGATAGAGCTGGCTAACAAGGCGGAGAAAATGGCAGAGCGTGTTGAAACGCTGGAAGCTCTACTTGATCAAGAGTCGCCACAATGGAGACGCAAGCTATGAGTAGATCAAAGCGAGAACTATATCGTGATCCGAGTCGCGGAAAGGTAGCCGGAGTATGCGCAGGGCTTAGTGACTACTTTAATATGGAGTTGTGGCTTGTTCGGATTTTATTCATCACAGCTGTGCTACTCTCTGGTGGTCCATTATTTATCGTCGTGTATGTGGCTTGCTGGTTTATTTTAGATAAGCGTGAAATGATGCCAAATCGTTCACCTGATGCGAAAGATGAAGATAAGGTATCAGTGAAGTTTAAGGTATGGCAAAAAGGTGAACCGCCAAGACAGGCACTTTATGACCTGAAAGACAGACTATCACGACTTGATGGCCGCATTCAGAATATGGAACGCTATGTAACTTCCCCTGAATTTACGGTTAGCAGAGAAATCGACAAGCTTTAAGGCGGTTTTAGCCGCCTTGGCATTTTCTAAAGGGGCAATTTTCTATTTATGACTACGTCACGCTTTCGTACCCCATCTTCCCTAGATAAGCTAAAACAACAAGCCAAAAAAACGCTTCACCGTTCTTTTGATAAGCATATCAAACTTGCAGTGACTGGATTCAGCGGCAGTGGTAAAACCGCATTTATTACGGCACTTATTAAACATCTCACAACCCAAACCAGCACAGATAATTTACCTTTCTTTGATGTGGTGAGTGAAGGTCGTCTTGTGGCATGTCGTCCTGAGCCACAAAAAGCGCTAGCAGTACCTACTTTTGATTATCAGCAAGCCATAAGCTGTTTACTGGAAGAATTGCCAACGTGGCCTGCATCAACTAAGCGCATCAATACGTTAACACTGGCGTTTAGGTATCATAGTGAGCTTGGTCTGAAACAGCATTTAGCGCAAACTCATACCCTGTATCTTGAGTTATATGACTATCCTGGTGAGTGGCTAATGGACTTACCGCTGTTAAAAATGACTTTTTCCGAATGGTGTGAGCAGCAGTTTGCGCTACTAAAAAAACCAAAATACCAGCCATTTGCACAAACATTTTTACAGCAAGTTGAGCAGTTTGATAGTACGCAAGCGGTGGATGAGAATAAGCTAAAAATGCTTGCACAAAGTTACCATGCGCTTTTAGCACAGCTGCAGCGAGACACCCGTTTATCTAATTTGCAACCGGGTAGGGCGTTGATCCCAGGTGATCTTGAGGGGGCACCCATACTGCTGTTTTTCCCAGTACAAAGCCACCCAAATGAGATTACCGAGCATTCACAATATCAACAGCTTGTTGAGCGTTTTGAAGCCTACAAAAAGCAAGTGGTCGCGCCATTTTACAAAGATTATTTTTGCCAGTTTGACCGCCAAGTTGTATTAGTTGACTTACTGGGGAGTCTAAGTGATGGTTATGACACACTGAAAGAGCAAGAAGTTGCGTTAAAGCAGATCTTAGCCATGTTTTCTCATGGTAAAAGCGGTTTGTTATCTCGCTTATTTAATCCAAAAATAGACAAAGTCCTATTTGCTGCCAATAAGTGTGATGGCGTTTTGAACGAGCAGCAATCCAATTTAACAAGGTTGTTAAATGAAATGCTGGTGGACAGTGCCAATGAGCTTCGCTTCAATGGGGTAACGGTTGATACCATGTCGCTTTCTTCGGTGAGAAGTGTTGAGTCTAGAGCGGTGAAGGAGGGGGGACAACATGTGCAATGTATTTATGGTAAGCCGGTCGGCGAGCAGCAGTTTATCAATTATGTGCCACCGACACCGCCAGACCATATCCCAAAAGCAAATGCTTGGCCTCAAGGGGGCTTTGAGTTCATAGCGTTTGAACCCCTGCCTGCTAAGCACGGAAATTTATCGCATATTAGGCTTGATCATGCTTTACAGTTCTTAATTGGAGATAAGTTAAGATGACCGATCAAACAAAACCCTATCAAGGTTCGGGTAGGCGCTTAAATATCGACACGCAAAGCCAAGATGAATTTCAGCATTTGGGTGGTGAAGGCAAAGTCCTTGACGATGAACTGCTGGTAACTAGTAGCTTTGAGACAGTGCCTGAGCCGGAACTGCCCAAAATTGAACGCATCTACGAGTCGCCTTGGAGATTTGGGTTTAAACAGTGTTTTTTTCTGGCGTTATTAGTACTTATTATTGTTGAAGCGGCACTGACTTTGATTGAGAGCTATGAGCAAAATATCCTACTATTTGCGCTTTACACCACCGTGTTGTCTCTTGGTTTACTCGCACTATTCAAGTTCTTATTTTCGGAAGCCGTCGCACTTAGCAAACTCAAACAACATCAGCAAATTAAGCATGATGCACAGCGTTTGTTACAAAGTGACCAGATCGGTGAAGCAAGAGCGTGGCTCACACCCTTGTTAAAAGTGCATCCAGAGCAAAAGGTTACGGCGTTTGAAGAGGCATTACAATCCCATCATACAGACAAAGAAATCATCACCTTATATGAAAAAACCTTGCTGCGGGAGCAAGATGCTGAAGCTAAAAGACTAATTCAAGAGCATGCAACAACATCAGCACTCTTAGTTGCTCTAAGTCCACTTGCGCTTGTGGACATGTTGGCGGTGCTTTGGCGTGGAGTCGTGCTGGTAGAAAAGGTCAGCAAGCACTATGGTATTCGATTGGCTTATCGTAGTCGCATTACATTATACAAAATGCTGCTCAAGCAAATGGTGTTTGTTGGCGCGAGTGAACTGGTAAGCGACCTTGCTGCAACCAGTGTAGGCGCAGAATTACTTGGTAAGCTCTCTACTCGTTCAGCACAAGGGCTAAGCGCAGGGATATTTACTGCTCGACTAGGGTATAAGGCAATGGAGCTTTGTCGTCCGTTACCACGTTTGGAGCACAAACAAAGCCTGTTGAAAAGTGCGATTAGCTCAGTTGTTGATGTGCTACTAAGACGTAGTAAAAAAGATTAAACGGCAACAATTTTATACACCTCTTTAAGTAAAACTGGCTAGTCACAACCAGTGAACTAGCCATCTCCCCATCTGGCATGCTTGTTTATTGCTCCAAACTACCCTAAATATTGACCATGACAAAAAAACTACGCTAATTAATTCACTAACGTGCTTATTTGGTTAGCAATAATAAAATCAGCAGGACAATATGAAAAAATTAAGAGATGACAGTCAGTGTATTCACGGACCTAATCATTTTGATGACCCGCATGGGGCGTTAACCGCACCATTGTACCAAACTTCAACATTCCATTTTAAAGATGCGGCGCAGGGAGCTGCAAGGTTTGCCGGTGAAGAGCCCGGTTATATCTATACTCGCTTAGGCAACCCAACAACAAGAGAGTTGGAAGAAAAAGTTGCTCGACTTGAGGGAATGGAAGACGCTGCGGCAACAGCTACAGGTATGGGGGCTGTTTCGGCATCTGTACTGAGCTTTTTGCAGCAAGGCGACCATCTGATTGCATCAAGCGCACTGTATGGCTGTAGTTTTGCATTATTCGCGCATATGCTACCAAGGTTTGGTATTGAGGTTTCTTTTGTTGACTTGACCGACGAGGATGCGTTGCGTGATGCCGTCAAGGAAAATACAAAGCTGCTATTTGCTGAAACTCCAATCAACCCTAACATGACAGTTATAGACTTAAAAATGTTGGGGGAGGTCACCAAACAGCATGGGATGTTGTTTGTTGTTGATAATACATTTATGACCCCACTACTGCAAAAACCTGTTAATTTTGGTGCGGATATTATTGTCCATAGTGCGACCAAATACCTAAACGGACACGGTGACGTAGTAGCAGGGCTAGTTTGTGGCTCTAAAGAGCATATCGAATTAATCAAGCTTACCGTATTGAAAGATATTGGCGCGACTATCAGCCCACATGACGCATGGTTGATTAACCGTGGACTAAAAACCCTCGCAATACGAATGCAGCGTCATTGCCAAAGTGCACAGGCCGTTGCAGAGTTTTTAGACGCTCATCCAAAAGTAAATACCGTTTATTACCCAGGGTTACCCTCGCATCCGGGTTATCAGTATCTTGGAGAGCAAATGAAAGGTGCCGGAGGGGTGATTGCATTTGAAATAAATGGCTCCATTGAGCAAGGAGAGCAGTTTATAAATGCAACTGAATTATGCACGCTAGCGGTGAGTCTTGGCGACCCTGAAACACTGATCCAGCATCCTGCTTCTATGACGCACTCTCCGTATAGCCAAGAGGAAAGGCTGGCAGCAGGGATCTCTGACGGGTTAATTCGTATTTCTGTTGGGCTTGAGGACGTCGAAGATATTATTGATGACTTGAAGCAAGCATTTGATAAAATATAGATGTATAAATAAGTTTACTTTGGGGCTGTTATAGCCCCTTTTTTGTATGTGCGTAAATTTAATGTTACACTGGTGTGCATATTTATTTACGTTTTTAGGGGTTGTGCAAAAGTTGATAAACGCCTTGCCTATTAAACTTTATGTCACTTTTACTTAGTATCAAAGTCACAAGTTGAAGCACTCCAAACTACTCAACAGGACTACAACTCAGATTGCGAAAGTATTAATTGGAGTGAATTAGGTGAGAATGAAAAATGGCTAAAGCAAGTAAATATGTCTCTAAGCAGCCGGATGAAAATGGCGTTATCGCTTGGACGAATGAAGAGAATCAAATCTGGTCTGAGTTAGTTGCGCGTCAGCTAGAGTGTATAAAGGGGAAAGCCTGTGACGAGTACCTAGCTGGGCTTGAAAAAATAAACCTACCACACGATCGGATCCCGCAGTTAAGCGAATTAAATGCAGCACTTGAGAAAGAAACAGGGTGGCAAGTAGCACCAGTGCCGGCATTGATTGATTTTGATGAATTTTTCAGATTGCTCGCGAATAAGCAATTTCCAGTAGCAACGTTTATCCGCTCACGAGAAGAGTTCGATTACCTTCAAGAACCTGATATTTTCCATGAAATTTTTGGCCACTGTGCCATGCTAACGAACCCAGCGTTTGCAGAGTTTACACATAAGTATGGTCAGTTAGGCTACGCGGCACAGAAAAAAGACCGGGTATATCTTGCACGCTTGTACTGGTTTACCGTTGAGTTTGGCCTAATGCAAACCGAGCAAGGTCTTCGCATCTACGGCGGTGGTATTTTATCCAGCCCTGGAGAAACACAATACGTATACTCTGACAAACCAGAGATTAAGCCGTTGCAAGTACAAGATGTATTACGTACACCTTATCGCATCGATATTATGCAACCGGTTTACTACACAATTACCTCGATCAACGACTTATTTGAAATATCAAAAATGGATATTATGTCGTTGGTTGAAAAAGCAAAAGAGCTAGGGTTATTTGAACCTAAGTTTCCCCCAAAAGAAAAACTAGCAAGTTGAGGAATTATCAATGTCTGATTTAAGTGCACAAAAATGTGAAGCGTGTCGTGCAGATGCGCCTAAAGTATCAGATGAAGAGCTCGCCGTTCTCGTGAAACAGATCCCTGATTGGGTACCTGAAGTACGCGATGGCATTATGCAGCTTGAGCGCGTATACAAGTTTAAGAACTTCAAGCAAGCACTCGCGTTTACAAATAAAGTTGGTGATATGGCTGAGGAAGAAGGTCACCACCCAGGTTTGCTGACCGAATGGGGTAAAGTCACAGTGACGTGGTGGAGTCATTCTATTAAAGGTCTTCACAAGAATGACTTTATCTGTGCAGCAAAAACTGATGAGGTTTTTGCGTCGCTGTAAGTTCTGAAGGACAGTGCAGAAGGTGTGGTTACAACGACCATGCCTTTTTGCCAAAGTGAGCAGCATAAAAAAACGGCGCAAACTAAGCGCCGTTTTACTCATAATTTAGGATAAAAGCAAAGCGGTCTTATAGACCGCTTTCGCATCAACTTTAAAATAAGAAGACGCTACGTAAAGGTAGGGCTAATAATACCATTTGTCCATAGAATGGCCGTCGCGGCTAGAATAATTACTAATAACACTAACCCACAAGTTACCACAGAGCTTGCATAGATAAACCCACGCTCTTCAGGGATGTGCATCAGAATCGGAACTCCTGTATAGAGCAAATATACTGAGTAGGCCAGTGCTACCATACCAACAGAGACCACAAACCAAAGCTCTGGATAAAATGCTGCAAATGCTGACATAAACATGGGCGTTGCAGTATATGCTGACAATTCCAACGTTTGTGTATAAGTAGGGTTGGCACCAAAAGTAATAGCCATCCAGTGGGCAAGATAGGCCAAAATAAACACCCCGACAATGAGTGCGCAATACATCGCTACACCAATCAGTAGTGCGGAGCTATGGGTTAAGTAAACAGGCTCACCGGTGCCTACGCTCCAACCAAGATAAACAGATGAATAGTACCCCATAATACTGGGAATTAGCGCGACGAGCGCGATATGTGACAAACTGTAAAAGATGCTTTCGTGACGATTGTCGATTGTTTGCCATTCTTCTTGTGGGTGAGCGTATAAGCCCCATAGATGATTAAAGATCATAGTTAGCCCCTCAATGAATCGGTTTGTACTATTTTTGTACAACTCAATCTAGTTATGGGAGATGAGATAATTTTTGTCAAGAAAATGTAGCAGAATAGCAATATTACTATTTTCAGAATTATCTAAAACTTATCAGCGAGTCCCTCTATGGTGCACCTTGTTGCGAGAAGTTATGATAAAATAGCGCAAACACATTAGTCCTTTGTTGTTATGCTAGAAAAGTACACAGATTTACTGACACCAATAAACCAGTTTTTGGGTTGTGAAACACCACACACCTGGATACAAAAAGCGAGTCAAAGCGAGCATTTATCTTTGTTGCTTATCGATCACATGCATTGTGAGCTAAAAGCGGCACAAAGCGCAGCTTTTTTGATCCGTAAATATGCAATAGACGATGCTTCTGCAAAGACGCTATTGAGCTGGTTGCAGCCCTACGAGGACTTTATTTATCGTGGTATTGGTGAAGGAGACTTCTCAGGCAGTAAAAATGAGCTGATAGGGGAGCTTACTGCGAGACCCGAATATGCTTACAATCAAGATATTCTCAGCAAAATGGTCAGGCTTATAAAAGAGGAGCTTCATCATTTTGAACAAGTATTAGACATAATACGAGCTCGGAATATACCAATTGAGTATGTTCAGGCATCACGTTATGCTTCCGGTATGATCAAGTACATACGTACTTTTGAACCTGCGGCCTTAGTAGATAAATTGATTATAGGTGCTTATATCGAAGCGCGCTCATGTGAACGTTTCGCAAAGTTGGCTCCGTGTTTAGATGAAGAAATAGGCAAGTTTTATATATCTTTATTACGTTCCGAAGCAAGGCACTATCAGGATTACATTGACTTAGCGCATCAAGTTGCCAATGCTACAGATCCCAAACGCTGTGATGTAGCTGGGCGGATCCAGTTATTCCGTCAAGTTGAAAATGAACTGATAAGCTCAGCCGATCCTGATTTTAAATTTCATTCCGGCGCTCCAGCTGCACAATAACAAAAAGGAAGTAAGTGCGCTTTATTACGGCTTACTTACTTCCTAGTGTTGTTTGATTGCATTCTAGAAATTCAGCTAGCTTGACTTGTCCTCTATGCCTATTATTCAAACTAAGGTTTGAATATGGCGCGACGTAGCATGTCGTTTCTGATTAGCATAGTGATTTATCCTGAATCCATCTCATTTGGCAGCATGAGTAATCACATGAGAAATTTGTGAGTAAAAGTATATCAACCTTTTCTAGTTAAATATAACTTTATCTTTTTGTTAATATTGAGTCCCTGGTATGTTGACAGTTGATTTTGTTGTTGATAGTGTTTTGTAACAGCTGGTAACAAAACAGCTGTTATTAAGAATAATAATTTAAGGAATTGAAATGAAACTTAAGAAAAAGAAAATCAAACTACTTAGCCTAGAAGGTAAATCTATTCCTAAAGCGCAAACACCTCAAATCGGCGGTGCTGGCTTACCACCTACAAACCCGCAGGGGGATTGCCCATACTCACATAACTCTGCTTGTTACTCTTGTGTAAAAGACTTACGACCAGCGTAAGACTGTTGTTATAGCAATTTTCTTAATTAAGTGGTCTACTACGCCGGCAGTAGGCCTTTTAAGACCCATTAAATGGGTGACACATAAGCCGTTGACCATGTTCATCAGCAACAATGTAGGAGCTTTGCGAGTACCAGTCTCCTAGCACTGTACGAACATTCCCTTCACTATATTCATGTACTTTTGGCCTGTGGGTATGGCCATGGATCATGTTTTTTACACCATACCGAACAAACATTTGCGCTACCGCTTCTTCGGTAACATCGAGGATTTCAGGCGGCTTTCCTTTTTGGTTTTCGATGCTTTTTCGTCTTGCATTGGCAGCAACGTGGCGGCGATACCAAAGCGGCATCGCAAGCATTAGTCTTGGCCACCACCAGCCACGGCTTTTTTTGCGAAATTGCTGGTACACTTCATCCTGCGTACACATCTCGTCTCCATGTAAAATAACCGTTGGCGTACCATATAGGTTAATGACTGCTTGCTCAGGCAATAAAGTCATATTGCAGGCTTTGGCAAAATCTTGCTTGATTAAAAAGTCACGATTGCCATGAATAAAAAATACTTTAATACCTAAGTCGCTTAGTGCACTTATTTTTTGTGCAATCCTTAGGGCGTATGGATCCTTTTCATCGTCTCCAATCCACACTTCAAAAAAATCCCCCAGAATGTACAGTGCGTCGACGCCCACTGTCATATGGTGGTCAAGAAACGCATAAAACGCTTCGGTGATATCTGTGCGGTGTTCGGTTAAATGTAAGTCGGCGATAAAGTAGGTTTTACCCATGTGACCTCAAAACTACGCAGGCCAGCATACGCACTGGCCTTGAACAAAAAAGTGGTGATGTTATATCAATTAGTCTTAATACATGTTCAATTTGAAGACGTAAATCTGACGCTAACTGCGTTAAAAATTCTTTCTTTCCCTACATAGATGTAAGGATCTTGCCGATAGAAGGGCGAAGTTGCGGTATTATCGACAAGATTTTCTCGCTTCAAAGTAGAGTATTTGTTTAAGCGAACAGGTATTACTCAGCAACGTACGCTTTTTCGATGATTACATCTTCCAGTGGTACGTCTTGGTGGAAGCCAGCAGAGCCAGTCGCAACCCCTTTAATTTTATTCACTACGTCCATGCCTTCAACGATTTCGCCAAATACACAGTAGCCCCAACCTTGCGACGTTTCGCTCGAGAAGTTGAGGAAGTCATTGTCATTCACGTTGATAAAGAATTGTGCAGTAGCTGAATGTGGATCTGGGGTACGTGCCATCGCAAGTGTACCTACTTTGTTCGCAACACCGTTGTTTGCTTCATTTTTAATTGGTGCTTCAACAGGCTTTTGTTCCATGCCTGGTGCAAATCCACCACCTTGAACCATAAAACCATCAATAACGCGGTGAAAAATAGTGCCGTTATAAAAGTCGCTGTTTACGTAATTTAAGAAGTTTGCAACCGTTTCTGGTGCTTTGTCAGCGAAAAGATTAATGCGAATTTCGCCGTGATTTGTTTCTAAAACAACCATGTTAGTGTCCATTGTGTTGAATGTTAAAACTCTATTTTATAACAACTAAGCGGGTGTGAAAAAGCATTCCGTAATAATCGGTGTAAAAAATCAAAAAACTGTCTTAAAACGCCATTAAAATCTAGAGGCGTTGCAATGTAGGTGATATGATCATCAACTCTTTTGTTAAAAATGAACGTATTTAGGAAGAAAACTACATGTTGCAGATTTTCAATACACTCACTCGTCAAAAAGCCCCCTTTAAACCGCTCAAAGAAGGCAAGGTTGATATGTACGTGTGTGGTATCACCATCTATGATTTCTGTCATGTAGGACACGCGCGAACATATGTTTCATTTGATGTAATGAATCGCTATCTACGGTACCTCGGATATGACGTCACATACGTACGTAATATTACCGATGTCGATGATAAAATTATTAAACGTGCCGCTGAAAACAACGAGTCGATTAATGAGTTAACTGTCCGCATGACCAAAGCAATGCACGAAGATTTTGACGCATTGAATATGTTACCGGCAGACATAGAACCGACAGTGACGGGTCACATGGATGAAATCATCGATATGATAGCTCGTTTAATAGAAAAAGGTCATGCTTATGTCGCGCAAAATGGTGACGTATTATTTGACGTATCAACGTTTGCGCAATATGGCCAACTTTCGCAACAAGACTTAGACATGCTTCAGGCTGGGGCGCGTGTTGAAGTAGCTGAAGGTAAAGACGACCCGCTTGATTTCGTATTATGGAAAAAGGCTAAAGCAGGAGAGCCAGCATGGCAGTCACCTTGGGGAGAAGGTCGTCCTGGTTGGCACATCGAGTGTAGCGCAATGAGTTCAAAGCACTTAGGTGAATTTTTTGATATTCATGGTGGTGGTTCAGATTTACAATTCCCTCACCATGAAAATGAAATTGCGCAATCGTGCTGCGCAAATAATGGCCGCTACGTGAATACGTGGATCCACACCGGTATGGTGCAAGTTAATAAAGAGAAGATGTCAAAGTCTCTTGGTAACTTCTTTACTGTACGTGAAGTACTAAAAGCTTTTGACAGAGAAACGGTACGTTATTTCTTAATTAATGGTCATTACCGTAGCCAGTTAAACTACTCACAAGAAAACCTTGAGCAAGCGCGCTCATCACTAGAGCGTATCTATACTGCGTTACGTGGTGTAAAACTGGTGGAAGTAGAGCTAAAAGGAAGCGCTTATGTTGAGCGTTTTGAAGCTGCTATGAACGATGACTTCAATACACCGGAAGCGCTTCCTGTGATTTTTGAGCTGTCAAAAGAAGTGAATCGCTTAAAAGATAGCGATGCGCAAGCTGCGGGCGAGTACGCATACATTCTTGTAAAACTGGCTGAGGTACTTGGTATTGCCCAGCAAGACCCTGAATCTTTCCTTAAAGGTGAGCAAGGCGATGATGAAGTTGCACAAATTGAAGCGTTGATCGAAAAACGTCGAGCTGCTCGAGAAAGTAAAGACTGGGCTGCTGCTGATGAGGCACGTGATGCGCTAACTGCAATGGGCGTTGTATTGGAAGATAGCGCGGGAAAAACGACATGGCGTAAAGCATAGCCATACTGAAAAGATGTTACCAAAGGCCTTCTTCATTGTGCAGAAGGCTTTTTTGTTTTAAGGGCTAGCTGAATTAATGTAGCTTTACTTTTAGTCTATTCCAAAACAATGGGTTCCCCAGTGGCGGTGAGTGGTAATACAACGTCGCTGTATTTTCATGGCTTTGTGGTATTGATTTGTTATTTAGGTATGAGCTTCGAAAAGAGTAAGCAACTCAGTATGTAGGGTTTATACAGTGCGATACATGCTTGTAATTCTGGTGTGAGCCACGCACACTTAGTATAACTAGGATTAAAGTAAAAAAGTGATGATAAAAGTGCCCCAAGAGATAGATATGGATATTCCATGGCTTGACCAAAAACTATTTTCGTTAGGCAAGTTTTCATTAGAAATCGGTGAGGCGCTGTCTTTTGTGACAGTGGTGATAGCGACGTTTATTATTTCCAAGGTGTTGCGTCTGGCGTTCAACCGAATTGCGTCTAAGCAGGGTGTTATTCAGCACACATCTGCTTACGTGATAGGTCGCATTATCCACTACATTGTGTTGTTTATCGGGTTTATTATTGCACTGACCGCACTTGGTTTTGAGATAACTGAACTGGCCCTCGTGGCCAGTGCTCTGGGGGTTGGAATTGGTCTTGGGTTGCAAGGTTTGGTAAATAACTTTGTTTCAGGGCTAGTACTACTGTTAGAAAAAACGGTTAAGGTTGGGGACTTTGTTGAGCTAAACAATGGTATGGTTGGTGAAGTTATTGCCATTCATATGCGTTCCACTTGGATCCGCACAAATGACAATGTGGACTTATTGATCCCAAACTCAGAAATGGTATCAAACACCATAACAAACTGGACCATGTCAGATAAGTACCGCCGCTTTCGTATTCCTTTTTCTGTTGCCTATGGCAGTGATAAAACGCTCGTTAAGAGAGCAGCATTGGAAGCTGCTAAAAATGTTCAATATACACTCAATACTGCAGGGAGGGAGGCAACAGTATGGATGACGGGATTTGGCGATAGTAGTTTGAACTTTACACTGGGAGTGTGGGTACAGCCTGAGCAAGTAAAGCGGCCGACAGCCCTAATTTCTGACTATTTATGGGCGATTGATGATGCGTTTCGCAAATACCAAATTGAGATCCCGTTTCCACAACGAGATCTTCATTTACGCAGTGGTTTTTCTACTACACAGCCTACTGAATAAGTTTAATTACACGTTGCGGAAAGGGTATTTCTATATTGGCATTGTTAATGGCAGCGAATACCGCCTTATTGATCTCTAATTTAGTTTCAATTAGCGCAGTGGTTGGTACCCAGTAACGGTAGCTTAAGACTACAGCGCTGTCGGCAAATGTTTCTATACCAACCTGTGGCTTAGGAGATTGACTGACTTTACTGTTATTGGCAAGCGCATTATTGATAAGTAGTAATGCCTGCTCGTAGTCGGCATGGTAGGCAATACCAATTTCTCCTTTTACAAGTGAGTTTTCAAATGAGTTGTGTAATATTTCCCCTACAATATGTTTATTTGGAATCGTGATCTCAACGTTGTCTTCATTGATCAGGGTAGTATGTCCAAGCTCTATCATTTTGACCTGTCCGCTCACCCCCTTAATGCTGATGGTATCACCGATGACAAAAGGGCGTGTGGCGATAATAGCAAGTCCAGCACCGTAGTTTGCTAACATCCCTTGTAGCGCCAGACCAGCACCCAAGGAAGCCGCACCGATGGCAGCGACAAAAGGAGTGATACTAATCCCTATTTTACCAAGAGAAATTACTACGAACATGGCGATTATCAAGACTTTGATAACATTGCCCACAAAGTTGGTAAGTGCAGGATCGATGCTGTGCTTCAGCATCAATTTTTCGGTGGCTTTCGAGAGCTTTTTAGAAAGCCACAAACCAAGCAGAAAAATAGCGATTGCGGCGAGTAATTGGAAGCTGTAAGTCACCAAGTATTCACGAATGATGTTGTAATAGCGCTCAATTTGTTCAATCTCTTGATTAATCACGATACTTTCTCATATTTGTTGGTTAATTTATTTTCTGACGGTTGGCTTTTACGCTGAGCTAAATACTCGATAGACAAAGCTTATACCAATTTTCTTAATTAAGTGGTCTATTTTGAGGTGAGGAAATCTTGTCGATAACAAGGCAAAAATTTTGCTATTTAGTTGTTCTAAATAAGAAATTTTTAACGCTGTTAGCGTCAGGTTTACTCCTTCAAATTGAGCAAGTATTAAGTCAAATTGGTATTATTTACTTACCATCTCATCCAAAGTTTACGCTATCTAGCAAATTATAAAATACAGGAACCCATAATGCTGTGATCACGGCAGTAATTGTCATAGCTGCGGATGAAAATGCGCCTGCTACTGGGTGATGTTCCATTGCCGCACTGGTACCAATTGCATGACAAGCGATGCCCAACGCAATACCTTTCGCTTGCATGGATTGTACGTTGCAAAGGTGCAATATATGCAATCCAAAAACGCCGCCAAAAACGCCAATAAGGATCACCATAATTGCCGCTACAGCAGGGATCCCACCAAGAAAATCGCTTATCAATAATGTAATTGGTGTGGTGACAGATAATGCCGCCATTGAAGCTGCGATAGCGTCATCTGATGCAAACATATTACAAATCAAAAAAGCGCTCAAGGTTGATAAAGAAACGCCAAGCCAACTGGTAAAGCACAATGCAAAAAATACCGGCTTAATTTGGTGAAATTGTTTAAATAGCGGAAAAGCAAGGGCAACCACTGCAGGTTCAAGTAAATAGTGAATTGGCAACGTACCTTGCTGATAAGTTTTATACTCAAACTGAGTGAGTAATAAAAAAGTAGAGATAGTCAAAATACACAGCAATACGGGGTTGAACAATGTTATAGGGAAACGTTGATATAGCGCCCGCATTGTGACAAACAATACGATGGTGAGTGTTGAGTAAATCAGTATATTAATCACGGAACTTAATACGTTTAACGATAGGACTTAACGACGTCAATATGAGAGTCGGCACGATAGTAAGTAGTAATGCCAGCATTACCCATTGGGACTGAAATAAGTCAATATGCTCAACGACACCAACACCGGCAGGAATGAAAAATAGCGCCATGTACTTCAAAATGGGGTTGGCCGCAGGTGCTATCCACTCAGGTTTTACCACGCCAAGAAATAACAATATGACCAAAAAACCCATTCCAAGTAGTGCCGCTGGTAGCTTAATCTCGCTCAGCATAACGATCCATTTGGCACCCAATAAGCATCCTAAAATAATAGCAAAGCCGAATGAAAATTTAATGATGAACTGCAACCTTTGCATCAGTACTTCATGCTCCCAAGTGATTGTGAAGTCTTTATTTTACGTATTTTGGTTGTGCAAGCTATCATACTTTTGGACACCGCTCGGGACTTACCACTTTTTGCGCGGTTGATAAGGCTGCTGCTCTGTTGATGAGGCGTTACTCATTGCTATTTTAGTGTTGTTGGCGACCAGTAATTTAATCTGTGACCAAGTTTCAAGCCACAGTAATTTCCTAGATGGCTGATTGTAGGCTTGATTATATACTTTCTTTATTGCAGCAATGGCGTCAGGCGAGCGGTTGCTGAATTGGCACAGTAGTTGGTCTAGTCTCGTATCTATGTCGTCACATAGTTCTGAGATTAAGCCATCTTTTAATGCACTTTGTGCATCTATTCGCTGTGCGTGGATGGTCATCATTAATGCTTTGTCTTTATTCATACTAGCCGGCAATAATAAGCTTGCGCCCATGTCAGGGCACAATCCCCACTTTGCCTCCATAATAGCGAACTGGGCGCTGTTGTCAGCGAGACGAATATCTGCACCAAGGGCAATATGACAGCCTCCCCCTAAGCAATTTCCTGTGATGCGAGCAATAACAGGAACAGGCAACGATTGCCAACCGAGGACAACACGTTGTACTAAGTTCGCATTTCCTGGGAGCCATTTTCTTAATAATTTTAAAATACCTGTTGGTTTCTTTAATACACTTTTGACATCGAGACCAGCACAAAAGTGTGCGCCTTCACCTTGGATCACAACCGCACGGATAGCTTTGTTTTTTGAAATAGTTTTTATTGCATTGTCTAAACCAACAAACATATCTACTGATAGTGCATTTTGTTTCTCGGGACGAGATAAAGTGACATAAGCGATATTATTAGTCTCAGTGTATGAAATCATAGTGAAATGTCCCTGTCTTTTATTATGGCATGAAGCGCTGTTTTTAGAGTAATAACTTAAAAGCGTCTTGAGATCCAACTGTTCGTGATATTTCTTCACCACTTAGCGCTAATTTATGTTTGATTATCGCGACGGGATATTTATGTTTTTGCACATTTTGCTATTATTGCGCTAATGTAAAAGCCACAGGCTAGCACCATGACAGCAAGACTTTGTACAATCGAAGAAGTAACCCACCAAGCATATGACATTTTCCTTGAGTTAGCACCAGATAACTTGGAGGAACACGATATAGAAACATTTAATGAACATCGTGAAGCCCGGGGGTTTATTGAGGAGAGTGAGCCGGACGAAAGCTGGTCCAGTGTCACTACATACGAACAAGAAGCCGAGCCTGAACACTTTGTTCAAGTACTGGTGGGTATTGAGTTTGACGATTCTGATCAGGTGTATGCGAAGATCCTCATCAGCAGAGATTTAGACGCACCTTTTTGTCATATTATTTGGAAGCAGTGAGTCAAAAGTAGTTACGCGTGGCATTATATAGATTTATAACTTTTGTGTTCATTGGCCTGTTATCATCGCCAAGTGAGGCTACCGATCCATTTGAAGACTTTCATGAGTATGGCAATATGCCTGATGACGAGATACACACAAAACATCAGGGTGAAATGCTTTATGGAGATGTTGAGTTTGGATTTATTGTTAACAAAGGCAATACGCAAAACACCTCATTTAAACTAAAAAGTAATTTGTACCAAGACCTACCCACGTGGCGTAATCAGTATAAATTTGATGGCTTGTATCGGCGTGAAAAAGATACTGAAACGGGAGTCGAGGATGTCTCTGCCTCTCGTTACTTTGGCTCAGCGCAAGGGAATTACAAGCTTGGCAATGATAAATCGTCATTCTTCGTTTATGGAGACTATGAGCGGGACAGGTTTAACGGCAAAGAATACACCTCAACAGTTGCCCTGGGCTATGGTAGCCGTATGTTTGAGGGAAAGAAAAATACAGTTGATATAGATATAGGCCCTGGTATGTCTATTTCAAGGGTAGATAATGAAATAGCATTGGAACCCGATGAGAAAAGAACAGAGAAAGGTCAGTTGTTACGGATGGCATTGCAATGGGAGAGGAACGTATCAAAGCGCACTCGTTTTAATCAGGATGTGAGCTACGAGCAATCTTTATCAGGCCTAAACTCTCGGCTTTTTGCTGAATCAGCACTTGTTACTCAAGTTTTAGGTGGTATTGCGTTGAAGTTTGCATTTATCTACCGCTATAACTCACAACCTGAAGACGACAAAGAGAAAGTGGATACTGAGCTCGGTGCGACATTGGTTTACAGCTTTAATTAAAGAAGACTAGAAATGTATAGAAATACTCAATTTGCATGGGTCATTTGGCTTTTGCTGGCGTTTATCGCAAGTTTTACCACACTAGCAATCTACCTTACGGGCACAAATATAGCTTTTGTTGGATTTTTGGTGATCCTCGCGATAGTTGCCTTTATTTTTTATGGGTTAACGGTTGAGGTTAACCAACAGCAACAAACGTTGAGCTGGTGGTTTGGTCCATCGGTTGCCAAAATTACGCTGAAATTTGATGATATTGATTACGTACAACCTGTGAAGAATTCATTACGCCATGGCTTAGGCATGCGGATCAGCACCGATGGTTGGGTCTATACTGTGGCGGGGTTTGATGCACTTGAGGTGGTCATGAAAGATGGCACTAAGTATCGTGTTGGTACTAATGATAAAACAAAGTTGGTAGCTGCGATGGAAAGTAAATTGATTAACAAACAAAGCGCTGAATAGTCAGCGCTTTTTCGTTCACTTCAGTACTCTGATTGCTTGATGCAGATCAGTGGTCGTGACCACAGCCACCTTCACCATGTACATGGCCATGTGCAACCTCAGCTGCTGTAGCTTCGCGTACTTCAATGACCTCTACGTCGAAGTTTAGTGTGATCCCTGAAAGCGGGTGATTGGCATCAACAATGACCTCTTCATCTTCAATCCCGATGATAACAACGACTTGATCGCCTTCATCTGTTGTTGCTCTAAACTGCATCCCGACTTCAATTTCCATACCTTCAAACATGGACTTAGGTACAGCTTGTGTTAACTCATCATAGCGCTCACCGTAGCCTTCTTGAGGTTCAATCGTGACACTAAAGGTGTCGCCTGATTGTTTACCTTGCAGTGCATCGTCTAAACCTGGGATCAAGTAACCAGAGCCAAGCATGGCCACCACTGGCTCATCATCAAATGTACTATCAATTGTATTGTTGTCTTTGTCTTGAACTGAGTAGTGAATAGTTACTACTGAGTTAGGGCCAATAATCATATAAGATCCCGTTAGTTGTCTTCTAAAGAATAGGGTAGAGGTTGAATGGTAAGGTCTACCTCAGGTGAATTTTTTGCTCTTAGTATTGCATGCGCAGGCGTGTCATTAGGCATCACTGCTAACGCATAAAACCGGTTAGTATTGCCGTCAAAGGTCTGATGGATTATTTTGCCACCACGACGCCAGTTATCTTCAATTTGTAGCTCGATATCTGTTTCTTCGATGTGTTGACTCGCACTTCCGCTAACAATGTACATTGCACGCTTATTCTTTCCGAGATAGCGCATGCGTGCCACTGTCTCTTGACCAGTATAGCAACCTTTTTTAAAGCTGATCCCATCTAAAGCTTGGAGATTAACCATTTGTGGTACAAATTCGTCAAGGTGTTCAGAGCTCAGAGCAGGCTCGCCCGCGAGAATACTGCTTGTAATAAACGGGGTAGAGTCAGCCTCCAGAGACAGCGATGCAGGTATACCTGCATTGTTAAATGAAAGGAGGATAAAGCGGTGTGCATCAAGCTTGAGTAACTTACCGTTTTCGACGTCAAATGCTGTTGAGTCTGTGTCTAAATTAACGTCAAATGCGTCTTTTATGGTCTGGGTGTCTTCAACGAGCAGGCCATAGGCTTCACATTCAGCGAAGTCGATTTCAACCTTAGCGAAGACACCATACTTTTTCAGCTCACGTAGAGAAGTCTCTGCTTCGGCTTCACTTGCTATCATCAAGTATTCATCTTCAAAGCGGGTGATACGAGATACCGCCCATAACTTACCTTTTGGGCTGCAATGCCCTGACCACATGAAGTTGTCGTCTTTGATAAGGTTAATGTCTTGGGTAACCTGACCGTGCAAGTAGCTCAGTTTATCTTGACCTGAAATGCGAATAATCCGAAGCGGTAGCTTAAAAGCACGAGCAATAGACATAATGTTGATCCGTATAAAAGTGTTTTCGTAATGTTATCGTAAAAACTGAAGTGGAGATAGGGAGTGTCGATTTCAAGGCGCCATTTCTATAAGTTTTATGGCATAAGCACAGTAGAGTGGGTATAATTTTATCATTAGTTTATGAGGGGTTAATCAGTTTATGGTTGAGTTGCTGCCAAAAGCTCGAGTTAAATGGGCTTGCCGTCGTGGCATGTTAGAGTTAGACGTTATTTTAGGGCCGTTTGTTGATGAGGCATATGATGCGTTGTCTGACGAGGGTAAATATGTATTTCAGCGCTTAGTTACCTGTGAAGATCCAGATTTGTTCGCTTGGTTTATGGGTCATGAAGTATGTCCCGATCCAGAGCTAAAAAGTATGGTTACATTTATCCTTGGTCGGATCCGCGTCTAGAGTCGAATTTCAGTATAACCAACAGAGCCACAAGTTCTTTGTGGTTCTAGCGTTGTGCCTCACATTCCTATTTTTATTGTTATTCCCTCTGCTTTGGTGGTTCATCACACCAGTATGTTTTGTGCTCAGTTATTGGTGCTGGAGACAGTATCAAGCTCTCACGCCAACCTGTGGAACTTTGTTGTTGTTGCCAGAAAAAAACTATATAGAGGTACAATCCCCAGCGATGAATGTGGCTGGGCGGTTAATGGCCGCAACAATCTGGTTTGACATTCAAATTGAGCTCAAGTTACAGGATGCACACCATCTAAAACAGCGGGTGTTTATCAGACGTGACGCCGTTCGAGAGTCGGATTGGCGACTGCTTTGTCGTCTTATGCTAAATGCTAGGTAACCTGAACTTCGCATGTTAATCCCTTTCTTATACCAATTATCCTTATTAAGCTGTTTATTTTGAGGCGAGCAATTTTTGTCGATAACATCGCTACCACGCCCCGCAGTCACCGAGGTACCCACGTCATGCAGGCAAGGCTAGCTGGTATTAAAGGCGGCCAATTTTGGAGGCTCCACTGCCAATAGTTATCCAGCTATTGGTACGTAACGTCGCGTTACCTAGAGGGTACAGATACCAAGGTGGTAGGAGGGAGTCAAAGCAATCTATTCTTAGTACACATTTGCTATATCAGGAAGTGTAGTGGAACGGTGGTAGCGCCTCCACTACAAAACTACTAGCCAAATCTTGGGCTATTTTTCTGGTGATAATATAGTAGGTGATGGGTTGTCGGTCATATCTGGAAAGTCTAGGGTGTAATGCAGCCCTCTGCTCTCTTTGCGCTCTAATGCGCTGCGGATAATTAGCTCAGCGACTTGCACCAAGTTGCGCAGTTCTAATAGGTTATTGCTTACTCGGAAGTTAGCATAATAATCGTGTATTTCCTGTTGCAATAATTCGACGCGTCGCAAGGCACGTTCTAGCCGTTTTGTAGAGCGCACAATCCCTACATAATCCCACATAAATAGTCTTAATTCGTGCCAATTATGGGTGATCACCACTTCCTCATCAGAGTTACTGACGCGGCTTTCGTCCCAGTCAGGGAGAAGAGCAGGCGCTTTGCTGTCGTTTATTTTTGCCAAAATATCTTTGGCCGCTGCATGTGCGAAGACGATGCACTCAAGGAGTGAGTTACTTGCCATGCGATTTGCTCCATGAAGACCTGTATACGCAACCTCACCAATGGCATATAAATTGTCTATATCGGTTCGGCCGTTAAAGTCAGTCATTACTCCTCCGCAGGTGTAATGTGCAGCTGGAACAACGGGTATCGGCTCTTTGGTAATGTCCAACCCTACACTTAGACATTTAGCGTAGATAGTAGGGAAGTGTTCAATAATAAACTCTTTGTCTTTGTGAGAAATATCGAGATACACGCAATTCGCGCCCAACCGCTTCATTTCATAATCGATTGCACGAGCAACTACATCTCGAGGTGCCAATTCTTCACGCTCGTCAAAGTCTGGCATAAAGCGTGTACCGTCTGGACGTTTTAACAGTGCACCTTCACCACGCATGGCTTCTGTGATCAAAAAGTTTTGTAATTCTGGATGGTATAAGCTCGTTGGGTGGAATTGATTAAACTCCATATTGGCGACTTTACAACCCGCGCGCCACGCCATCGCGATGCCATCACCGGATGACACGTCGGGGTTTGAGGTGTATAGATAGACTTTACTCGCGCCACCGGTGGCTAAAGCGACAAACTTAGCTGTAATACTTTCGACCCGATCCGCTTTACGGTTGTAAACGTAAACTCCTTTTATAAAGCTTGGGCTTGCGGTTTTGTCTTGGACTAAATCAATCGCATTATACTGTTCTAATATGTTAATTCTTGGATGTAGTTGTACTTGGCTAATTAAGGTGGTTTGCACAGCTTTGCCAGTGGCATCGGCGGCGTGCAAAATTCGGCGGTGGCTGTGGCCACCTTCTCGAGTGAGATGAAATCGCTCTTTTCCTTTGCTGTCGACTTCCATATCAAACGGAACGCCCTGTTCTATTAACCAGTTAAGGCAATTTCTTGCATTAGAGGCTGTGTAGTGTACCGCTTCGCGATCACATAAGCCCGCACCTGCCGCAAGGGTGTCTTCGACATGAGACTCAATACTATCGTTTTTCTTATCAAATACCGCAGCAATACCGCCTTGAGCATATAGCGTAGAACCTTCTTTTAAAGCACCTTTGCTAATCACTGTGACTTGACAGTGATTCGCTAGGGATAAAGCGAGCGAGAGGCCAGCTGCGCCGCTACCGATAATAACAACATCGGTACTATGGTGAGTCGTATTTTTCATATTCGAAGATCTTAACTGTTTTTACGTTTAATTCTGTTATTTATATCACATCTGCTATCATAGAAGGCAGAGAGTTTGTTCCGTTTAATGAGAATCATTTAGAACTTTTTGTGAGATAGCTTACGCGTTAGCGCTAAAAAGCTGCCGTGAATTAGTACGCAAAGATGGATGAATTCGTTTATTTTAAAAAAAAATACAAAAAAACAGAACTTTTTATTCGGTACTAAGTCAGAGTAGCTGTAAATGATGGCAACTAGTTACGATTTAGAAAAATACAAAGAGGAGTACCGGCTCGAATGAGCGAGCAGGATTTAGATCTAAATATAGTTAAACGCGTTCAACAGGGAGATAAAAACGCATTCAACCTGTTAGTTGCTAAATATCAAAATAAAGTTGCAGCGCTGATTTCTCGTTATGTAGCAAATCAAGGCGATGTGGCTGATGTAGCACAGGAAACGTTCATTAAAGCTTATCGAGCGTTACCTAACTTTAGGGGAGAAAGCGCATTTTATACTTGGCTGTATAGAATCGCGGTTAACTGTTCAAAAAATTATTTAGTAGCGCAAGGCAGAAAACCACCTGCCAATGACGTAGATGCAGAAGAAGCAGAGTTTTATGATGGTGCTGATCAGCTAAGGTCAAACGCATCACCTGAAAACTTGCTACTAAGTGATGAAGTAAAAGCAGTGATATTTAAAACGATAGACCGTTTACCCGATGATTTGAAAACCGCAATTACGTTGCGTGAGATCGAGGGAATGAGCTATGAAGAAATCGCTGTTGTTATGGACTGCCCAGTTGGGACTGTCCGTTCTAGAATTTTTCGCGCAAGGGAAGCGATAGATAACAATTTGAACCCATTAATAGGTGAGTCTTAAATATGGCACAAGCTGAAAATAAAGTGGCTGAAGAGCTAACAACATCGGAAATTTTTGACGGTGAGCTGCCACTCAATGCGGGATCGGAAGCTCGCCTAGATGAGCAAAAATTTGCGCGGTACGCGCTAATTGGCGATGTAATGCGCAGCGACAAACAAGAAGCACCTTGTATTGATATAACAAAAAGCTTTGCAATCGCGCTGGAGAATGAAGCAGTACACAGTGTTTCAGTACCACAGCAGGAAACGCCTGCGACAAAAAGTAATGTAGTTGAATTAAGCGCGTGGCGTAAGCCTTTTGCCCAAGTTGCCATCGCTGCGAGCGTTTCGTTATTCGCCATATTAGGCGTTAACACCATGAGTAGTGATCCAGCGCAGCCGGTTAATGATACTTTGCAATTACAATCAACCCCCTTTGCTGGTGGTGTATCACCAGTAAGTTTATCTACTGAGCCTGCCCTTGAGTCAGCAGCGAAAGGGATCCGAGAGCTGCAGCAACAAAGAATTGGCGCGTTGGTGCTTGAACATCAAAGGCAGTCTCGGATGGCTTATGCACTGCAACAGACGGGTGAAGAGACGCAGATCAAACAAGAGGAAAAAGAGCAATAAATGAGAGCACTGGTAGTTGTATTAAGTGTATTTTTCTCTAGTTGGCTGTGGGCAAATGAGAATATCTCAGCCAAACAGCTGTTAAAGGATATGGCAAATGCTGTGCATCATCGCAACTTTGATGCCTCATTTGTTGTGGTCAAAGGTAAGTCAATGGAGCCATATCGCTGGCTGCATGGCAATTTAGGTGGAACCGAGCTTGAATTATTGAGTTTGCTCAATGGCGCAGGGCTTGAAATGGTTCGCATTGGCGACAAAGTAACTTACTTTGAGCCTAAATCTGACCCCTATACTATTCAAACAGATTCTATAGCAGGCCCCATACCTGAAGTGCTATTCAAGAATATCGATAGTTTGAAAGACAGCTATGATTTTGTTTTAGGCGGAAAAGGGCGTATCGTTGATAGACCAGCGCAATTGGTTAGGCTCGAAGCAAAAGATGATTCAAAATACAACTATTGGCTTTGGATTGATACAGAGTCTTCTTTGCTACTTAAGTCTGCCTATGTTAATCAACAAGGGGAATTGCTAGAGCAACTCCAGCTTACCCACATAAGTGTCACTGAGAACCCTACAGAACAATTACTTGAGCTATCAAAAAAGCAATTTCCAGCGCCGATCTCTGGACTGTTACAAACAATTGATAGTGGTGCCAAAAGTAACTGGCAAATTGGATGGTTGCCTCAAGGCTTTGAGCTGTTAAAATCTGATAGACATAAATTAGATTTGAATAATGAGTTAGCAGACTACTATTTGTTTTCAGATGGTTTAGTAGATATATCGGTGTTCGTGCAGCGCCCATTACCAGGCCAGCGCCCAAGCGGTGCACTGTCATCAGGGGCAACTACAGTATACGTTCACAATACTGGTGCGTTTGATGTATCTGTAGTGGGAAATATTCCTGCAATGACCGCGAAGGCAATAGCTGAGTCTGTAAAAAGACCTTTATGATTGAACAAACATTGACAGTTGCAGCCATTAAGGGGGCAACTGTATACCTCGAGGCTGAACCAAAGCCCGCTTGCGAAGGCTGTAATGGTAAGTGTGGGTCACAAGTATTTGCTAAGCTTTTCGGCACGCATAAGAAGCAATTTCCTATTGAACTACCAGAGTCTTCTGTTGCTGTCGGACAAAAAATTAAACTGGCACTTGACGACTCTAATGTGGTTAGGCACGCCTTTTACGTTTACATGTTGCCGCTATTTTTTGCCTTCATTGCGATGTTTTTTACTGCGCTTGTCCTTAACCTCAGTGAACCCTTACAAATTGTAAGTGCATTTTTAAGTGCCTCGGTTGGTTTCTTTTTAGCCAAAATGAAGGGGGACTCATTGAAACATCAGGTAAAAGTGATAAAAATTTACCCAATTAGTCTAGCAATAACGCAAATAGATGGTGATTGTACTAAATAAAATGTAAAATCGAGACCTTAATCTCTATTTGTGACTAACAGAAGTATTGAATCCAGTATATGAAGCATATCCGTAACTTTTCTATTATTGCCCACATTGACCATGGAAAATCGACGTTATCAGACCGCTTAATCCAAGTTTGTGGAGGTTTAACAGACCGCGAAATGCAGCAGCAGGTACTGGATTCGATGGACATCGAACGTGAGCGCGGCATTACCATTAAAGCGCAAAGTGTGACGCTTAATTATAAAGCCAAAGATGGTGAAACTTACCAGCTTAACTTTATCGACACACCTGGACACGTTGACTTTACCTATGAAGTGTCACGTTCTTTAGCAGCGTGTGAAGGTGCTCTACTTGTAGTTGATGCTGGTCAGGGTGTAGAAGCACAAACACTCGCTAACTGTTATACAGCGATTGAAATGGACTTGGAAGTGATCCCGGTCTTGAACAAAATTGACTTACCACAAGCTGATCCACTTCGCGTAGCCGAAGAAATTGAAGATATTGTTGGTATTGAAGCATTAGAAGCCGTTCGTTGTAGTGCTAAAACCGGTATCGGTATCGATGAAGTGCTTGAAGTCATTGTGCGCGATATTCCGCCGCCAGAGGGGGATATTGACGCGCCTTTACAAGCCCTGATTATTGATTCATGGTTTGACCCATACCAAGGTGTTGTATCATTAGTACGTATAAAAAATGGTGAGTTAAGAGCGGGTGAAAAGATCAAGATTATGTCTACTGAGCAAGCTCACCAAGTAGACAAGGTCGGTATCTTTACACCAAAGCAGACCAATACCGGAGTATTAAGAACGGGTGAGGTTGGTTTTGTTATCGCAGGTATCAAAGACATTCATGGTGCACCAGTTGGTGATACTATTACCATGGCTCGGGATTCAGCGACAGAGCGTTTGCCAGGTTTCCAAAAGGTAAAACCGCAAGTTTATGCAGGTATGTTCCCTATCTCTTCAGATGATTACGAAAACTTCCGTGATGCACTGAACAAACTAAGCCTAAACGATGCGTCGCTATTCTTCGAACCTGAAAACTCGACGGCGCTAGGTTTTGGTTTCCGTTGTGGATTCCTTGGTATGCTTCATATGGAAATCATCCAAGAGCGTCTAGAGCGTGAATATGACATGGATCTTATCACCACAGCGCCGACGGTAATCTATGAAGTAGAAACTAAGCACGGTGTGGTAAAAATTGATAACCCATCAGATTTGCCTCCAGTTAATGATATTATTGAGATCCGTGAGCCTATCGTTGAAGCGAATATCTTAGTTCCTCAAGAGTACTTGGGTAATGTAATTACGTTATGTGTTGAGAAGCGTGGCGTGCAAACCAAGATGAGTTACCATGGTAAGCAAGTAGCGGTAACCTACGAATTGCCAATGTCAGAAGTCGTGATGGATTTCTTCGATAAGCTAAAATCTACCAGCCGTGGTTTTGCATCGTTGGATTACAACTTCAAGCGCTTTGAAGCATCAGACATGGTACGTGTAGATATTCTTATTAACGGCGACCGCGTTGATGCGCTTGCAATCATTGTACACCGTGATGGCTCGCAAAGCCGAGGTCGTCAGCTTGCTGAAGCGCTAAGAGAATTAATCCCTCGCCAGATGTTTGATATTGCAATTCAAGCTGCAATTGGTAACCACGTCATTGCTCGTAGTACCGTTAAACAGCTACGTAAAAACGTAATCGCTAAATGTTATGGTGGTGACGTCAGTCGTAAGAAAAAACTTCTGCAAAAGCAAAAAGAAGGTAAGAAGCGTATGAAGCAACTTGGTAACGTTGAAGTGCCACAAGACGCATTCTTAGCAATATTGAAAGTAGGCAAGTAACAGGAAATACAAATGGCAGGTTATTTTTCAATTTTATTGGTGCTACTCACGGTCGGTTCAGGCCTTATTTGGTTGATCGATCATTTGGTGTACGCGCCAAAAAGACAAGCTAGGCTTGCTATCGCGCAAGGTGCGTCTGACACACAGTTAGATGACGACGTCATTGCAGAGATTGCACCTGAACCTGCCATTGTTGAAAATGCAAAATCAATCTTCCCGATGATTGCAGCGATCACAATTTTTCGTTCGTTTATATTTGAGCCGTTTCAAATCCCGTCAGGTTCGATGATGCCAACTTTGTTGGATGGTGATTTTATTTTGGTGGAAAAGTACGCATACGGAATAAAAGATCCGGTATGGCGTAGCAAACTCATCGAAACAGGTACACCTGAGCGTGGTGATATTGCTGTGTTTAAGTTTCCGCTAGACGAACGTATTGATTTTATTAAACGTATCGTTGGTTTACCCGGCGATCATATAGTTTATCGCAATCGCCAGCTTTACATAAAGCCAAAGTGTGATGAAGGACAAAGTGAAGTCAATGGCCTAACGTGTGGTGAGTACAATAAGATTGATGTCGATATTGTTAACCGCGACGAATTTAAACAAGGGCCAATGCAGTTAGTGCGTTTAACTGAGCATTTGCCTAATGTAGAGCATGATATTTTAATTAACCCTGAAGTATTAGAGCTAACAGATCGCTACTATCAGCAACCTGGTACTCGCCGCGATGAGTGGGTAGTGCCTGAGGGCAGTTATTTTGCGATGGGAGATAACCGTAATAATAGCCAAGATAGTCGTATGTGGGGCTTTGTACCAGACGAAAATCTGGTTGGCCGAGCGGTATTTATTTGGCTAAGCTTTGACTTTGATAATGGCCCAGACAGTATTTTGCCAGGGTGGGTTCCAACTGGTGTTCGTTTTGAACGCCTAGGTAGTATTCAGTAACAATGAAAAGAAATGTAGAAGAACTTTATAATAAAATAGGGTACAACTTCTCTGATAAGGCGCTGCTTGAGCAGGCTTTGACGCATCGCAGTCACAAAGGCCAGCACAACGAGCGTCTAGAATTTTTGGGTGACTCTATTTTAAGCTTTGTGATCGCCAATGCGTTGTATCACAAATTTCCTAAAGCGCGTGAAGGTGATTTAAGCCGCATGCGCTCAACACTTGTTCGTGGCCAAACCTTAGCTGAATTCGGAGTGGAGTTTGCGCTTGGAGACTACTTACGTTTAGGTCCAGGCGAGCTGAAAAGTGGTGGCTTCCGTCGAGAATCGACACTTGCAGATGCAGTAGAAGCAATCATCGGCGCGGTATTTCTTGATTCAGATATCGAGGTATGCCAAAACTTGGTGTTAAATTGGTATGAGTCAAGACTGACTGCTATTTCGCCAGGCCACAATCAAAAAGATCCAAAGACATTGCTTCAAGAGTATCTTCAGGCACGCAAATTGCCACTGCCAGGTTACACTGTCATTGATACAAAAGGGCAAGCTCATAACCAAACATTCACGGTTGAATGTATAGTGGAAGGGATGGAAAGTATAATTTCAGTAGGCAGCTCGCGACGCAAAGCTGAGCAAAAAGCTGCCGAAAAAGCGCTAAAGATTTTAAAGAATGACGCTTGATACGCATTGCGGCATGATTGCCATAGTCGGTAGACCTAACGTAGGTAAATCGACACTATTAAATAAGTTGGTCGAGCAAAAGGTAAGTATTACCTCACGCAAACCACAAACGACACGCCACCGCATTATGGGGATCCACACTGAGGGTAACTATCAAGCGGTGTATGTTGACACTCCTGGACTTCATATTGAAGAGAAACGCGCCATTAACCGTTTGATGAACCGAGCCGCTTCAAGCTCTATCGGTGACGTAGAGCTGGTATTGTTTGTTGTTGAGGGGACGCACTGGACAGCTGATGATGAAATGGTGCTAACTAAGATAAAAGACAGTGGTCGTCCAATTTTGGTTATCATGAACAAAACCGACCAAGTCAAAGATAAAGGCTTGTTGATGCCACATATTCAATGGCTGAGTGAGCAGGGCGATTTTATCGGCATAGTTCCAATTTCGGCTAAGCAAGGTAAGAACGTTGATATGATCAAAGAGGAAGTACACAAACGCCTACCTGCGTGTGAGTTTTATTTCCCAGAAGATTATGTGACAGACCGCTCTATGCGTTTCTTAGCGGCGGAAATTGTGCGTGAGAAGTTAATGCGCTTTATGGGCGATGAGCTACCGTACTCAGTTACCGTAGAAATCGAACAGTTTAAGTGGCAGGACAACGGAGTTTGGCAGATCAATGCTTTGATCTTAGTTGAGCGAGAGTCGCAAAAACGAATGGTCATAGGAAATAAAGGCGAGAAGCTAAAAGTCATTGGTCGCGAAGCGCGTAAAGATCTTGAAAACATGCTTGATAATAAAGTTTATCTAGAATGCTGGGTTAAAGTAAAATCTGGCTGGGCAGATGACGAACGTGCTCTTCGTAGCTTAGGATACGGAGAAGACTGATTGGACAGCGACTTTCGGCAGGCTTACCTGTTGCATCGCAGACCTTATAGCGATTCTCAGGTGCTGCTTGATGTGCTTGTCGAAGGTGTTGGACAACTCAAAATGCTTGCCCGCGTCAAGGGCAAGCAAGCCCTCAAACATAACGCTCAACTGCGACCTTTTTCCCTACTATTGCTGCAATATGCCGGTAAATATGACTTCAAGTACGTAAATCGATTTGAACCTACTGATAATCAAATACAGTTACTTGGCCGTCAGCTTTATTGTGGTTTGTACCTTAACGAATTGACACAACGAGTTGTGCCAACAAACGAACCTTTAGAGCAAATTTTTGAGCTGTATCAGCTTCATCTTACTCGTCTGGCCGAAGATGACGATGTTGAACCAATATTGCGCAGTTTTGAACTACAACTGCTTGCAGAACTCGGGTTTGCAGTCGAATTAGAATTTGATGCAGATGGTAATCCAATCAAGCCAAAAGCAGCGTATAAGTATATTGCTGAATATGGTTTTATTGCAGTTGGTCGGGAACCTGATACGATACCAGGTAGTATGCTATTGGCAATTGCTGCTCATGATTATGAAGACCTTGCGGTACGCAGGGCGGCAAAGTGGCTAACTCGCAAGCTAATGGCGCCTTTGGTTGGTAAGCAGGGCCTTAAAAGCAGAGAACTATTTATTTCAAAGAAATAAAATCACTTAACAAAGCGCAGTACAATAATACCAGTATTGCAGTGGTGGGCGATGAATCGCACACAATGTCTTATACCAATTTGACTTAATACTTGCTCAATTTGAAGGAGTAAATCTGACGGTAACCGCGTTAAAAATTTCTTATTTAGAACAACTAAATAGCAAAATTTTTGCCTTGCCTACAAGGATGTAGGTACCTTGGCGATAGCAGGATGCGGTAGCGGGGTTATCGACAAAATTTTCTCGCTTCAAAATAGACCACTTAATTAAGAAAATTGATATTATTATCAAGGGATAAACAATGAGAGATATTTTACTTGGGGTAAACGTAGATCATATTGCGACGCTCCGTCAGGCTCGCGGTACAAGTTACCCAGATCCTGCACATGCGGCAGCTGTTGCTGAACACGCGGGCGCAGATGGTATTACCATTCACTTACGTGAAGACCGCCGTCATATTCAAGACCGCGATGTTTATGTGATGGCTAAAACCATCCAAACACGTATGAATCTTGAGATTGCAGTGACTGACGAAATGCTCGACATTGCTTGTGAAGTAAAGCCAGAATACGTTTGCCTCGTGCCAGAAAAACGTGAAGAACTTACCACTGAAGGTGGTCTAGACGTGGCTGGAAATTTAGCAAAGATCACAGCAGCAACCGAGCGTTTAGCTGACGCTGGTATTAAAGTAAGTTTATTTATTGATGCTGATAAAAAGCAGCTAGACGCTGCAAAGGAAACAGGTGCACCTTATATTGAGATCCACACCGGTGCTTATGCTGATGCTGAAAATGACACTGAAATGAAGGCTGAGCTAGAACGGATCCGTGAAGGTGTGCAATATGCACACGGTTTAGGGCTGATCGTGAACGCAGGACATGGTCTTCATTATCACAACGTGAAAGCGATCGCAGAAATGCCAGAAATTTATGAACTAAATATTGGTCATGCGATTATCGCAAGGGCGGCGATTGATGGCTTAGAAAAGGCAGTCCGCGACATGAAGCGATTGATGCTAGAGGCAAGGCAAGCATAACACCAAGTAAAGCATTATGATAAGGGGCTGAGTAGCCCTTTCTTTTTGTCTGATAGTACCTTGGAGATTGCAAAATGCGCTAGGGGTGCTGTCAATAAAGCTTTCTCGCTTCAAATAGAGCACTTAATTAAGTTAATTGAATTGGTAATAGAATGAAAAAATTAGTGTCTGCTCTAGCAGTGCTTGGTTTTGCGCCACAGTTAAGTATCGCTGCATCAAGTAATGAATTGGAAACTATAACCACAACCGCATCACGGCTGGCGGTTACTAGCACAGAGAACCCCGTTAGTCTGTCAGTATTGTCCGAGGTGCAGTTAGAGGATATCGGTGTTACTCATATTGAAAGGGCGCTTAGACTAGTAGCGGGTGCCAATATGCAGCATGGAAATGGGCAAGAATATCTGCCAGCGCTAAGATCACAAGTACTATCCGGTGCCGGAGCCTGTGGAGGACTCTTAACGGCGGAGGATGGCATTGCGCTTAGAGCCGCTGGATTTTGCAATATCAATGAACTATTTGAATCTCATTTTGAAGCAGCAAAACGTATAGAAGTGCTGAAAGGGCCAAACAGCGTACTTTATGGCTCTAATGCCATTCATGGGGTGGTAAACGTGATCACTTCTGACACTACCTCGGATGAAGCACGTATTGGCTTGGATATTGGTTCGTATGGCTATAGTCGAGCACGTATGCAAGCGGGCAGTGAGTCATTAGGGCTCGGCTCAGCGCTGACGATCACAAAAGATACTGGTTATCGCGATGGTGAAGGCGTAGAACAGCAGAAGTTAAGCCTCAAGCACAAACACCAAGGTCAGTTTGCTAGTGTTGTTTCAGGTATGACGTATACTCATTTAGACCAGCAAACTGCAGGCTATATAACAGGTGCTGATAGTTATAAAGATGAGACACTAGCAAAGCAAAATGAAAACCCTGAGGCATTTAGAAAAGCTTCATCATTTCGGGCATGGAGTGAAGTTTCTTGGCTTTGGAATAATACCGATACAGTATTACTAAAACCTTACTTACGTTGGCAGGAGATGGAGTTTGTTAAACATTTTTTACCAGGTAAGCCCTTTGAAGAAAATGGTCAAACGGGTGTCGGGTTGCAGACTCTAGTGCAAAGTGAACTAAGCACAAATATTCAATTAGACTGGGGGTTAGATGCCGAGTATACCCAAGGTGAGATGTTGCAATATCAACCAACCCCAACGCAAGGTTCTCCTTTTTTACAAGCTACGATCCCAACGGGAAGACACTACGACTATGAAGTAGATGCTCGCCAAATCGCACCTTTTGCAAAATTCATCTGGCAGCAAGATAACTGGTTGCTTGAATTAGGCGGGCGTTATGAATCAATGCGTTATGACTATCATAACTTCTTACCGGTAGGACGAACCAAAGAAGATGGTTCAGAATGTAGCAAAGGGGGGTGTCGTTATAGTCGCCCAGCCAGTGACATAGACCGCTTTGATTATTTTTCCCCAAAGTTTGCGATACGTTATGCGTTTGCGCAGTCTCATATAGCCTACGCGAATATATCTAGTGGTTATCGTGCCCCACAAGCCGCTGAGTTATATCAGTTGCAACGAGCACAGCGCAAAGCATCGCTCAAAGAGGAGAACGCTAACAACATTGAGTTTGGCGTAAAGGGTAGCACAGAAAAACTGACATATCAGGCAGCCGTTTATGTCATGGAAAAAGAAAACCTGATTTTCCGTGATAGTGATTTTTTCTATATTAATAATGGACGTTCGAAACATGCAGGGATGGAATTAGAATTACGCTATCAGCTATCATCAAATTGGAAGATTGACCTGGCAGCGACTCATGCCAAACACACCTTTGAGCAAAACAGCATCCTCAATGGCATTAATATCAACGGGAATGATTTAGACTCAGCACCAAGGCATTTAGCGAATGTGCAACTACATTGGCAGGCATTAGAAAATTTACGCTGGTCGTTAGCTTGGCATCATGTTGGAGACTATTTTACTGATCCTGAAAACCAACATCGTTACGCAGGTCACGATCTGCTTACACTAAGAGGAAGGTGGCAGATCAGCCCTCAACTTGCACTGACTATGAGAGTGAAAAACCTCACGAATACGCGTTACGCAGAGCGAGCTGACTATACGTCGTTCAGCGGTGAAAGGTATTTTCCTGGTAGGCCGAGAAATGTCCTCGTTTCACTAGATTATCGTTGGTAATATCTGAAAAAAGGGAGCCTCAAGCTCCCTCATACTAAAAGTGTGATTGTTATACCAATTAGTCTTAATACTTGCTTACAGTAGGGCGTAGGTACCTCGCTGTGAGCAGGGCAAGAAAGCGTTGTTATCGACAAGAGTTCTTTGCCCCAAAATAGACCACATAATTAAAGTAATGGGTATTAATCGTCTATTGAGCGAAGTAGTGCATTAATGCCGACCTTTTCACGCGTTTGTTGATCCACTTTTTTCACAATAATAGCCGCGTATAGGCTGTGAGAGCCATCTTTGCTTGGAAGTGAACCTGGCACTACAACTGCGCCAGCTGGTACTCGACCATAATGGATTTCACCAGTCTCACGGTCATAAATACGTGTACTTTGTGAAATATATACCCCCATCGAAATAACGGCGCCTTCTTCAACAATAACCCCTTCGACAATCTCAGAGCGAGCACCGATAAAGCAATTATCTTCAATAATGGTTGGATTAGCTTGTAACGGCTCTAACACACCGCCGATACCGACACCGCCAGATAGATGAACGTTTTTACCAATTTGTGCACACGATCCTACCGTAGCCCAAGTATCTACCATCGTGCCTTCATCAACATAAGCACCAATATTTACGTAAGATGGCATCAGCACAACGTTTTTACCCACAAAGCTACCTTGACGAGCCACCGCATTTGGTACCACGCGCATGCCGCCTTGTTGGAACTGCTCAGGTGTGTAATCAGAAAACTTCAGTGGCACTTTATCGTAAAACTGATTTACACCATCGCTCATCGGTTGGTTATCACGAATTCTAAAAGACAGTAACACCGCTTTTTTTAGCCATTGGTGCACAACCCACTCACCACTAATCTTCTCAGCAACGCGCGCAGCACCAGAGTCCAAAAGCTCAAGCGCTTGAACAATCGCTTGCTTTACTTCGTCTGATACTGCCGTTGGGGTAATGGTATCGCGGTTTTCCCACGCGGTTTCAATCGTCGTTTTTAAATCAGACATAAATTCCTCTTTACTCTGTTTCAGCATTTAATTTTTTAAGTAGCGCTCGGTGAAGCTCGGCTTTTTGTACTTCGTCGAGCGCCTCATAGTCTTTGTTCGAGACCACGAAAAAGTCTTCTGCACGTTCGCCGACGGTTGTAATGCGTGCGGCATGAATATGAAGTGAATAGGCTTGGAACACCTCAGCAATTTTAGTCAGCAGTCCAGGAATATCAATAGCCTGAATTTCAATTAGGCTACGATTTTCGCGTGCATGTGGGCGCAAAATAATTTTTGGTCTGATGTTAAAGTCTTTAAACTTTTGCGAGCGGTTCTTTTTAATTCGGATTTTTTTCTTCGGATCTTTAAGTAGCGTTTCCAGACCTTTTCTGATGCCAGCTGCACGGCTGGTACTGAGCGGATCGCCGTTCACTTCTAAAATGACAAAACTAAAGACGACGTAGCTGTCTTTGGTTGTCATTACCTGTGCGTGTTGGATCTGTGCTTTTTTAGAGCCAATGACACTGACTAGCTTGGCAAACAGTGCCGACTCATAGGGACTATACACAAATACTTGCGTGCCACCGTGCATGGGTTTATTTGAAACAATAACACTTGGCTGGCTAAGGTCGTTTGATTGCAGTAAGTGCTCTGAGTGCCACGAAATTTGTTGCTCGCTAAAGGCAGTAAAGTAATTTGCTTTAAAGCGTGACCAAATTAAATCAATATATTCCTCAAAATAGCCTAAATTAATCAACCGCTGTTTTGCTTGGCGCTTTTTATCCCGGATTTGATCGCGCATATCCATAGGGTTTTCAAGACCCAATCTGAGCGCGCGTTGAGTATGTAGGTATAGCTCTCGTAATAACGTGTTTTTCCAGTCATTCCAAAGATTGTCATTGGTGGCTCTAATGTCGGCAACTGTTAAGCAATAAAGATAATCTAGTTGACGTTCGTTTTTTATTTTTTGTGCAAATTCCGCGATAACATCAGGATCGTTAATATCCTTGCGCTGAGCCGTCACTGACATCAATAAATGGTGCTGCACCAACCACGCCACAAGCTTCGCATCTGACTGTGTAAATCCGTGCATCTTAGTAAAGGCCATGGCATCTACTGCCCCAAGTTCGGAGTGATCGCCGCCCCGGCCTTTGGCAATATCATGAAAAATACCGGCTAAGTACAGCAGCTCTGGTTTGTCCATGCGGGCAACTATCTCAGAGCAAATGGGAAATTCACTGATGTGTTCTTTGTCAAAGTAGCGATAAATATTGTTGATAAGTTTGTGCGTATGCTCATCAACGGTATAGGCATGGAATAGGTCAAACTGCATTTGGCCGAAAATATTGCGCCATTGCGGTAAGTAAGCGGCAATAAGACCGTGCTTGTGCATTAATGTAAAGGCTCTACCCATGCCATTTGGATGTTTGAGCAAGCGTAAAAAGGCATCTCGACACCCTGCATAATCTTGCAAGTCGCCCAATAAACGACGTCTTACCTGACGCATCGTACGGATGGTACTTGGGTCAATTTGGGTGATCCTTGGGTTATCCGCAATATGCTCAAAAAGAACAAAGAGGTTTTCACGACGAAAGAATACTGAGGGGTTTTTCACTCGGATCTTATTACCGAGCCGCTCAAAATTTCTATCAAGAGGAATGGCTTCAAGTTCAACCTGCTCTGGTAAAATACTTTGCTCAAAATACGACAGCAGCATTTGGTTCATTTCGCGTACTCGGCTCATGATCCTAAATAAACGCTTCATCATTCGTTCAACGGATGCCTTACCTTCAGAGCCAAACCCAAGTAGTTCTGCTGCGTGAGGCTGGTGATCAAACAATAATCTATTTTCGCTGCGCCCAGCTGCTAAATGCAGTGCAAAGCGGATATTCCAGAGGTTTTCGATACATTCCAGTAACTCTTGGTACTCCTCATGAGTGAGGTAACCATGGTTAATTAGCTCTTCGAGGGTTTCAGCATGAAAGTGCTTTTTGGCTACCCAGAATATAGTCTGTAAGTCTCTCAGACCACCGGGGTTTTCTTTGATATTTGGCTCTAAGTTATACGCGGTACCATGACATTTTTTGTGGCGAATTTTTTGTTCGTTGACCTTAGCTATGAAAAAGTCACTCGATTGCCAAATAGGAGTTTCTATGATGTGTCGCTTAAGGCGCTCATATTCAATGTGATTACCGCAGATCAAACGGCTCTCTAATAGACTAGTAGTGAAGTGCACATCATTCTGTTTTTGATCAAGTACCTGTTCGTGTGTTCTCACACTATGACCAATATCAAGACCGAGATCCCAAAGATATGTGACAAATTGCTCAAGTCCAGTGGTCACTTGCTCGCAAGGAGTATCTTTGGTTAGTACCAGGAAGTCGATGTCAGAAAACGGGTGTAATTCTCCTCGCCCGTAGCCGCCGATTGCGATAAGCGCAAGGTCAGGGTGCTGTGCAAGACCGGTATCATTAAATAATTTGATAAGTAGTCGGTCGATAAACTCAGCGCGCGAGTTAATTAGGTTTCGAACGGGCTGTTTGGAAAACTGGTTACTTAACCATTTATAAAAATAAGCCAGGCAGTCTCGATAATCTGACAACGCTTGTGCTTCATCAAGGAGCGTTTTTACTTTGTTCGGTAATGCCACTTAGGATCCTGTATCGTGCACGCAACATCAATAGAAACCTGTTTTACACTAATTAGATAACAATTGCGAGTGATGAGCGCACGATGGGGCAAGGTTTGATCAGTAAGCGGCTAACTGGCGCGAAGTAATAAATTAACTGCTACTAAGTTGCAGTTATTTTGTTCGTTTTAGTTTAACTTGCAAATAAACTAAACCGTGTAGTATAGTTTTGCCGTCATATACATTTCTCACGTCGGATCAGTGGCGCCATTTACTGTTCACGATAAGAAACTTACTCACAGGCATAAGGGATAAATTATGTTGGTATCGAGAGTTAATAGCCTTTATTTGGTTGGTTTTTTGGCGTTACATTTATTAGGCTGTGGCAGTGCTGCACCAAATAAAGACGAGGTTGAACAAAGACCTCAAGTGAGCATTACGCGGGTAGAGCCTGGTAATGACTATATTGAGCAATCTTATTTGGGCTATGTACGAGCGCATGACCGCGGTGAGTTAAGTTTTGAGGTTAGAGGTAAAATTATTTCATTGGATTTGGACATCGGTGATAGTTTTAGCAAAGGTCAGATACTATCAAGATTAGACCCAATTACCTCTGAGCTTGCTTTGAAAGAAGCAGAAGCGAGTGTAAATCAAGCTAAATATGATTTAGAAAACGCAGTCATTGAATTGGAGCGAAGAAAAGCACTGAGCAAACGCTCATTAGTTCCCGATACTGAAGTCGATTTATGGAAATTAAAAGTAGACAGTGCATTGGCGCAAGTGAACCTGCTTGAGGCTAAACGAGATATAGCAAAAAAAGGGGTATTGGATACTAAAATCATCGCGCCTTTTGATGGTAGTGTAACTGGAAAGTTCGCGCAAAAAAATCAGCATGTATCAGCCAATCAAGCCATATTATCAGTAAAATCAGACAATACCACGCTAGAAGTATTGACGCGGATCCCGTATCAACATGTTAATCAGCTTACTGTAGGTCAGCAGGTATCCATGTATACCTTAGAGCAGCATCAACTTTACGGGATGATCAAGAGCATTAATCGCCAGGCAAGTGCCAATGGCCTTATTGAAGCGTTAATCGTATTAAAGAGTAAGTATTCAGAGTTTGTGGTACCGGGCGCTCCAGTTAATGTTTCATTGAATATTAAAAGCACACAGCACAATTATTCTATCCCAGTCACAGCATTACGTCGTGATACCAATAATAGTCACTTTGTTTGGGTTTTAGAGCCTGATACCCAAACGGTATCCAAAAAAGTCGTGAAAATCGCGCGGATCCGCAGCGGCCGAGTATTTATACATGGTGAATTAGAAGTAGATAGCAAAATTATTTTACATGGTGGTCAGGGGCTTGCAAGTGGACAAGCTGTTGAGCTAGTTAACTTGTAAGGAGCCTGTTATGTCTATTTCGGTAATCGCGTATAAACAACGAGCGTTAATCTTGACCTCAGTATTACTAGCCATGTGTTTTGGAATAGTGAGCTTTTTCACTTTACCAGCAAGGGAAGACCCCGAGGTGATCATCCGAGAGGCTGTGATTTCAACTAATTTTCCAAATATGAAGGCCGAAGATGTAGAGAGGTTGGTTACAAGGCCATTAGAGGCTGCCATCGTTACCTTGCCTGAACTGGATGAAGTCAGGTCTTCCTCTATGGATGGACGCTCTATTATCCATGCGAAGGTTGAGGACAAGTATAGTGAACTTGACCAGATATGGGATGAACTAGCCGAAGCCGTGGAGTTTGCTAGCCTCAGCTTGCCTCAAGGTGCGAGTAAACCGGTAGTTAATGACGACTTTGGCGATGTGGCTGTTATGACCTTTGCATTGACATCAAAGTCAATAGCATTGGACGACATATACGATGTTGCACAAGGTATCAGAGATCAGCTAGTTTTTATCGAGGGGACGCGTCGAGTAGGCATTCATGGTAGCCCTGAAGAAGTGTTTTATATTGATTTTAATGATGCTGCACTAGAGGCCTTTGGGCTGACCAAAAATGAAATTTCACAAGTGATAAAAAAGAACAATAACTATGAAGCGATTGGAGCTGTAAATACCAATGCGTATTCTATTCTTGTGAGCGCCAATATCGGATTGGATAGAGAAGACAAGTTACTGAACTTACCCATTTTAATTCGCGATAAAAGCAATACTGCTCCGCATGGGATCATCACGCTAGGCGATGTCGCGACTGTCACTAAAACAACGAAAAGTCCCTATCAACAAGCGGCATTCTTTAACGGATCGCGAGCCGTTGTGTTATCTGTGGTGATGCAACCAGAGCAAAGTGTGATCAATTACACTAAACGCCTCGACCAAGCATTATCCGATATCCAGAAAAACTTATCCCAAGAAATAGAACTGAATATTGTTTCAAAACAGAGTATTGAAGTGGAAAAAGCGGTTTACGGTGTGTCTCTAAACGTGTTGCAAACGCTGTTTATTGTACTGGCAGTAGTGATGGTCTTTTTGGGTCTTCGGATGGGGCTAATCGTTGGTGCCATAGTACCGTGTGTGATGCTAGCCACACTTGCGGTAATGGGACTGTTTGAAATGCAGCTAGAACGAATGAGTCTTGCCACTTTAGTCATTGCGCTAGGTTTGCTTGTGGATAATGGAATTGTCGTGGCAGAGCAATTTAAACGACGGTACGAAGAACACCAAGATAAATATCACGCGTTAGCTGAAGTCGGCAAAGAACTAGCATTACCGCTACTTTCTTCAACAGCAACGACAGTGATTGTATTCATTCCGTTGATGATGGCTGAACATGGGGCTGGTGAGTTCACTCGGAATATCTCACTGGTAGTATTGATATCATTGGCAATTTCATGGTTATTTGCTATGACAGTTACCCCTACTATGTGCTACTTCTTTGTCTCTAAAAAGCCGGTACAAACAACATCGGTCACGCGAGTATTTAAAAAGCTGGAAACACAATACCGAACGCTACTAACGCTTGCACTTAACCATAAAAAATGGGTGATATTGGGTGCGCTGGCGCTATTTTTTGTCGGTGTAAAGCTAATTTCATCAACGCCAAAGCAATTTTTTCCATCCAGCGAGCGGCATCAACTCTTAGCTTATATCAATACGTCAGCGGGAAGCTCTACCTTAGTCACAGAGGCGGCCATGACAGAACTGACAGAAGCACTTAATGATGACGGCACTTTTCCTTATGTGAATCATGTAATGGGATATGTTGGATTTGGCGGACCAAGGTTTATTTTTTCCCTTGCGCCATTAGATCCTGCAAATAACGTTGGCTTTTTGCTTATCGATTTAACATCCCGTGAAGCGGTAGAGGAAACATTAGTGCAGCTTAGAAAGGTTGCCAAGCTTGTGATACCTGATGTGCAATTTAGGGTATCCGGGATGTTTACAGGTCCCTCTGATCCGACAGTGTTACAAGTCCAGTATAAAGGCCCTGATTACGCCCAAGTCTTTAACGGATCACAGCAAGTGATCAAAATGTTTGCATCGTACCCTGATATGATCCACATTTGGTCAAATTGGTTCAATTTATCGACAAGAGCCAATATTAGTGTTAACAAGATATTGGCAGAGCAAGCTGGCATTTCAGAGGTTCAAGTCCTTACTACTATTTCTCAGTTTTTGAATGGCACGGTTGTGTCTGTATCTAGGCAGGACGATGACAACGTGCCGGTGGTATTAAGAGGAGCTGAACATCTAGATGTGGTTGCATTAAAAGCGGAGACAATTATTTCACCTCTTTCAGGTGAACCAATTCCATTGGAACAACTCATTACCGTGAGTTATGAAACAGGGTTTCCAGTAATAGAAAAAGAAGATGGTATACCTACGGTGACAATCGAAGGGCGTAATTTGAAATATTCACCAGAAGATCTTGCACCGATGGTACAGAAGCAAATCACAGAGCTAAATGCGCATCTACCGGAGGGTTACTCCATTGAATTTGATGGTATCATTGCAGATTCTAAAAAAGGAAAAGCGGCGTTGGCGGCTAATTTTCCATTGGCATTTTGTATCATCGTCTTGATATTGATTTCACAGTTTGGTGGATTTAGGCGACCAATAGTCATATTGTTGACCATACCTTTGGTGGTATTTGGTGCAGGCAGTGGACTACAGCTGATGGGAGGAGAGTTTGGCTTTATTGTGATCCTTGGTTTACTCGCGCTTGCGGGTATCATTATCAATAATGCAATTGTGTTGATTGACCGTGCCGACATTGAACGTAAAAACACCGGTGTGTCGTTTAGAGAAGCACTTGTTGAGGCGGCCAGTGTAAGGATGAGACCAATATTGATCACATCAATTACAACAATAGTGGGGTTATTGCCACTCATTATGGGCAATGATGTATTGTTTTTTTCCATGGCTGTCGCTATTGCGTTTGGGTTAGGGATCGGGACGCCATTAACCTTGTTTGTGATCCCAGTATTATATGAAATTCTAACCAGTAAAGAAAAAGTCTTTCATCGTGATGCCAGCAATAGCATTGAGATTAATGAGCAGCCACTCACATCATCGGGAGAAGAAAATATTTGAGTACCAGAGCAGAACAAAAAGACAAGGCTATCAAAGATGCGGCAACCAAACTTTTTATCAAAAATGGTTTGGATGGTGTATCAGTCGATGACATCGCCAAAGCAGCTAAAGTGAGTAAGCCGACTATCTATTCTAGATATAAAACGAAGGAAAAGTTGTTTGTCGCTATCTTAATTGGTGAGTGTGAAAAGCAGATAGAAAAGATGTTTGAACCGCGTGGTGACAAGCAAACATTAGAGGACTTTATTTACAAAAAGGCTTTTGAGTACATCAGTTTTATCACCGATCCATGGTATGTAAACTTGCTAAGAAATGCTATTTACTATTCTGGACACTTTGATGAGATAGGAGAAGCATTTTTACGGTTTGGGCCTAGAAAAGGAGTCTCAAAGCTTGCTAATTCACTTGCCGTTGAGATTGACAAAGGGGAATTGAAGGCAGTAGACCCTAGTGATGCTGCAGAATTTATTATTTCTCGTTCTAAAAGTAACTGTTTTTTTAATGCAATCCTTGCTCGCACCTTGGAAAATGCTGATGAAGATATAAAGGTTGAAGCGATGAAAATAAAAAAAGAGTTCTTACTATTATTCAAAGCTTAAAAATAAGTTGAATGTGGCGTTAGTCAACATGGTCCATATTGACTATTTTTTATTTATATTTGTTGTGTAGTATTTATTTATATTTTTGAAATTTTATAAATAAAAATGGTCTATTTAAATAAATTATACCGAACAAGCTATTTCCCTTTATATTTCACCCTATTGGTTTATTTGTCACTAATATGGCTGCAAGGATTTAGCTCTGCGCTATATCAAATCGTGAGTGAGTTTCAAATTGCCTTGACTATGGTATTTGGCTCATTCGTGGCTGGTGGTACGGCGCTAGGCGGTGGTGCCGTCGCGTTTCCAATTATGACTAAAGTACTGAATATTGAACCGTACACAGCGAAAGTATTTTCTCTAGCGATACAGAGTTTTGGTATGACTGCGGCGGCATTAACCATTATTTCTCGTGGTATACCTTACTACCGACGTGAAGTCTTAGTCGCTTTGCCGATGTCGGCAGTAGGTATTGCACTGAGTTTAATCATTTTGGCTCCGATAGTTGAAAGCACTATTGTCAAAGCTATTTTTAGCTTTTTATTGCTTTGTTTTGCTATCACAATGATCTACAGGATCCGAGGAAAGTTACACCATCAAGTGACATGTTTCTCAATACAACCTAAAAAACGTCAGATTATGATGGTTGCCTTGATTGGCGGCATTGCAAGCGGACTCGTGGGGTCTGGCTCGGACATCATACTATTCGCGTTTTTAGTTATTTTTTGTCATGCGGATATGAAAAAAGCGACAGCAACCTCTGTTATTGTTATGGCGTTTGTATCTGTACTGGGGAGTGTTATTAACGCATGGCATTTAAATGTAATTGACCATCAAATACAGGGCTACCTGTTGGCTGCCATTCCCATTGTGGTTATTGGTGCGCCGCTCGGTGCATACGTTTGCTCAAAAGTGAGCGTAGGCCAACTCGTTAGCTTTTTATTGCTATTAATCGCGGCTGAGGTTGGATCAACAAGCTATCATATTTATCTACACTATCACTAGTTCTATAATAATAACAAGAATCTATCTATGAAGAATACAAAGAAAGGTCGTCCGGTTGACGGTGAAAGACAAGCCAAGCAAAAAAACAAATTAATAGAAGCAGGAAAGTCATTACTAGACAATAAGCCATACAGTAAAATTACAATCAGAGACATTGCAAATGAGGCACAGCTAAACTCAGCAATGATAAAATATTATTTTGGCAGCAAAGAAAATCTTTTTATTGCAGTTGTAGAGAGCTTGTCAGCCCCCTTACTGGATAAGCTTGAAAAAATAGAGAGTGAAAATAGGCCACTATACGAATTTATAATAACATTAAGTGATATTATAAGTTTTAATCCAGCAGTGGTGTCGATCTTAAAAGAAGAAGTTATGTTTAAATTAACACCGTTGAGTGACGCTTTTATCAATGCTTTTCCTGGAAAAGTTTCTGAATTACTCCCCAAACTGATCATGAAAGAAACCTCTATTAAAGATGAGGTGAAGGCAAATCTTGCAGCATTTAATCTGGTTTCTTTAATTATATCGCCTTTTTTGCTTGATGATATTAGGGAGGGGGTTTGGGATATTAATGATGATCAAATCTCTGGTAAAGAATGGGCTGACTACGTCTACAACCTATTTATAAATGGCATAGGTTAAGAATTAATTCAGTAGTGCTGGAAGATATAATTATTATACTCCCAGCATGCGATTAAGCTGGTATAGTATTGGCTTTGGGGATAATGGGATTATCTATGTTTTTTAGTTCTGATAAGCAGAGCGTAATATTTTCTTTTAAAACCTTCTTACCAGCCTGAAAATCAGCAGGACAGTTAATACACGTAACTGCAATTATTTTGTGAGATTTTACGTACCAGTAGCTCTTACTATCGCTGTTATATATTCTCTCAATTACCGTGTCGTAACCTTGATACAAACCAGCTATTTGTAATTTACAATCAAAGATATCAGACCAAAACCACGGCACTTGTATTTGTGGTTGGGGGACTTCACATATCGCTGCTGCTACCATTTTGGCCTGTTGCACAGCACTAGGTACAGACTCTAAAGTGGTATTTTGGCCACTAAAGGGCTCAATACCAACAGTGCAATCACCAGCCGCATAAATATCAGGCACAGAGGTTTTTCCTTGCTGATCGACTTCTATTCTACCTTGCTTTGTCATGACGCCAGCATGGTTTGCTAGGCGAGTGTTTGGCTCTGCACCTATGCCGATCACAACGATATCTGCTTTAAAAGATTCTCCTTCACTACAATGAACTGATTGCACAGTTTGCTCTCCAGTCAATGCGATGACGCTTTTGTCGGTGAAAATACTGACGCCCTGAGACTGATGTAGTTTTGTGATATGGGCGGCAATGGGTTCGGCTGCAATACGATTTAAAATGCGGTTGCCTCTCTCCAAAATAGTGACGTGATGGCCTAGCTTTTTAAAAGATGCAGCAGTTTCCAAGCCTATATACCCACCACCAATCATGACGATATGTTTAGGGGGCTGGTTACTCCCAAGTGCGCGTGCAATATGTTCGATGTCGTCTAATGTTCTAATTGAGAATACATTGCCAAGTTCAGCGCCTGGCACAGTCAGTTTTCTTGAACTACAACCTGTGCATAGGATCAGCTTATCGTAATTAAGTAACTCACCTGAATCTAAAGTGATAGTATGTTTTAGTGCATTAATATCAACTACTTGTGCTGTCAACTTGATACTGATATGTGCTTTTTCGTAGGCCGCCGCTGGTTTAATGTACAGCCGCTTGAGAGGTGTCTCTCCCGTTAAATAAGTTTTTGAAATAGGAGGACGATGATAGGGTAAATAACTCTCTGCACTGACTATGATGATTTCTCCTTGCCAGCCTTTTTTGCGCAGCTCAAAAGCGGCTTCTGCTCCAGCATGGCCACCACCAACGATAATACACCTTTTCATTGTGCTTCCTTTTTTAATATTGAGACTCGGGCAGCGTAACGCTTAATCCATTATGCTCTTTGGTAATTTTTACTTGGCAACTTAGACGGCTAAAAGCTGTTGTATCGTTAACCATTTCCAGCATTTGGCTTTCATTATTGTCAGGTTGCGTCACTTTATCTGACCATTGTTCTGACAAATAACAATGACAGGTTGCACAGCTTCCCGAACCACCACATTCTCCTTCAATACCTTCCACTAGGTTTTCTATTGCAGCCTGCATAATAGACATACCTGGCTCCACTTCGGTCTCGATGGTTTCACCGTCATGCTGAATAAATGTGATTTTTAGCATAGTAACTCCATTATTAATTTTTAAAATAAGAACTAATAAATTACCTGTTAGTTTGTTTTTTCATATAGTCCGATGTAACTAATTTTATAGTCCCACTTGGCTATTTTATTGTTTTAATATTTCTATATTGTTTTATTTGAATTTTAATCTAATGGAGTTTTAAAGGTGGAAAAAGAATTAATAGACTTTATAAATAACGATCTACTCGAAGGTGCAGCGCCAGATTTGGATGAAAATACACCATTACTTGAACTTGGTATATTAAATTCTCTATCTATGGTTCGGTTACTTGCACATGTCGATCAACGTTACGGTGCAAAAATCCCTGAGAATAATATTACACCAGTGCATTTTGAAAATATAAAAACACTTTCACTGTTAATTAAATCGTTATCTGGAGTTGATGACACTGAGCGCAATGATGATGTATCAGAGTTGGAGCGTCTAGTCTGTCTACAAGAGAGCTACGGGATCCAAAGAGAGCTTGTGGATGCAGGCAATGGATTTAAACAGCATACGCTACGAGTCAAAGGCAAAGGCCCTTTGTGGATCATGCTTCCGGCACTTGGTAACCCTTCAACCTCATGGTCTTCAACATTGCGCTCTTTGCAAGGTCGTCATAATGCAGTGGCATTAGACTTAGCAGGATTTGGCTTGAGTCAGAGTCAAAACGAAGCACCATCATACGTAGACCATGTAGAGTTTACCTTACAGTATCTAGAAACGTTGGAAGAGCAGGAGTGGGTATTAGTGGCCAACTCAGCTGGTAGCATGATCGCAACAGAAGTAGCACGTCGTTATCCTGATAAAGTCAAAGCACTAGTTTGTACAGGCTTTGGTTTGGTTGATGATGTCGAGAGCTGGTGGGGTGATCTGAAGAAAATGTCCTCAAACCCAGAACAATTTTTAGCTGCTGCGTACTACCATCCTCCAAAAATGACACCGGCTCTGGAAGACTTACTTAATGATGTACTTTCTCGCCCTGCATATCATTCTTTCCTCGATGAATATGCACGTAAATCAATGGCAACTACGTTTGATGACGTGAAGGTACCTACTTTATTTATTGCCGGTAACCATGATCAAATTATTCCTCCTGAGTGGAGTGAAAAAGCAGCCGAGCGCCTTGAAAATGCGACGGTTACGCGTTTATCACGTTGTGGACACTTTTCTGCCTCAGAGCGACCAGAAGAGTTTGTATGGGTAGTTGAAGATTTTTTAAATAAGGTGGCAATGTAATGAACGGATTTACACATTATGACGTGGTAATTATCGGTAGTGGACCTGCTGGTAGCTTGTGTGGAATAGAATGCCGTAAGAAAGGCCTATCTGTTTTGTGTATTGAGAAAGAGCAATTTCCAAGGTTCCATATCGGTGAGTCGTTAACAGGAAATGCAGGACAAATTATCCGTGACTTAGGTTTAGCGGAGGATATGGATGCTGCGGGCTTTCCTGACAAACCGGGCGTAAACGTAATTGGCTCACTGTCAAAAAATGAATTCTTCATCCCTATTCTTGCACCCACGTGGCAAGTACGTCGAAGTGACTTTGACGATATGATCAAGCGCAAAGCCTTTGAGCATGGAGTGGAGTATAAGCTTGGTATGGTCACTGATGTGATTAAAGATGGAGAAAAAGTGGTCGGTGCGCTTTACAAAGCCGATGGCGTCGAACACCAAGTTAGGTCAAAGGTATTGGTTGATGCCAGCGGTCAGAATACTTTCTTATCGAGAAAAGGCGTGGCTGGAAAACGACAAATCGAGTTTTTCTCACAACAAATTGCATCATTTGCTCACTACAAAGGTGTGGAGCGAGACTTGCCACCATTTTCGACCAATACCACCATACTGTATTCAAAGCAGTATCACTGGTCTTGGATCATCCCAATTTCACCAGATACTGACAGCTTGGGTGTGGTTATTCCAAAAGATCTTTATTACAAAGAGTGTAAAAACCCAGATGATGCGATCGCATGGGGAATGGAGCATATTAGTCCTGAACTTAAGCGACGCTTTAAAAATGCTGAACGTCAAGGTGACTCTCAGTCAATGGCTGATTTCTCATACCGAATTGAGCCATTTGTAGGTGACGGTTGGATGTGTATCGGCGATGCACATAGGTTCTTAGATCCCATTTTCTCTTACGGTGTGTCATTCGCGATGAAAGAAGGGATCCGAGCTGCAGAAGCAATTGCACAGGTTGTTGCTGGGCAGGATTGGAAAGCGCCTTTCTATGCTTATCGTGATTGGAGTAATGGCGGTCAGCAGATTGCAGCTGATCTGATCCGCTATTTTTGGATTTACCCTATTTTCTTTGGCTATCAAATGCAAAACCCAGACCTCAGAGATGAAGTTATCCGTCTGCTCGGTGGCTGTTGTTTTGATTGTGAAGGGTGGAAAGCGCCTGCCATCTTTAGAAATGCGATTGAAGAATACGACCGTAAACAAATGGCAAGTTAAGGGAATTACCCAATAACGTATAACAAGTAGGGGATACAAATGAATTTTGAATGGAATGAGGCACAGCTGTCATTATTTGAGCATGCTTTAAGTTATTCGTCTGACTTAAGGTCGACCACCCAAAAAGCAGGGGAATTTCCGTTTGATTTATGGAAATCTTTAGGTGATTTCGGTTACTTTGGATTACCTGTCGGTAGTAAATACTCACCTTGTGGTTCTGGCCTAGATATTTTAACGACAGTAAAAGTATTAGAAGGGTTAGGGCAAGGCGGTGCAGACACAGGGTTATTGTTTGCAGGAGCCGCACATACTTTTGCTTGTGTCATGCCAATTTACGAACATGGTAGTGAGGAGATAAAGCAAGAGCTATTACCTTCGCTCACCACAGGAGAAAAAATTGCAGCAAATGCGATATCAGAAGCAGAAGCAGGTTCTGATATCGCGAAGTTAGCGACAACGGCACGTCTTGAAGGTGATTATTATATCATCAAAGGAGCAAAGTCCTATGTGACCAATGGCAGTGTTGCTGACTACTTTATTGCCTATGCAACGACCAATGCTAAGTATGGGTACCTCGGTCAGACAGCATTTGTTATCCCCGCTAACTTACCAGGAATAGAGGTAGGTAATAGTTATAAAAAGCTGGGTTTGCACTCGGCTCAGCTAAATCAGGTGTTTTTTGATGATGTGAAAGTCCACAAAAAGTACGTATTAGGTGACGAAGGCCAAGGTGCGAGGATATTTGCGGCATCAATGGATTGGGAACGCTGTTGCTTATTTGCATTATTTATTGGTGTGATGCAACGCGATATAGACTGCTGTATTGAGTATGCAAACTTGCGAAAGCAGGGCGATAAGACGATAAGTAAATTTCAGGCGGTATCACACCGTATCGCCGATATGGAAGTGAGACTTCAAAGCGCAAGATTATTACTTTATTTTGCCGCTTGGCAGAAGTCGCAAGATGTAGACAACACCAAAGCAGTGGCCATGAGTAAACTCGCCATCAGTGAAGCTTTCGTCCAATCAGGACTAGATGTGATTAGAATACATGGAGCACTGGGTTATCTTGATGAAGGCGGCGTAAATGGAAGCATTAAGGATGCGTTAGGGTCAGTACTTTTTTCTGGCACGTCTGATATTCAAAGAGAATTAATATGTAACAGGCTGGGCTTACTATGAAAAATCTAAATGAGGTTTTACTCCAAGGTAAGGCTATTGCTGGTGAACACAAGTTGGCTGTTCATGATGGTTTGTTAAGCATGGATTATGATGAACTGTGCGAGGCGGTTTTCCATTTTGCAGGACATTTAGAGCGTTTGGGAGTCCGCTCTGGTGACCGTGTTGGCTTATGGGTAGACAAGTCATGCCGTGCCCTCGCTGCTATGCTTGCTGTTACTCATATTGGCGCGATTTACGTGCCAATAGACCCTGCAAACCCAATTCGGCGTGTTGAGGAAATAAGAAAGGATTGCCAGCTTAGTGTATTAGTTACTTCAGCTGAGCAGTTAGATCAGTGCACTCGCGACTTTTCGATTCAGTGTCAGGTTATTGTGCTGAATGAAGAGTACTATGGCAAAGCTGAACTTATCTCGTCATTGACTTGCTGGAATGATGCGATGCAAGCGACGAGGCTTTCATCCCCTGTAAAGGTCAATCCGCAGGCCGTAGCCTATATGTTGTATACATCAGGTTCTACAGGTACACCAAAAGGTGTCCAGATAACCCATGAAAATGCGCTAGCATTTATTGGTTGGGCGAAAGAAAAGCTCACCTTGAGTGAGCAAGATAGGTTTGCAAACCATGCTCCATGGCATTTTGACCTTTCAGTATTCGATATTTATGTGTCTTTACTGTCTGGTGCAAGCGTACATTTGGTGTCTGAGTTATTAAGTTATGTGCCAAAGCAGTTAATCGACTTCATTGAGCAGCAAAAGATAACAGTGTGGTACTCAGTGCCTACTGCACTTAAGCTTATGTTAGAAGCAGAACCACTATTTGGCGAGCGCTGTGAACGCTTAACACACGTTATTTTTGCTGGAGAGGCGTTCGAGATAAAAGCATTAAAAGTATTACGAGCACAATTACCGGATACGCGACTGTACAACTTTTATGGCCCAACAGAGACTAATGTGTGCACCTACTATGAAGTGGGTAAGCATGTTCCTGATCTTCTTCCTATTGGCTATCCCGCCAGTAACAGCGTTATCACCATTAGAAGCCAGCAAGGAGACAAACTTTCACAAGGTTTACGGGGCTTTATTTGTGTTTCAGGGCCTACCGTATTTGCCGGATACTGGGGAAAGACTGCTCAGAATAGTGAATACTATAATACAGGGGATCTAGGCTACTTTAACGAGTTCGGTGAACTTATGTACAACGGTCGAGAAGATCATATGGTTAAAGTAAAGGGCTATCGCATTCATTTAGGTGAAGTAGAGCATGCTTTGAATCAACACAAGCACGTAGCAGAATGTGTTGTAGTACTAAATGAAGATAAACAATTACATGCCCACATTACAATCAAGGAAAAAGCACCGACCTTGCTTGAATTGAAAATGTATTGTGCAAAGTTGTTACCAAAGTACATGTTGATTGACAGGCTACAGATCTGGTCGCAATTGCCATTAACACGTAACGGCAAATATGCCCGTAAAGCACTAATGGCGACTTAAAATCTTATGTCGAAAAGTCTGTATTTCTTTAATTATGTAAAGGTGGCTCAGAGATGGGTTGCAATGTGAATAAAAAAGCCTCTGAATAATAATTACCCCTCTGAAGCCCCATATCCAGCATATAGGGGCTTCTTTATGCGCTAGTTGCACAGTGCTAAGGCCGCAGAGCGGTTTGGAGCATTGAGCTTATCTAAAATACTCGCCACATGATTTTTCACTGTGAAAGGGCTGATCCCAAGAATAAGGCCTATTTCTCTATTCGTTTTTCCTGCCGAAAGCCAGTCATATACTTCTTTCTCTCTTGCTGTCAAAGCATCTAGCGGGTGTTGCTCCGCCCATTTAGGTTCTAGGCTTGTGGTATATGCTTTGTGTAAATAAGGAGTGATCAAATCAATAAGGTATGATGCGGGTGTCAAAGTGCTAGAAAGGCTATTTTGGAAAATGACCAGCAACATAAATGCAGCACTGGGATCGTCCTGACCATAAAGTGCTACATCGGACAAAATACTGCTGGTTTTACAGACATCGCGTAACTCTTCCAGCGGGAACTCATCGTTGTAAATCATTTCTTGTAATTTTTTCACTAATTGGCTGCAAGCTGATATATTGATGTCTGAGACTACTTTTCTTTCTTTTTTCTTTACTAACGCGATATACAGGCCGGAATTGTTGGCAAAAGACATGACGCTCTGAAACGTATCATGATTAAAATTCTTGTATTTTGCGGCTGCTTTTAGTTGCATTATCGCGGACGTTACTACAATCAGCTCGTTATTTGTGTTTGACATGGCTGCTTTCCTTAACAATTTTGTTTCATTTTGTATTCAATGTGTTTTTTTTGTTTACTTATGCAGATAATGGTCTTTTTTTTCACAATGGTCAAATTATTTAATCAATTGATTACATATTGTGTCTAGATGTCTTGATGGTGTTTTTTTTGCGCTTGACTGCGCAGGCTGGTTTGACCAGTACTATCTAAATCTTAAAGATTAAGGTTCTAATTTTTAAGCATTAAATTTTTATTAAGTTATTTTGCTGGTGGGGTACAAGGAGGCAGTTTTTATATCGAAGTGATTGTTAGTTGTGATGCTGTAGGGTGTTGTATTTGTTAAATTTAGTTTCAGAGATAGAAACGTTTATCTCGATATTGAGGTTAATACTAATTTACTATATAGCTCGCTTGCTAATAATTAAGATTGCACAATGATGTTAGACCAAAGAGCGCGAAAAGGAGTTGGAGACGGTTTTGATTGTTTGAGAGTACCTCGGATTGCAGCAAAAGGCGGTTGATAAGAAAGTTGATCATGAGTATTACCATGTTTGCGTTGATGAGGAGAATGTTTGCCGCTTAATGTTACCATTGATATTGTACCGCGTGGAGCTTATGAAGTTTAAGCCTTTGTAATTAAAGGTTTTAATAGGATTTTGTTGAAGTGTTATTTCTGGCTTGAAGGTTGCTTGTTTTTTAAGATGAATACATTCAACACAAAAGGATTAGTATGAATATTACGCAAACCATGCAAACACAAGCTGCCACACTAAATCAATCTGCTCACCGTAAGCAACATTCTGCTCAGAGTGATTTTGCCACGGCATTGTCAGTGGCTCGCGCTGACAGTGAGAGTAATGAGGGCAAGGCAGCAACGAGTAGCAATAGCTATTACACTATGATGACAAATGAGGGCAAGACAGCCCTGAACTTAGATAATCATTTTAAAGCAGCGGCCAATGTGCCAGGCAGTACAGCGTTAACCAAAGCTGTACTTATTTTACCGACTAAACAAAATGTTGATAATTTATCAGCCTATTCTGAGATGAAAGTAAAAGCTTTACTCGCTGAACACGACATCCCATTTCCGCCAAAAAGCATCACCTTTGATGATGAGGGAAAGCTGGTTTTGCCGAAGGACTACAAATACAAAGATGAACTAATCGCTGCGTTTGAAGCAAAGCCTGAAGTACTCAATGCTGTGCGAGCAACCATTGGTATTGCCAGCCAATATCAGGGCCTTATGGAGTCGCAACCATTCAGAGATGAAATGGCAATGGCTAAGGATGAGCAAGCCAGAAAAGCCATACTAAAAAAGTACAGTTACCTATTTGATGAAAATCGCCCACACCCTCAAACAATATTATCATTTTTGGAAGACGGTCGTATGTCGGTGGTATCGGGATAGAGTTCAGGGGAGAGATGTTAGGCTAGGTTGTATCCTAAGCTGAAAGTGCTCAGAGAATGGTGATGATAACGCTACTTTTCATTTTGAATTAACAAACTGGTAGAATGCAAATTTGTAGCAACAGAAAATCATCGCCAGTGAGAGAAATTAAAAAGCCAACGACATGGCGTTGGCTTCAGGTTTATTACTATTGTTATTAGTAATTTACGCTGTATGTTCGATCACTCTATCAATCGTTTCGTCACTACGCAGCGTTAATATTTCAACGCCATTGTCAGTCACTAGCAGAGTATGTTCCCATTGAGCTGAAAGGCTACGGTCTTTAGTTACAACTGTCCATTCATCTTTAAGTAGTTTGCATTGTCGCTTACCTGCATTGACCATAGGCTCAATAGTCAAACACATGCCCGCTTTAAGCACTTCACCAGTACCTGGCTTACCATAGTGCATTACCTGTGGCTCTTCGTGGAACTCTTTACCAATGCCATGCCCGCAGTATTCGCGAACGATAGAATAATTAAAGCCTTCTGCGTACTTTTGAATTGCAGCACCAATATCACCCAAACGAGCGCCTGGTTTTACCATTTTTATTGCAAGATATAGGCTCTCTTGTGTAATTTCGCTTAGGCGTTTACCTTGGATAGTCGGTGTGCCTACATAAAACATTTTTGAAGTGTCACCATGATAACCATCTTTGATAACGGTAATGTCTATATTGATGATATCACCTTCTTTGAGCGGCTTGTCATTTGGAATACCATGACAGATAACGTGGTTAACTGAGGTACAAATTGACTTTGGAAAGCCGTGGTAATTTAGTGGCGCAGGAATAGCACCTTGCTCATCAACAATGTAATTGTGACAAATGGTGTTTAATTCGTCTGTGGTCACCCCTGGCTTAACATACGGCTCGATCATTTCCAATACTTCCGCGGCTAAGCGCCCGGCAACACGCATTTTTTCGATTTCTTCAGGGGTTTTGATCACTGCACTCATTTAGACTCCAAGTCAATTTAGATGAACATTCATTATGCACAAATTTTACGCATAAGATTGAGTTAATTCTTTATATATGGTATAAAGCGCGCCGTCTTTTTACAAATAATTCTTCATCACTTGGTGAATATGAATGTTTGTAGTTAAGACAACACACTTAATTAATATTAACACACACACATATCGACACATACACTTGGGTGCATGTAGCTTAAAAACTTCGTGTTGGTGCTATGGGATATGTGGAGGCCTAACCCTAAACTATTAGAGGAAATATACAATGGCAAACGTTTCAATGCGCGATATGCTTCAAGCTGGTGTTCACTTTGGTCACCAGGCACGTTACTGGAACCCTAAGATGAAGCCGTTCATCTTCGGTGCACGTAACCGCGTTCATATCATCAACCTAGAAAAAACAGTACCTTTATTCAACGACGCTCTTAAGTTTCTTTCGAACGTTGCTTCAAACAAAGGTAAAATCCTTTTCGTAGGTACTAAGCGCGCTGCAAGCGAAGCAGTTAAAGAAGCGGCTATCCAAAGTGAGCAGTTCTATGTAAATCACCGTTGGTTAGGTGGTATGTTGACTAACTGGAAAACAGTTCGTCAATCAATCAAGCGTCTTAAAGAGCTTGAGACTCAAAGCCAAGACGGTACTTTTGAGAAGCTTACTAAGAAAGAAGCGCTAATGCTTACTCGTGAAATGCAAAAGCTTGAAAAAGGCCTTGGCGGTATCAAAGATATGGGCGGTCTTCCTGACGCTATCTTCGTTATCGACGCTGACCACGAGCACATCGCTATCCGTGAAGCTAACAACCTAGGTATTCCAGTAGTATCTGTTGTTGATACTAACTCTAACCCAGATGGTGTTGATTTCATCATTCCAGGTAACGACGATGCTATCCGTGCAATCCAGCTATACACTGGTGCAGTAGCAACGGCTATCACTGAAGGCCGTGAAAGCAACATCGTTGCTCAAGCAGAAAACGACGACTTCGTTGAAGCTGAGTAATTACCTGATTAGGTATTAGCTGTCATCAAGTCTTCATCAAATTTTTGGTGAAGACTTGATATTCTTTATAAGCGATTGACTGCTTACCCCGTTGTTTGCCAAGCAGACCTTGAAAGATAACGGATTTTTATCAAATTGAGGCGTGCTGTACTTGATTTGATATTCAGCCAACTTAAAGGTTGGTTTTATCAAGAACTGAATTCAGATTTGAGGATATTCTAATGGCTGTAACTGCTGCCCTAGTAAAAGAACTTCGTGAGCGCACTGGCGCTGGTATGATGGATTGTAAAAAAGCACTAACTGAAACTAACGGTGATATCGATCTAGCTATCGAAAACATGCGTAAAAGTGGTGCTGCAAAAGCTGCTAAAAAAGCAGGTAACATCGCTGCTGAAGGTACTATCATCATCAAGCAAAGCGAAGGCGTTGCTGCACTAGTTGAAGTTAACTGTCAAACTGACTTCGTAGCAAAAGATGCAAGCTTCCTAGGTTTTGCTAATGAAGTTGCTGACGCTGCACTAGCTGAAAAGCTAGACATCGAAGCGCTTAAAGCTAAGTTCGAAGAAACGCGTGTTGCACTAGTTGCTAAAATTGGTGAGAACATGAACATCCGCCGTGTTGAATTCATCGAAGGTGCAAAGTTAGTTGCTTACCGTCACGGTGAGCGCATCGGTGTTGTTGTTGCAGGTGAAGCTGACGAAGAAACACTTAAGCACGTTGCTATGCACGTAGCTGCGTCTAAGCCTGACTACCTAAACCCAGAAGATGTACCGGCTGAAGTAGTTGAAAAAGAAAAAGCGGTTCAAGTTGAAATCGCAATGAACGAAGGCAAGCCAGCTGAAATCGCTGAAAAAATGGTTGTTGGTCGTATGAAGAAGTTCACTGGTGAGATCTCTCTTACTGGTCAAGCTTTCATCATGGAACCTAAGAAATCAGTAGGTGACTACCTTAAAGAGAAGAGTGCATCTGTTTCTTCATTCATTCGCCTAGAAGTAGGTGAAGGTATCGAGAAGAAAGAAGAAGACTTCGCAGCTGAAGTTGCAGCACAAATCGCTGCGGCGAAAGGCGAGTAATCACCAACGGTGATGCCTAATGACGTAAAAGCTGACATTAGCTTTGCGTCATTGCTGAAAATTCTCTAAAATAACCGCGCATTTATGTCTAGCATAAGCGCGGTTATTTTTTACCTCACTTTTAATTGGCCCGGATATTATGACTATCAATAAAAAACCTGTTTTTAGACGCGTTCTTTTAAAGCTTAGTGGTGAAGCTTTAATGGGAGATGAAGGCTTTGGTATTGATCCAAAAGTTTTGGATCGTATGGCACAAGAAATCAAAGAGTTAGTAGAGCTCGACGTAGAAGTGGGTTTGGTTATCGGTGGCGGTAACTTCTTACGTGGTGGTTCACTTGCTGAAGCGGGCATGAACCGTGTTGTTGGCGATCACATGGGAATGCTAGCAACGGTTATGAATGGGCTTGCGATGCGTGATGCGCTACATCGTGCTTTTGTAAATGCACGCCTGATGTCTGCTATTCCATTAAATGGCGTGTGTGATGCTTACAACTGGGCTGAAGCAATCAGCTTGTTAAAGTCTGGCCGTGTGGTTATTTTCTCTGCAGGTACGGGCAACCCATTCTTTACAACCGACTCGGCTGCATGTTTGCGTGGTATCGAAATTGAAGCTGATACGGTAATTAAGGCTACCAAAGTTGAAGGTGTATTTAGCGACGATCCGGTGAAAAATCCAGAGGCAACGTTATACCGCACGTTGACGTATAACGAAGTTATCGACAAAGAATTGAAAGTGATGGATTTAGCCGCTTTTACATTGGCACGTGACCACAATATGCCAATTAGCGTATTCAACATGAACAAACCAGGTGCATTGAAAAATGTCATCATGGGTGAAGAAGAGGGGACGCTGATCTCTTCTCAGGCTGCAGAATAATCTAACGTCGATTTTGGCAACGCATAGTTTAGATGACGGAGTCTAATTAACCGACGTGAAGGTGAAGTAGCGAATCTCTAAATTGCGAGTATAATCTGGCATAACAAGAACAGACTAGGAAAGTATTGTGATCGAAGATATTAAAAAAGACGCTCAAGAGCGCATGAAAAAAAGTGTGGCAGCCCTTGCAAGCCAGCTTTCTAAAATTCGTACGGGTCGTGCACACCCTGCGCTATTAGATGGTATTTCTGTTTCTTACTACGGTGCGGATACACCATTAAACCAAGTAGCAAATGTAACCACAGAGGACTCTCGTACACTGGCTATCAGTGTGTTTGACAAGTCTCTAGCTCAAGCTGTAGAAAAGGCAATTTTATCGTCTGATTTAGGTTTGAACCCAATGTCTGCTGGTACTGTTATTCGTGTTCCGCTTCCTCCACTTACTGAAGAACGTCGTAAAGATCTGATCAAGATCGTACGTGGTGAAGTAGAAGGTGGTCGTGTTGCTGTTCGTAATATCCGTCGCGATGCTAACGGTGATGTAAAGTCTTTACTAAAAGACAAAGAAATCTCGGAAGATGAAGCACGCCAAGCTGAAGATGAAATTCAAAAGTTAACAGATAAGTTCATCAAAGAAATGGATACACAGCTAAGTGCTAAAGAAGCTGAGCTAATGGAAATCTAAGCGTCTTTTACCTAGCAGGTGTGTACAGAGTTCATTAAAACAAAGTAGAAAAATCTGTTTTGTTTCTGAGCAGTTAGCGCATTTTTGCCTAGGTACAAGGACAAATTTATTAGGTTTGAAGCGCCGCCTAGGGTATACTAGGCGGCGTTTTTTTCACTAAAATTGGAATTATGGTTTTAAAAGCAGAGGTTATTTCTCAGCAGTCACTGCCAAAACATGTTGCGATAATAATGGATGGCAACGGTCGTTGGGCTCAAGCTCGTAGGCGCCCTCGTGCCTTTGGGCATAAAAAGGGTGTGGACTCTGTCCGAAGTGCTGTGCAATTCTGTTCCAAACTGGGTATAGAGTCTTTGACACTATTTGCATTCAGTAGTGAGAACTGGCGTAGGCCAGAAGACGAAGTAAGCATATTGATGGAGCTATTCATTTATGTGCTGTCTAAAGAAGTTAAAAAATTACATAAGAACAACGTAAAGCTAACCATTATTGGCGATCTTTCTCGTTTTCCAGACGCGCTACAGCAGCGAGTTCATGAAGCTCAAACATTGACCCAAAACAATACTGGGCTTAACTTAAACATTGCTGCAAATTACGGTGGGCGTTGGGATATCACACAAGCTGCACAACAACTCGCTCAGCAAGTCGCCTCGGGTGAATTGCAAGCCAGCGATATAACCGAAGATGCACTCACCAAGCAAATGACTATGTCTGAGCAAGCAAGTCTTGATTTGTTGATCAGAACGGGAGGTGACTTCCGCATTAGTAACTTTTTGCTTTGGCAAGCAGCGTATGCTGAACTCTATTTTACCGACACGCTATGGCCTGATTTTGACGAGCAAGCATTCTCTGAAGCCATTGCTTGTTACGTGTCTAGAGAGCGACGCTTCGGATGTACGGGAGAGCAAATTAAGCAACTCCTTGCAGAGAAAGACGCAACAAGTTAAGGGTTCAAATTTGTTAAAACAACGCATTTTAACGTCAGCTGTGCTTGCACCTCTGGCACTACTTTTGGTGTTTTATACGCCGTTGGCAATGTTTAGTACCATTGCCGCACTTATCGTTTTACTGGGTGCATGGGAGTGGTCAGCGCTTGCTGGTCTGTGTCAAAAGCGTCAGCGAATTGCTTTTGTAGGCGTCATGGCTGTATTGATACTAGTGCTTAATAGCCATTGGCCGATACAAGAGTTATGGCAACAAGGGCGCTTAGTTGCAGATGCAAATTACGTTTTTACGTTAGCGTTTGCATGGTGGCTAGTCGCAACTTTCTTGGTGGTAAAGTACCCTCGTGCTGCGAGAGCTTGGAACGAAGGTATTATGATGCGTTCAATCGCGGGAGTATTAACATTGATCCCGCTTTGGCTGGCGCTGAATGTGATGCGAAGTGCGGGATACCAAGAAGGCGAGCATATTGGCTCGGTGCTCATTATGGTCGTATTAGGGATTGTTTGGAGTGCCGATATTGGTGCTTACTTTGCTGGCAAAAACTTGGGCAAGCATAAGCTTATGCCCAAAGTCAGCCCAAACAAAACCATTGAAGGCTTAGTTGGCGGCTTGGTGACCGCTGTGGTATTTGTATTGATTTTCTGCCATTTTGCAGCGATTGATATGAATATGTGGCCGATATATGCGGTCATGACAGTGGTTATTGCACTTTTTTCCGCGGTAGGTGATTTACTAGAAAGCATGTTCAAACGTGAAGTTGGCCTTAAAGACTCTGGTCGTTGCTTGCCAGGCCATGGTGGCATTTTAGATCGCATAGACAGTCTTACTGCCGCAGCGCCGATTTTTGCATTTTGCTACGCGTGGACGGTTGTACTATGAATCAACAAAGCTTGGTCGTACTTGGTGCAACAGGCTCCATTGGACTATCAACACTTGATGTTGTGAGTAGAAATGCACATCAGTATCGCGTTTTTGCCTTAGTTGCTGGTCAAAATGTTGAGAAAATGGTAGAGCTTTGTTTAGCATATCAACCACGCTATGCAGTAATGAATTCTGAGCTGGCCGCTCAACAGCTTGCTCAACACTTAGCTCATACTTCTACCAAGGTGCTCAGTGGTGTTAGCGCGATGGCAGATATGGCGCGCCATGATGATGTTGATATTGTGATGTCCGCTATCGTCGGTGCAGCGGGTTTACTACCTACCCTAGCGGCGGTTGAAGCAGGTAAAAAGGTCCTGCTTGCAAACAAAGAATCTTTGGTTATGAGTGGTCAGCTATTTATGGATAAAGTAAAAGCGCATGGCGCGACTTTGCTCCCTATAGACAGCGAACATAATGCCATCTACCAATGTTTACCAAACTCAATACAAACTGGGCAAAGCAACACCCTGTGCGAAAGTGGTGTGAGTAAAATCTTATTAACCGGGTCTGGTGGACCATTCTTGCAGCGGCCATTAGAGACGCTACCGAATGTTACTGTTGAAGAAGCTGTAGCCCATCCAAACTGGTCTATGGGTCGAAAAATCTCTGTTGATTCAGCAACTATGATGAACAAAGGGCTTGAGTTTATTGAAGCTAAATGGCTCTTTAATTGTTCTGCGGATGATATTGACGTGGTGATCCATCCTCAGAGTATGATCCACTCTATGGTGCAATATCGTGATGGTTCTGTTATTGCACAGATGGGGCAACCTGACATGCGTACACCCATTGCCTACGGGTTGGCATACCCAGAGCGAATTGATGCGGGCGTTGAGCCTTTGGATTTTTCACAAATAGTTGATTTCACTTTCACAAAACCAGACTTTGAACGTTATCCAAATTTGCGATTAGCAATTGATGCTTGTCGTAGTGGTCAAGCTGCGACAACGACGATTAACGCTGCTAATGAAGTAGCGGTCGCAGCCTTTTTAGATAAACAAATAGGCTTTTGTGACATCTACCGAGTGAACGCCTTAACACTTGAGCAAACCACGCTTGGCGTATTAGAATCCGTTGAGTCTATTATGGAAGCAGACCAAGCTGCACGTTATCGAGCTAAGCAAATCATTACAACATTGAGGTAACTATGTTTGAATTTTTCTGGCACTTAGGTTCATTTATTCTTGCTCTAGGGATTTTAGTTACGGTGCATGAATATGGCCATTTTTGGGTTGCCAGAAAAGCCGGTGTTAAAGTTCTACGATTTTCTATTGGTTTTGGAAAGCCTTTGCTTAAGTGGTATGACAAACACCAAACTGAATATGTCATCGCAGTAATTCCACTGGGCGGCTATGTCAAAATGCTCGATGAGCGTGTTGATGATGTCGCAGAGCAGGAAAAGCACTTAGCTTTCAACAATAAGCCGGTCTTGTCACGTATTGCTGTGGTAGCAGCAGGTCCAATCGCTAACTTTTTATTTGCCATCATCGCATTGGCAGCCATGTACATGATTGGAGTGCAGTCAGCTAAACCCGTCGTAGGTGCCATCACACCAGCAAGTATCGCCGCAAAAGCGGGGTTTAGATCTGGCGACCAAATCATTGCACTTAACGACGAGTTAGTACATTCATGGCAAGATGTCACCTTTGAACTGATGGCACATCTCGGTGAACCTAGCTTAGTTGCAAAAGTACAAGATGAAAAAGGTAGCTTGGCAATACGCACATTAGCCTTGTCCAACTGGAAGCTAGATAAACAAGATGAAGCGCCGTTAACGTCAGTTGGTATATCGCCATATCGGCCACCACTAACATTGCAGTTGGGTTACATCGAACAGGGTGCCGCTGCAGATAAAGCCGGTTTTAAGGTACAAGACACCGTCGTTGCAATTAACGGTGAACAGTTAGAGACCTGGCAGCAGCTGGTGAGTCGGGTGCAAAAATCTGCCAATCAGTCATTGGTTGTCGATATTCTAAGAGATGGTCAGACTCAAACCTTAACTGTTATTCCACAAGCAAAAACATCTCCCGATGGTATTGTCCAAGGTTATCTTGGTGTAGTGCCCGTGATGGAAAAATGGCCGGATGGGTATATTGAAACTAGACAATACGGCATTCTAGATAGTATGGTGCTTGGCATTCGTAAAACTTACGATCTCATTGCCCTTAGTTTTGATATGATTGGTAACTTACTAACCGGTCAAGTCTCAGTTAAAAACTTAAGTGGGCCGGTGGGGATCGCGGTAAGCGCTGGAAATAGCGTTAGTTACGGATTAGTAGCATTTTTAGGCTTCTTGGCGCTTATTAGCGTTAACTTAGGGGTTTTTAACTTATTACCGCTCCCTGTCTTAGATGGTGGGCATTTAATGTATTACTTAATTGAACTAATTCGTAGAAAACCAGTCTCTGAAAAGACACAAGAGTTTGGGTTTAAGATAGGAGCTGCGCTTCTGCTTGCCTTAACGTTTTTTGCACTATTTAATGACGTTTCCCGGCTTTAAGCCGTGCGGTGCTAAAAAGCGCACATAACATACAGTTTAAATGTTTGCAGGTTTGGTTAAACATACAACGGAAAACACAATACACAAGCTGTAACGTTTGAATGTTGTGATGTAATGGGCCTTAGCGTATCGCGCCAAAATTGTTGTAAAGGATAAAGATAATAAAATGCCTATAAAAAAACACATTGCAGTAACCAGTTTACTGGGCGCTAGTTTTGCTGCCTTAGGGCAAAACTCCTTTATCGTAGAAGATTTAAAAGTAGAAGGGTTGCAGCGTGTAGCATTAGGTGCTGCATTAACACACATTCCGATCAACGTTGGTGACAATATTGATCAGTTTACGATTTCACGCACAATCAAGGCGCTGTACAAATCAGGGCATTTTGACAACATCGCGGTATTTCGTGATGGCAACCAAATTATCTTTAAAGTCAAAGAGCGTCCTACAATCAGCTCTATTGAGTTTGATGGTAACAAAGACATTAAAGATGAACAGCTCAACGAAAGCTTAGAACAGCAAAACATTCGCCAAGGTGAGCCGTTAGACAAGACAGTGCTTGATAGCATCGAAAAAGGTCTCACAGAGTTTTTCCACAGTATTGGTAAGTACAATGCGAAAGTGGAAGTCAGTATTGTTGAGTTACCTCGCAACCGTGTAAAGTTGAAGCTTAAATTCGAAGAAGGTGATGCCGCGTCTGTACGTCAAATCAACCTTGTTGGTAATGAGCTGTTTTCAGATGAAGAGTTACTTAATCTCATTGAGTCACAACAAGACTTACCTTGGTGGCGCTTTTTATCTAATGACCGTTATCAGAAGCAAACCATTGAAGGTGACTTAGAAAAAATCCGCAGCTACTACCTAGACCGTGGTTATTTGCGCTTTAATATTGACTCGACACAAGTTTCAGTAAGTCCAGAGCGTGAGTCGGTATACGTTACCGCGAATATCACTGAAGGTGAAAAATATACTGTCAAAGGGTTTGACTTTATTGGTGACTTACTAGGGCGTGAAGATCTGATTAAAGAAATCGTGCCACTGCGTGCCGGTGAGCTTTACAATGGCTCGGTAGTGACCGCAACGGAAGATTTTATTAAGAGCTATCTTGCGCGCTTCGGTTATGCCAATGCGGAAGTTCGCACCGTGCCAGAAATTAACGATGAAGATAAAGAAGTACAATTAACGTTGTCTGTCGACCCTGGCAAGCGAGTATATGTACGTCGCATTGTAGTAAACGGTAACCAAAATACTGCGGATGAAGTACTTCGTCGTGAAATGACTCAGCTAGAAGGTGCTTGGCTTTCTAATCAAAACCTTGAACGCTCTAAATTACAAATACAACGCTTGCCATATATGGAAACGGTTGAGTTTGAAGTTAAGCCAATTCCGGGTGTAGAAGACCAAGTCGATGTTGACTTTACCGTAAAAGAGCAGCCTGCGGGTAGCTTCCAAGCCGGTGTTGCGTATGGCTCCTATGCGGGTCTGCAATTTAACATTGGTGTTAGTGAATCAAACTTCCTTGGCTCTGGTAATCAAGTGGCGTTCAATATCAACACGTCACGTGGCTCTGAGCGTTATAGCGTTTCCTACACAGATCCATACTTTACGCCAGATGGTGTGTCACAAGGTAGTAGTATTTTCTACAGTAAGTTTGACGCCAGTGAGTTTGGTATCGTCGACTATAAATCAACGAGCTATGGTTTAGGTACTAATTTTGGTTTCCCTATCAATGCCATAAACCGTGTTAATTTTGGTATTCGTTGGATAGAAGAAAGCCTATCGCAAATTTCAGACTTTGAGCAAACTCGAGTACTACGTGAAAGCTTCTTAAACGAAAGTGACCCAGATGCTGATTATGACTTTACGAAATATGAGCTAAGTGCCGGTTGGTCACGAGTTACGGTTAACCGTGGTATGTTCCCAACCGCCGGTTCTCGCCAAAGTGTGAATCTAAGTGTGACTACACCAAATTCGGATCTTAACTTCTTTAAGATCAACTATGATTCTCGCTTTTACTGGCCAATTAGTAACGACCACCGCTGGGTATTCTCAGCAAGAGCAGGCTTAGGCTATGGTAATGGTTATGGCGAAACCAATGGTTTTGAACAAGTATTACCATTCCAGGAATTCTTCCGTATTTCTGAACAAGAATTACGCGGTTTTGATCGTAATACTATTTTACCTAGAGCGGTTCAGCGTGCGCCTAAATGTCTACCAGGTACAGCTAAACCAGACGGTAGTGCTGGTAGCTGTATCGGTGCTGATCCTGAGTTCGACACGTTATCTTTAGGTGGCCGTATTGGTGGTAATGCCAAAGCGCTTGCAGGGCTTGAGCTAATTGTGCCAACGCCATTCTTAGATGAAGAAAACACCAGTTCAGTAAGAACCAGCTTCTTTGTTGATGCGGCCAACGTTTGGGATACCGAATTTGATGTAGACCGCTACAACAACTTGACGGAAGATCAATACAAATTACTTTCTGATTTCTCTGATCCAACGAGGTTCAGAGTGTCAACGGGTCTATCGATTCAGTGGATCTCACCAATGGGACCTATGCTGATCAGTTTCGCCTACCCGCTTAAAAAAGAAGAAGAAGACGATACGAAGACGATCAGCTTCAACATCAGTAATACATTCTAAGGAGTTTTATTGTGAAAAAATTTATCAAATCATCAACACTAGCGATGACAGCAGCACTTATGATGGGTGCATCAGGTAGTGCGTTTGCACATAAAGTTGGAGTTGTAGATATGCAAGAAGTGTATAAACAAATTCCACAGATGGCGAAAATTGAGCAAACACTTCAAGCTGAATTTGCTGAGCGTCGTCAAGAGCTTGAAAAAATTCAAGGTGACATTCGTTTTGAAGCAGAAAAGTTCAAGCGTGAGTCAACAACGATGAGCGAAGAGCAAAAAGAAGCGCTACGCGAAAAAATTCAAGGGATGCAGAAAACACTGGCTGAAAAAGGTCGTCCGTTAGAGCAAGAAATTAAAGTTCGTCAGAACCAAGAGCTTGCAAAAGTACAGAAGCTAATTGTAGATGCAATTGAGTCTGTTGCTAAAAAAGGTAAGTTTGACGAAGTTAAAGTAAAAGATACGACAATTTACTTTAATCCTGATAAAGTAGCCGACCTTTCTGATGAAGTGGTAAAAGCGGTTAGCAGCAAGTAATGACAAAACTTTACACCTTATCTCAACTAGCTGAGTCCTTAGGTGCTCAGCTACAGGGTGATGGCGATAAACCAATTAGGAATATTGCCACCTTGGCGATGGCGCAAGAAGACCAAATCGCATTCTTAGCCAATAGTAAGTACCGTAGTCAGCTCGATAGTACAGCTGCTGGTGCCGTGATCCTGAGCGAAAAGGATGCGGAATATTTCTCCGGTAACAAACTTATTATTGCGGATCCCTATGTTGCATATGCAAAGCTGGCGCAAAAGTTAGATTCTACGCCACGCTCGGCAGATGGTATTCATGATTCAGCCATTATTTCAGCTACAGCAACCCTAGGCAAAGATGTCAGTGTGGGTGCAAATGCTGTTATTGAAGATGGTGCAGTGATTGGTGATGGTGTTGAGATAGGGCCTGGTTGTTTTATTGGTAAATATACCAAAATAGGCACAAGGACTAAACTCTGGGCGAACGTAACCGTCTATCATGAGGTTCAGATTGGTGAAGATTGCTTATTCCAATCTGGTTCTGTTATCGGAAGTGATGGCTTCGGCTACGCAAACGAAAAAGGCGAGTGGGTTAAAATTCCACAAGTTGGCACAGTAATTATAGGTGACCGCGTTGAAGTTGGTGCAAGCACCTCTATAGATAGAGGGGCACTTGAAGATACCATCATCCACAGCAATGTTATTTTAGATAACCAAATTCAGATTGCTCACAATGTTGAGGTCGGTTATGGCACGGCAATAGCTGGCTGCACGGTACTTGCGGGTAGTGTAAAAATCGGCAAATACTGTCAGATAGGTGGTATGTCAGCGATAAACGGCCACAATGAGGTCTGTGATGGTGTTGTTATTACCGGTATGAGTATGGTGACCAAAAGCATTACGCAGCCTGGGATCTACTCTTCTGGTTTGCCTCACCAAACGAATAAAGAGTGGCGTAAGTCGATTGCACACTTACGCAATTTATCTGACTTTAAGTCGCGTCTGAAGGCACTTGAGTTGCTAACAGCACAGCTTAAAGATACTGATGTAGAATAAGGAAGCTATTTTGGCTAACGAATTAAACAGCTTTGATATCCAAGAGATTTTAAAACTTCTTCCACACCGTTATCCCATGTTATTGGTTGATAAGGTGGTGGACTATAAACCGGGTGAGCATCTTCATGCGATTAAAAATGTGACCATCAATGAACCTATTTTCACCGGTCACTTCCCAGAGCAGCCTATTTTTCCTGGAGTACTGATCCTAGAAGCAATGGCACAAGCGACGGGCTTACTTGGTTTTAAAACTGTCGAGAATCGCAGTGAAAATGAACTATACTTATTTGCAGCGATCGACAATGCACGTTTTAAACAGCCAGTACTTCCTGGCGATACAATGCATTTGCACGTTAATTTTGTAAAAGAACGCCGTAATATCTGGAAGTTTAGTGCTGAGGCTAGAGTTGAAGGTAACATCGTGTGCTCAGCTGAAATCATGTGTGCTAGAAGAGAGTTTTAATGTCTATTCATCCTACCGCAATTATCGAGTCAGGCGCGCGTTTAGGCGAAAATGTATCCGTAGGTCCTTATAGTTACATTGGCAACGATGTTGCCATCGGTGATAACTGTAAAATTGAATCACATGTTGTGATTAAAGGGCCATCTGAGATTGGTTCAGGTAACCACATTTTCCAATTCGCGTCAGTAGGGGAAGCCTGCCAAGATAAAAAGTACAAGGATGAACCAACCAAGCTGATCATTGGTGATAATAACGTTATTCGCGAGTGCGCCACGATTCACCGTGGCACAATCCAAGATGAAGGGATCACCAAAATCGGCAGTAACAACTTATTCATGGCCTACACTCACGTAGCTCATGATGCTGTAATTGGCAGTAATGTTATTTTTGCCAATAATGCCAGTGTGGCAGGGCATGTACATATTGGTGACTGGGTTATCTTAGCTGGTAATTCAGGGGTGCATCAATTTTGTAAAGTAGGATCACATGCTTTTGTTGGTATGTACTCTGGCGTTAATCAAGATGTCCCGCCTTTTGTCACAACCACAGGCACGCCAGCGAGACCTGTTGCGATTAATACTGAAGGTTTAAAACGTCGTGGTTTTGAGTCAGATGAAATAATGGCTACTCGACGCGCTTATAAAACGTTATTCCGTAAAGGTTTGCGCCTAGAAGATGCGCTAGAAGCTTTAAAAGAAGAAGCTTCACAGTTCTCAGCCGTACAGCAAATGATTGACTTTATTGCGACCTCTAACCGTGGCTTGATCCGCTAAACTTGAACCGCAATAAGAGTTATACTTACGCCATACAAATTGTATGGCGTTTTTTTATACTGAAAGACAATAATGGCTAACGAAAAAAACATTACCATTGGCGTGGTTGCAGGGGAATTATCAGGCGATATACTCGGCGCAGGCCTTATTAATGCTCTAAAAGTTCATTACCCCAACGCTCGATTTGTGGGCATTGGCGGACCTAAGATGCAACAAGCAGGATGCAACAGTCTATTCGATATGGATGAATTAGCGGTCATGGGGCTAGTCGAGGTACTTGGTCGCTTACCTCGTCTGCTAAAAATCAAAAAGCAATTGGTGAATTATTTCATCGATAATCCACCTGATGTATTTATAGGTATTGATGCTCCAGACTTTAACCTTAGAGTTGAAAAGCCATTAAAAGCCGCTGGGATAAAAACCATTCAATATGTAAGCCCTAGTGTTTGGGCGTGGCGTCAAAAGCGTATTCACAAGATCGCTGAAGCGACTAACCTAGTGCTCTCCCTGTTGCCTTTTGAAAAAGCCTTTTACGACAAACATGAAGTACCTTGTACATTCGTAGGCCATACGCTGGCGGATGAGATCCCTCTTGAACCGGATACCGAAGGTGCAAGGGCGCAGCTACATATCAGCCCTGACGATACAGTATTGGCTTTACTGCCTGGAAGTCGTGGCTCGGAAGTGGGATTATTAAGTCGTACTTATCTTGCAACGGCAAAAAAATTAGTTGATAAAATTCCCAATTTAAAAATAGTTGTGCCACTGGTAAATGAAAAGCGCAAAGCGCAGTTCTTAGATGCGCTGCAAGAAGTCGCACCAGAGCTTAATCCAATTATGCTAGATGGTCAGTCTGCATTGGCGATGCAAGCGGCTGATACCGTTTTATTGGCGTCAGGCACAGCGACACTAGAAGCGATGCTCTATAAAAAACCTATGGTTGTAGGCTATAAACTAAATCCGAAGAGCTACTGGATATTTAATACCTTTTTTACCTTTAATATCAAATACTTTGCTTTGCCAAATCTACTAGCCGATGCGCCGCTCGTGCCGGAGTTTTTGCAGGCAGAATGTAACCCTGATGCGCTTGCTGATGCACTGTTTCCGATGTTAAAAGGTGATAACAGCAAACTTATTAGAAAATTTTACGAAATACACGAAAACATACGCTTAGATGCCAGCAAGCAAGCGGCTCAAGCAGTGATGGAGTTAATAGATGCAAATTGAACGTCCTGATGTGCAGTATATTGCAGGCGTTGACGAAGTCGGGCGCGGCCCATTAGTGGGCGACGTTGTGACAGCAGCCGTTATTTTAGATCCAAATAAGCCGATTGCGGGTTTGACTGACTCTAAGAAATTGTCAGAAAAAAAACGCATCGCATTGGCACAAGAAATAAAAGAAAAAGCGCTGTGCTACCATATTGCCAGAGCAACGGTTGCCGAAATCGATGAGCTAAATATTCTCCATGCAACCATGTTGGCGATGACTCGAGCGGTGGAAGGCTTGGAAGTTCAGCCTCAGCATGTATTTGTAGATGGTAATCGATTGCCCAAATTGAATGTTGCAGCGACCGCAGTGGTCAAAGGTGATAGCCTTGTGGCGGAAATTAGTGCAGCTTCTATCTTGGCGAAAGTGACTCGAGACAACGAGATGTTAGCACTGGATGCTGAATATCCTGAGTTTGGTTTTGCAGGCCATAAAGGCTATCCGACGAAAGCCCACTTTGCTGCGCTTGAAGCACATGGGGTAACACCCCATCATCGCACAAGCTTTAAGCCTGTGCAGCGCATCATAGCTGGGAAGGAGTAAGTATGCCAGCCCCGCAGTTTGTCCATTTACGTGTACACAGTGATTTTTCAATGGTGGATGGCCTAGCCAAGACTAAGCCGATTGTTGCAAGAGCTGAAGAGCTTGAAATGCCAGCCCTGGCCATTACCGATCAAATGAATTTATGTGGTTTGGTACGCTTTTATGGTGGCGCACATGGGGCTGGGATCAAACCAATCATCGGAGCGGATTTTTGGTTGAAGTCAGATCAGTTTCCTGATGAGCCTAGCAGGATCTTAGTGCTAGCTAAAAACAACCAAGGATATAAAAACCTTACCTTACTCATTTCGGACGCCTATCTTCGTGGTCACGTATTTCACCGTCCGGTTATTGATAAAGCGTGGTTAGCAAAATATAAAGAAGGCTTGATCTTGATCTCAGGTGCCAAAGACGGTGACTTGGGAAAAGCCATCTTAAAAGGCAATCCGAAACTTATTGAAGAAACACTCGAATTTTACGAAACACACTTTCCCGATCATTTTTATATCGAGTTACAACGTACATCCAGAGCACAAGAAGAAGAATATCTCCATAGCGCTGTAGAGCTTGCAGCGGCAAGAAACTTACCGGTTGTAGCGACTAATGAAGTGGTATTTCTCCACGAAAAAGATTTTGATGCCCATGAAATCCGAGTGGCTATTCATGATGGCTACACATTAGAGGATAAAAATAGACCTAAGCGCTTTTCCAAAGAGCAGTATCTAAAAACGTCTGAACAAATGCAGGCGCTTTTTAGCGATATACCCGAAGCGCTCGAAAATACGGTTGAGATCGCCAAGCGATGTAACGTTACCGTACAACTTGGTACGTATTTCTTACCTGACTATCCAACCGGCGATCTAGCCATTGAAGACTTCTTGGTAAAAGTGTCGCGCGATGGTCTAGAAGAGCGATTACAGTTCTTATTTCCTGAAGAAGACGAACGTAAAGAAAAACGCGGTGAGTACGATGAGCGTTTGCAAATTGAGCTAGACGTTATCAACCAAATGGGATTTCCTGGTTATTTCTTAATCGTAATGGAGTTCATTCAGTGGAGTAAAGATAACGGTATACCTGTAGGCCCGGGTCGTGGTTCTGGTGCGGGCTCTTTGGTCGCTTATGCGCTGAAGATCACTGACCTTGATCCGCTTGAGTTTGATCTGCTATTCGAACGATTCCTCAACCCAGAACGGGTATCTATGCCTGACTTCGACGTCGACTTTTGTATGGATAGGCGCGATGAGGTAATCGATCACGTTGCAAAACTCTATGGCCGTGACGCAGTATCTCAGATCATTACCTTTGGTACTATGGCGGCAAAAGCCGTGATCCGTGATGTTGGCCGTGTACTCGGGCATCCCTATGGCTTTGTAGATAGGATTTCTAAGCTGGTACCGGGTGACCCTGGTATGACCTTGGCAAAAGCGTTTGATGTTGAGCCACGTTTACCTGAAGCGTATGACAGTGATGAGGAAGTTAAAGAGCTAATTGATAAATGTCGTATTCTTGAAGGTTGTACGCGTAATGCCGGTAAACATGCCGGTGGTGTTGTTATCTCGCCTACGACGATCACCGATTTTGCGGCACTGTATTGTGACGAAGAGGGTAAGTTTCCGGTTACTCAGTTTGACAAGAACGATGTAGAGACCGCAGGCCTTGTTAAGTTCGACTTCTTAGGATTGAGAACGCTGACTATTTTGCAGTGGGCGCTCGATATGGCAAATGAACGTTTAGCCAGAGAGAACCGCGAACCCGTTGACATTGCAGCAATCCCTTTAGACGATCCGGCAAGCTTTAATGTACTACTCGATGCCCAAACTACGGCGGTCTTCCAGCTAGAATCTCGCGGAATGAAAGACCTCATTCGCCGCTTAAAACCTGACTGTTTTGAAGACATGATCGCATTGGTTGCGTTATTCCGCCCAGGTCCACTGCAATCGGGAATGGTAGATAACTTTATCGACCGTAAGCATGGTCGAGAGGAAGTCTCTTATCCTGACGCACAATATCAACATGATAGTTTACAACCTATTCTAGAGCCGACTTACGGGATCATCCTGTACCAAGAGCAGGTTATGCAGATTGCACAGGTACTTGCAGGTTATAGTTTGGGTGGCGCTGACTTACTACGTCGCGCAATGGGTAAGAAAAAACCCGAAGAAATGGCAAAACAGCGTGCAACGTTCGAAGATGGTGCCAAAAATAATGGTGTTGATGGCGAACTGGCCATGAAGATCTTCGATTTGGTAGAGAAGTTTGCAGGTTATGGTTTTAACAAATCACACTCTGCTGCTTATGCCTTAGTGTCGTATCAAACGCTGTGGATGAAGACCCACTTTCCTGCAGAATTTATGGCCGCAGTAATGTCCGCCGATATGGATAATACTGACAAAATTGTTACCTTGGTGGATGAATGCGAAAACATGAAGTTGACGCTACTACCACCAGATGTCAATGCCGGAGTTTACAAGTTTACGGTCAATCTTAAAGGTGAGATAGTTTATGGAATTGGTGCCATAAAAGGTGTCGGTGAGGGACCGGTAGAGGCAATTCTTGAAGCGCGTGAAGCAGGTGGTGAATTTAAAGATTTATTTGATTTCTGTGCTCGCGTGGATTTAAAACGTCTTAATAAACGTGTAATTGAAAAACTCATTTATGCAGGTGCGCTCGATAAGCTGGGCCCAGATGGAGATCAACCCGGACGTGCGACTTTACTGGCAAGCCTACAAGATGCAATGAAGTCTGCTGAGCAGCATCACAAAGCTGAATCGCTAGGACAAAGTGACTTGTTCGGGTTATTGGCTGTCGAACCCGATGAAGTAGAGCTGGCCTTTATTAAAGCGACGCCACTGAGTGATAAAGAGTGGCTGCATGGCGAAAAAGAAACGCTGGGCCTTTACCTTACTGGTCACCCCATTAACCAATATCGTAAAGAATTAAAATACTATACCTCTGGTAAGTTGGTTGACTTGCAACCGGGTAATCGTGATACGGTAGCTACCGCAGCAGGATTAGTTATTAATGCACGTACGCTAATAAATAAAAAAGGTGCGCGCTGGGGACTTATCACTTTAGATGACAAAAGTGCCCGCATTGATGTACGCTTATTTCCTGAACAGTTTGAAATGTACCAAGAATTGCTGCAAATTAACCAAATCTTGGTAATATCTGGACAGGTCAGCTTTGATAACTTCTCTGGTGGCATTACAATGACCGCAAGAGAAGTCTCTACCATTGCTCAAGCGCGAGAAAAACGCATTAGTGCAATAAAAATGACGCTAAATATGGCTCAAATTGACGCGAACTTCTTTGATAATTTCAAAAAAGTATTAGAACCATATAAATTTGGAACATGTCCAGTAATCATAAAATATCAGCGTCCTGATGCATTAGCAGAGTTAACATTAGGAACACAATGGTGTGTGACGCCCAGTGATGAACTTTTAACTCGTTTGTCACTGTTGGCGGCGCAAGAATTAGAATTAGAATTTAACTAAACAGGTAGTTTAGAGCATGAGCCTCAATTATCTTGAATTTGAACTTCCAATTGCAGAATTGGAAGCAAAGATCAAAGAATTACAAAACGTTAGCCGTTCGGGTGACTTAGATCTTAGCCTTGAAGAAGAGATCAGCCGCCTAAAAGACAAGAATGTCGAGTTGACCAAGAAAATTTTTGATGACTTGGGTGCATGGCAGGTGTCGCAGTTAGCACGCCATCCGCTTCGTCCATATACTCGCGATTATATTGAACGCATTTTTACCGAGTTTGACGAATTTGCAGGTGACCGCACATTTGCCAATGATCCAGCTATTTTAGGTGGTGTGGCACGGTTAGACGGTAAACCCGTGATGATCATTGGCCAGCAAAAAGGCCGTGATACCGCTGAGAAAATTAAGCGTAACTTTGGCATGCCAAAGCCAGAAGGTTACCGTAAAGCACTGCGCCTTATGGAAATGGCTGAGCGCTTTAAAATGCCAATCATTACTTTTATTGATACTCCGGGAGCATACCCAGGTGTTGGTGCTGAAGAGCGTGGTCAAAGCGAAGCTATCGCACGCAATCTTAAAGTAATGGCTGCACTAAAAGTACCGACTATTTGTACGGTAATTGGTGAAGGCGGCTCGGGTGGTGCATTGGCTATCGGTGTCGGTGACAGAGTAAACATGTTGCAGTACAGCACATACTCAGTTATATCACCAGAAGGGTGTGCTTCTATACTATGGAAGAGCGCAGAAAAAGCATCGTTGGCAGCAGAGGCTATGGGTGTATCTGCATCTCGCGTTAAAGAATTAGACTTGATTAATAACATCATCGAGGAGCCACTAGGTGGCGCACATCGCAATTATGATGCGATGGCGAAAAACCTTAAGGCACAGCTAAAGCGTGACCTTGCGGATCTTGAAGCGTTAAGCTCAGAAGAGATGCTCGATCAGCGATACAAGCGTTTGATGTCGTTCGGATATTGTTAATACAAATTGAGTTGTGTATTGATAAGCAACTGGATTTAAGATAAAAAGCCGCTATTAAGCGGTTTTTTTATTGGGGTTATGGCTGAGGATATGAGAAATAGCCACGTGTACCATCAGGTGCAGCGAAATCTGGAGCAATTTATTGCTACTTCGCCTGGGCTTTGTGTAGCTTTATCTGGTGGCGTAGACTCCGTGGTGTTGCTGCACCTTTGTAAGCTTTATGCAGATAAGCATGGTCTTGCTCTACAAGCTGTGTATGTTAATCATGGGTTATCTGAACATGCTCAAAAGTGGCAGCACTTTTGTCAATCATTATGCCATTCGTTGGCTGTGCCGTTTACTGCTAAATCTGTCTTTATTACCCAAAAAAGCCGCACTAGTTTGGAAGCTCAGGCCCGCGATGCTCGCTACCAAGCATTAGATGAAGCCGCGCAGCCGGAATATATTCTCGTGTTAGGCCAACATGCTGATGATCAGGTTGAGACGTTTTTGCTGCGATTAAAACGCGGCTCAGGTTTATTGGGTTTAGGTGCAATGAAGCCATACACTCAGCTTAAAAGTGGACGAGCGTGTATGCGGCCTTTACTCAATACGACACGGGATGAAATCGAGGCATTCGCCCAGCAGTTTGGCCTTAGCCACATTGATGATGAGTCTAACAAAGATGATGTATTTGATCGTAACTTTCTACGTAATCAAGTTATTCCGTTGTTGAAGTCGAGATTTAATGGTTTTGTTGCTAGTGTGCTGCGAACTGTTGAGATTTTACAAAGCCAGCAAGCTATCATAGATGAAATAAGCGCAGAAGATTTAAAAAAATGTCAGTACCAAAACACATTAGACATTACTTCTTTGTCTCAATTATCGCCGGCGCGGCGAGATAACGTCATACGCCGGTGGCTGGCACATCAGAATGTTGATATGCCTAGTCAAAAGCAACTAGATCAAATAGTGCAGCAGGCGTTTTCAGCAAAGCAAGATAACCAACTAAAAATCGCGCTTTCACAAGGTGCTGTGCGTAGCTATCGAGGCGCTCTGCATTGGGTTACACCGGTTAAAAAGAAGCAAGATATCGTTATTGCAGACCACAGTGTACTCAACGAGCATAGTCACCCTCTAGCGATGATGTCAGGTAATGGCTGTCGGTTACCATTGTCAGATGAGGTAGTCAGCGTTCGTTATGGTAGGTTAAAAGATAAAATTAGGCCAAAGGGCAAGCCTGGCTCAAACACATTAAAGCATTGGCTAAAAGACTTACGTATCCCAAGCTGGGCGCGTGAATCTATCGCGGTAATTTATTACAATGACACACCGGTTGCAGTAGTCGATTTGTTTGTTAATGCTGAATACGCTGACAACGATGGAATTAATTGGATAATAAATGATGACAGAAAATCTGAAAATAGGTAGACAGCTTGCAAGAAAAGCGCCTTACGCTTTGGCAATCACATTCATTATTTTTGCCTTACTGTTTGTATTTGGTGAAGTAGTGTGGGTGAATCAAGTGTTTGCATCAGCTTCAGGGGTGATGAGCGTAGTTTTTTTATTGCTTTACTGGCATGAGAAAGGTGGTCTTTACTTTATTCTCGGCTTACTGTCGCCTTTATTTGCAGTCGTATTTTCGACACTACCCGACTTCCTTGCATTGGCGTGGGTTGTGAATGGGTTTTTTAATGGAGCTGCTTTCACTTTAATCGTTTATCTGTATGTAGATAAAGACGCTCAGCGCTCGTGATAACGCTGAGCAAAAGGGGAAAGCGTGTTGTTTATACTGCACGTGCGCAGTTTCGTCCGGCGGCTTTAGCGCGGTAAAGCCCGCTATCGGAACGCGCAAATATATTGTCGGCATTGTCATGGCTTGATGCTAAGGTAAAGCCAATACTTGTCGTTACAGTGTATTTAGCCAACATCGTCGACTTTCTGACGGCATCCATAATTCTTTCTGCGATCACTTTATTAGTGGTAAACGCAGGATCGTCGATTAAGATGGCAAACTCATCACCACCAAACCTAAACACAGCATCTGTCGCTCGCGTTGAAGTTTGTAAAATACGTGAAAATTCGATCAACACCTCATCACCAGCTTTGTGCCCATAAACGTCGTTGACCTGCTTAAAATTGTCTAAGTCCAAAAGCATCAAACTAAAGTTTCTGTGCTGACGACGACAACGCTCAAGCTTTTCTTCAAGGTTGTCTGTAAATTGACTACGATTATACAAGCCCGTTAGTGAATCCTTGGTTGCTAATTGTAATACCCTGTTATACATCAAGGCGTTACGCATTGGGTAGATTAGGCAAGCATGTAACTTGACAAGTTTGGCTTTAATCGCCTCACTAAAAGGAAACTCACTAAAATATACCAATTGCCCCAAGTGCTCTTTTCCTAGCTCCAAATCAAAGCTATTTGCAGGGTAGTGGCTATCGCTATTTTTCATCTGAAAAACACCGAGATTACAGTGAAACTGAATACCAGCAATTTTCGATATTTTAGCAACGTGTTCTGCATAGATTGTAAGCAACTCTTCTATGTCCAACGTTGTTTGTAGTTTATCTACTAAGCGAGCATATTGCTCACCGTTTTGCTTATTATACTGCTCAGAATTGAACGGCAAATAATCGCCTCTGATCGGCAGTCTTTGTGTCAAAATATGGACGTTTTCCATATTTCTTCCCCCTAAATACAACAATACGCATAGACTATGCGAACTTTATGCCAAAAATCTAAACTGGCTTAAAAACAAACGCTTGCTATATTTAATAGGGAGAAAAATAAATCCACTTAAATTTCCCGTCATTTTTTTGCTCAGGAGGTCGATTGCAAAGTATCTTCGCGCAAGTTTTTGCCTTGTTGTTATGTGCTGTTATTTTAGTCTGGTGCTTTAAAAGGATTGGATTGCCGCCTATTTTGGCATACTTACTAACGGGCGTAATAGCGGGTAGTCATGGTATCGGTTGGATGAGTGATAGCCATGAAATTCACTTTATGGCTGAGCTTGGGATCGTATTTTTGCTGTTTAGTTTAGGTCTTGAATTTTCGGTTCCAAAATTAATGGCAATGCGTAACGTGGTTTTTGGTTTGGGTAGTTTACAAGTCATTCTCACAACGGTAATTGGTATGTTAGTGTTGCGTTTTATGCAACATGGTTGGGTTGCCGCGTTTGTTATCGCAAGCTTAATCGCACTTTCCTCAACAGCCGTAGTGGTTAAACTATTGAAAGAGTTGGGGATGCTCAATGCTCGGCACGGCCAATTGGGGATAGGCATGTTACTGTTTCAAGACATTGCCGTCGTGCCGTTATTGATTGCCTTTCCACTCATTTCTTCAGCAAGTAATTCACAACTGGCGTCAGCATTAGTTTTTGCTTTTGCAAAAGGCGCGATTGTTTGCTTTGTTCTATGGGCTGTTGGTAAGTGGTTGCTACCTAAAATATTCAACGAAATTGCGCTTGTTAGAACGGATGAGTTATTCGTATTGTCAACTTTGGTGGTGGCCTTGTGTGCCGGCGCATTGACCTACTCATTTGGGTTATCTATGGCTCTTGGGGCATTTTTGGCCGGTATGATGCTTGGAGAAAGCCAATACCGTCATCAACTCGAAGCGGAGATACGACCCTTTAGGGACATTCTAATGGGGTTGTTCTTTGTCACTGTTGGGATGCAATTAAACATTCCCTATGTGCTTGACCAATTCATCTACATTGTCGCCGCACTTGCTGCTGTGCTGGTAATTAAAGTATTGGTTATTGCTGCTATTGCGCAGCTCATGGGTGAGCGTAAAAAAGACGCGTGGGGAGCTGGTATTTTGATTTGGCAAATGGGTGAGTTTGGATTTGTTTTACTTGCTTTGGCAAGCAAGCACCAACTATTGGCGCAACACGTTGTGTCATTTTTGATTGCGGTAGGTGTTTTATCTATGGCTCTCACTCCTTATCTTATCGGTAAAACGGCACAAATACTTAATATCTTGCGTATAGAAAAAGACTGGCAACCAGAAGTGCCCAGTGGTTATAAAACTTCAGATTTAAAAAACCATGTGGTGATATTTGGCTATGCTAGAGTTGGCCAGACCATTGCCCGCTTCTTACGACCAGAGGCCATCCCATATGTAGCAATTGAGCGTAATCCACAAATAGTTCAGGATGCACAGCTTGCCGGAGAGCCTGTTTTATTTGGTCATGCGGCGCAAAAAACGTTACTAAAATCAGCCCATATAGACAAAGCGCGTTTGGTGATCATCACATTTGACGATTTTGAGCAGACACAAGTTATCGTGGATGCGATTCGTCGCCGTACAGAAGAGGTCAAAATTTTAGTACGAATGAAAGATGATAATCATATGGAACAGTTAAAAAGTATGGGAGTAGCGGAGGTTGTACCTGAAAGCTTAGAGGCTAGTTTGATGTTGGTTTCCCACGTTCTTTATATGTCGGGCGTGCCCATGCGCAGGATCTTTCGTCGAGTCAGTCAAGAACGAGAAAACCGTTATCCTTATTTACATGGATTTTTTGCAGGTGAAAGTAGTGACTTACATGAAATGAAAGGAGAGCGGTTAGAGTACCTGCATGCGCTAGCACTACCAGACAATGCTTATGCCGTAGATAAGTCGATAGCTGAGCTTGGACTTAGTGGTAAACGTGTTGATATCACCGCGCTCAGGCGAGACGGCGAGGAAATTGAACAGCCTGATGAGCATACTGTACTGCGAGTGAACGACGTTTTACTGCTGCGCGGGAAACCCCGGCGCGTTGAAAGGGCAGAGCAATTCTTGCTCGACGGCCTTCCGTAATGATGTTGCATCAGCGTAATACATGGAGTAGGAGCAAGTTTACCCTTCGATCTTGCGGGTTTTTCTGTTTTCACAGTTCGCTTCATAAAGCGCCTCTGACAACACGAAGTAGGAGCAAGTTTACCTTGCGATCTTGTGTTTTTCTGTTTTCACAGTTCGCTGCATAAAGCGTCTCCTACCACATGGAGTAGGAGCAGGTTTACCCTGTGATTTTGCGGGTTTTTCTGTTTTCACAGTTCGCTGCATAAAACGTCTCCGACAACATGGAGTATGAGCAGGTTTACCCTGCGATCTCGTGTTTTTCTGTTTTCACAGTTCGCTTCATAAAGCGCCTCTGACAACACGAAGTAGGAGCAGGTTTACCCTGCGATCTCGTGTTTTTCTGTTTTCACAGCTTGCCACATAAAGCGCCTGCCACTAAACGGAGTAGGAACAAGTTTACTCTGCGATCTTGTGTTTTTCTATTTTCACAGCTCGCCGCATAAAGCGTCTCTTACTACACGGGTAGGTGCAGGATGCACTGACTTAATTTTGAGCATCTGGCATATTCAAAGATACGATATTTTTTTGCAATAAATGCATTTGGGTGAATAAAAAGGTTTCACCATTAAAGTCCGCCAAATATCGGCTATTACTGGGTATTGTTGTAAGACGTTGATATATCTTTTTATTAAGATGATAAGACCAGAGCTGGTTATGGTTATTTACACCGTACAATATACCGTCATTATAAACGGCAAATGGTTGAGCTAACTGATCGCGAAGCTCACGTAGCTCAGTCGGGAAAGGCGATATGTTTAGGTTAATAAACCAAAAACGCTTACTCATATCTTGATAAATAAAATGTCCATCATCTACTTGTGCAGCCCAAACTACATTTTCAGAAACCACGAGCGAGGCTTCTTTGGTATCTTTGTTAATAATGTAAAGTCCAGCTTGCCCATTTTCTCTTGCTGTGACTAATAACGTTGTTGGCGTCAACCATTGCATAACGGAATCAATAGCAAGAGAATTAGAGATAAAAGTTTTTTCTCCTTCTAAAGACCACAGTGTAAGTCCTTTTTGCGTTGTGCCTGCTATCTCATTCCCCGTAGGAGACCAAGCAATTCGCTTGCTAATGTTGTCATGCTGTGAGTTGGTCAGTTGCGAAACACTTTGACTATTGTAAAGCCATATTTGTCTTGAACCCGTGCGTGTAGATGTAAAGGCAATATGATCACCATGAGGCTGAAACTGCGGGTTGTCTTCTCCCATTATTGTCCTAGCAACCTTTTTTGTTATAGCGGTTTGGTGATTTCGTATTTGGGCAAGACTTAAGGTAAAAATATCAGTATCAGCGTGTATCTGCGTTGCTAAAATATGTCTTCCGTCAGCTGAAAAGGCAGCTCCTCTTAGATTTTTTCTACCTCCAGTATCAAGCGTAACCATTTTCCCGCTGGTTTCTAGTCTATAAAGTCCGTTGGTCGTCGAAGCCAGCAAGTACTCGCCGCTTGGATGAAAACTGATGTCAATCGGTTGCAATGGCGACAGCTCGTACGGGAGAGCAATTTTTGCAGTGCTCGTTGTTGCTTTATCTGGACTGTATATAGTCAGATGATGCGAGTTGTGTTCGTCAATACTTACAAGTGCAAAAATATTTTTACTTGCAAGGTAGTCAAGAGTGTAGCTTTTTCCTTTCTGTATATGGTTGATTGTATTGTTTATATTTTCTTTTGGGTTAAAAAGGGAAAGCACCGTTTGTTGAGGGCGCAAATGCGATAAGTAGCTGATTTCCCCATTTTTCATCCAATTTGCACGCCACATAGGTTTTTCTTTACAAGCGATAACGGTACGTGGTGTTTGTGGTGTGTTGAGTGCAGTCTCAAATTCCAGTGTATTTAGGGACCAGCAAAAGGGGGAGGATTGTTGAGCCTTGCAATGACTGCGCTCGGTAAAAGTCAGTCGCTTTGTGTCAGGTGACCAACTTGGTTTACCGTACACGCCTTGGATAGCGGTTAAACGAAATTCTTTGTGCGAGGTTAAATTTTTTACCCAAAGTTGACTGTGACAATTATCGCTAAAGCGCTGAAAAGCAATCCATTTACCATCTGGTGAATAGCTGGCATTAGCATCCCATGCGTCACTTGTGGTTATCGGGGTAAAGTGAGGTTGACTAGGTATTTGTGGGCTGAGTTTGAGTTTAGCTATAAAGGTAGAGGTAAAAGCCACAATCAATACCATGAGCGCCGCTACAGCAAATTTTGCAGCGCGCGGACGATTTTTTCGAACCACTTTACGGGCGACAGGTTTGTTAGCTATCGACGTAACGGGTACCTCTAAACTATAGCCTTTTTTGCTGTGCGTTTTTATAAACTCTAAGTCACGATCAGCATATTTGAATACTTGGCGAACTTGGAAAATGCAGCGCTGTAATGTATTTAGAGAAACAACTCTGTTGTGCCAAACGGTGTTAAGCAGTTGCTCAAAGCTCACCACTTCTCCTGGTTGCTTTGCTAACTCACAGAGTACTGCTATTGCTTTTGGGGGGAGGGTATATGCCTGTTGGTCAATAACAATATGATTGCGAGATACATCCACAAGGTGATCTGCAATCAAAAACTGCTTTAATTCCATTTCAAAATTCTTTTTTCAGCAAATTATCAGCGAAAAATCAGCAAACTTTGTTGTTTTCCCGCACTGTTTTTTCCTAATGTAACACACTGATAAAAATAAACTAAAAAGGAAAGTCATGCGTTTTATTATTTTTCTAGTAATAATGCTAGTTGCGACATCAAGTAAGGTGTATGGACAAACGTTAAAACAACAACCTATCACGATAGGGTTGGAAGTCTCTTTTGCATCTGAGATATTAAAAGAAAATCGAGAGGTCATGATTTACACACCAAATGACTACGACCCAAAGAAGCAATATCAAGTGTTGTACTTACTCGATGCGGAATTCTTTTTTATCCAAACCGTAGGTACTGTGGAATCTTTAGTTAGCACTGGTAAAATACCAGCTACCATAATTGTTGGACTAAAAACAACGGTAAGAACAAGAGACTACTTACCATCAATTAACGGTGAACCGAAAAGTAGCAGACAGCGTTGGATTAAGGAAAAGTTTCCTCAATTTGGTAAAACGACCGAATTTACAAACTTCTTAACTCAAGAGCTGTTTCCTTTCATTGAATCGCGATATTCACTCAAGCCTAATCGTACTTTAGTGGGGTATTCCAATGGCGGGATTTACGGATTACACACCTTTTTAAGCAAGCCAGATGTCTTTACCAATTATCTGCTTATCAGTCCGCCAGGTTGGTGGGGAGAGGAAGAGCTTGACCAGCAGTTTCAAGCTCTGAGCAACTCAGGTCATGATCTTAGCCGCAACTTGTACCTCAGCATTGCAGGGGAGGGTGGTGACTTTTACACTAACGGTATGCGAGTTGCGTCTAACCTTAAAGCACTTCGCTCAACAGATATAAAATGGCAATTTAGCCTCAAAGAATCGGAAACGCATCAAACTACATTTTATCCGAGCCTATATGAAGGGCTAACGAAGCTTTTTGATGACTTCTATTTTGAGCTGAATGAAGAATCTGGAAAATATGCACATATTTCTGATATTGAAGATTACTACCTAAAACTTTCCAAGCGCTATGAGTTTGCGGTGTTAGCGCCAGAGTCTATATATAAAGCACTTGCTGACGCACAAACCAGTCATAAGCGTCTAGACGCTGCACTTGTGACTTTAACGGCATTTGTCACGCGTTATCCTGACTCATCTTATGCCCATGCAAGCCTTGGCCATGGGTATTTAGAGAGTAAATCTTATAATAAGGCTTTGGAGAGTTTTAGTCACGCCTTGCAGCTTGCTAAAACACAGCAAGTCGATGACCCAACAGTATATGATTACTTTGAAAGTATGATAGCCCAAGCGAAAAGTAAAATCGTACAGTAAGCTACACCTCACCTTGTAAAGCTGTTTCTACTAAACGCAGTAGGAACAGCTTTACCCTGCGATCTTGTGTGCTCTTCTGTTTTCACAGCTCGGCGCATAAAGCGCCTCCTACAACACGAAGTAGGAACAGCTTCACCCTGCGATCTTGTGTGTTCTTCTGTTTTCATAGCTCGCCACATAAAGCACCCCCGACAGCACGAAGTGGGAGCAGTTTTTCGCCGCGATCTTTATGCTTTTTCGAGTTACTTGTCGAGTTTACTCAATAAATGCTGCTTAACGGTGGGCCATTCTGAGGCGATAATCGAATACACTACGGTGTCTCTTAACTCACCATTTCTACCAATTTGGTGGCTGCGTAAGATACCATCTAGCTTAGCACCAAGGCGCTCAATAGCACTTCGAGAAGCGTGATTAAAAAAGTGGGTTCTAAACTCGACTGCAATGGCATCAAAATCTTCAAAAAGCTGCTGTAACAGCAAAAGTTTACACTCCGTATTTACCGCCGTTCGACGCACTTTATCGCTGTACCAAGTATAGCCCAGCATGGCGCGGCGATTAGCGATATCTGCATTGTAATAGCGGGTGGTTCCTACGATTTCGTTGCTGCTATTTAGCTTCACCGCGTAGGCAAGATTGCCTTCAGGTGCTTGACTTATTGCTGTATTAACATAGCGTTCCATATCTTGTGGCGTGGGGACATTAGCATACCAAAGCTTCCACGCTTCACCGTCTTGTACAGCTCGTTCCAGCGCATCAATATGTGTTGTTGATAATGGTTCAAGGGTGACATGGTGTCCTATCAGGGGTTTATTAGTTGGCCACATGCGTTACTACTTCCTTATTTTGAGTATTTTGATGGTATCTTGTTTTGCAAGAGGTACAGCTAAGAGATTTGTTTTAGCCATAAAAGCCAAGGCTGATATATTGGCTAAGGGATTGGTCAAATCATCAAAATTTTCGATATGTGTGAGCTTGCCCGTCGCGCTAACGCTAAACACAGCAATACCAGAGCTACTTTCAGAGGCTGCGTACAATCTTTTGCCATCAGCATCAAGTAACATGCTAGATACGCCATTTAGAGGCTTGCCTACTTGGCTTGCATCAATGGTTTGGAGCAAATGGTATTGACCGTTTTGTTGACGCTCAAACACTAAAATGCTGCTACTGCCTGCTGCTGCAACATAAAAAATAGTAAAGTTTGGGCTTGATGCCAAGGCTTGTGGTTTACTGAGGGCGCGCAGGTTACTGTCGTTTTTAACGATGCGCTGTTTCATCGCATAAGTGCCGTTGGTTTGATGCCACAGCGTAATGACATCACCTTCGTACCCTGCAACGATAAGCTCATCAACCTTTTTATTTACTAACACATCTACAGGCCCACCCATATCAGTCTGCTCAATGCCATCGATAGGGCCGAGCCACGTCACTCTGTTTGCTGAGGTTATCTTAAAAGCAGTGACTGTATTACTTTTATAACTTGGGATAAAGGCGTCGTTTTTGTCATCACTTAAGCTAATTTTCCAAGGTGCAAATAAGCCCAGGGTGTCTTGGACAGAGGTGTTCTTTGTCGGATCAAACACCACTTTGTAAGGCACTTCATCAGAAAAGCTTTGCACAAGGTTAAACTTACCCGCGTTATCTTTTGCAAACACATTCAATGCGCCATCGTAAAAGCTAGTGTTAAGAATGAGATTGCTATTTACAAATACCGCATCAGATGCGCCAGTAAGTAATAGTGGCTGAGTATCGCTCGATTGAAAGTGTTGATCTTGGAACAAGAGCCCATTTTCGTTGAGTGCAAATGTAACCAATGCGTTGTCATCGCCACTGACTGCAACAGCCTGCGTACCTTGAAGGTTAAAACGCAGCGTTCTAGGGTTATCTAAGCCACTAAACCCTGCCGTGTTATTTTGGATGGTCTGAACAACATCGAATGTATTGCTAATCGCGCTAAATGGCATGGCTCCGAGTGCGATAAATGCAAATGCGCTTATTGCAAATTTATACATTTTACTACCTGTTTTTATTATTTTAAATCTTACTGGAGTTCCAAAAATGTTCTGATTTCATCCAAACGATTCATGCCGTCTTCAAACCCAAGCTCAATAAGTTTTTGGGTGTATGTTCTCTCAAAAAGCAAGTAACTGGTTAAACTCGACGGTGAGTGTTTTTTAACCCCCATAGTCCTGAGCAATAGCTTTATGGCCAATGGCATATCATCATAATAATGATCAGCGACTTCGCTAAAGTTGAGCTTAGGGTTGATTATCATGTGATCGATCCGTTTGAGCTCTTTATGCTTTTCTCGGGCTGGTAACAGGCTCACAGTTCGGTTGACTCGTTCTAGCCGCTCAATATCTGAGTTTAAGGTATCGCTAAATACGCTATCGAGGAGATGACCCGCAACCACAGACATTCCAGGGAAATGCGGCTCGTACCCAAGCGGCTGAGGCAGTTTAGGCTGTTCTACGCCAATCACAAAGATTTTATCTGCCCCCAAGTGAATTGCGGGACTTAATGGAGAAAGTTGGTGAATAGAACCATCGCCATAATAATGGTGTTTAACCCTAACACTTGGGAATACCATAGGTATGGCTGAGCTTGCCATGAGCAGATCTAGAGATATATTGCCAGGCACACCAACTCGTTTTGAGCGTTGCCAAGGAGTGGCATTGTTTGCCTGATAAAACGCTACGGACTTACCAGTTGAATAGCTTGAAACTGTAATTGCGACGGCGTCAAGAAAACGGCGATGTAAATTATGGTCAATGCGATTTAAATCAAGTACATTAGCCAGCAGTTTTCGAAGCGGTGAATTGTTTAGTAAGCTTGCTGGTGGCTGATTAAGATATTGCGCTTGAAAGCTTCGCAACATGTTTACTAATAAGTGACCATACGCACCTGAAAATGAACTTTTATAGACCATATCTGTGCTGAAGTTTTTCCAGATATATTCTACTTTCTTTACGGCTAAATGAAAGCAAGAGGCATAGCATGCAATACCTGCCGAGTTTATCGCACCTGCTGAGGTGCCCGTAATGATGTCAAATGGCAAAGGGGAGGTGCGAGGCATACTTTGTGCTAATGCTTTGAGTACGCCCACTTGATACGCGGCTCTTGCACCACCTCCGGTCAGAAGTAATGCAATTTTTTTATCACTCGTTCTGTGCTTTCTCAAAAGAGGCTATCCTGCTGTTCAAATTGGTCTTTTTATGCGTTATTTATCTTTGTTGATGTTGTAATGCGATAGATACAAAGAGTTGATAACTCCAGTAAATACGTTATTTTTAGTAGTAAACTGCCACTGTGTCCTTAAGTCGCCTGTAGATTGTATTATTTATTCTAGTTGAACCAAGCTAAAACCCAAGTTGTCTGAAACACTCGCTCCTAGATTATTATTTTGAAGGTAAAGCACTAAAACGCTAAGGTGGCACAAACAAATTTTAACAAACTAGCGCGTTAATTTGGTCGCTAATTGGCGCGATTTTGTATTTAATGAAGTGGCGATTTAGTTTAACTTCAATGTACTGAACTTAAGTTCGGTGCTCAAGTATTTTTATTAAGATCAAATGTTTGAACAAGGTGTAGTCAGAGTTTGCACCACAACGCATTTTTTTAGGGTTTCAGCGCGCATTAAGTTATTAGTCAAGTATTTGGTGATAGTTTTACATTAACGCGTATCAACAATGACGAAGAGGGAGTCCCCATGTCAGAGAATCATCGAGAAGGCAACAAAAAACCTTCTAACAGCCAATTACTGTTTGCCGCAGTAGTTGTACTAGCATTAATTATTGTGGCTGTTTTTGTGCTCGCACAAAAAGATACTCCGCCATCGGAAAATCAAAAGGTTAAACAGGATATTGTGGTACCAGAACCAGCACAAACGTCAGTTGTGAATACTGCAACAGAAGTCGAACCAGAAGTGCTGGTAGAGCCCGAGGCTGAGCGCGAAATACCAGACACTCGTGAGCCAGAAACACCTGCACCCACCGCAATCGCAGAGCCTGAAGCACTAGTTTTACCGCCGTTATCACAAAGCGATACAGAAATAAAAGCAGCCGTTGCTAATTTTATGTCAAATCAAGCGGTCAAGTTATTAGCTGATGATGATGTAATTCGTCGCACTGTGGTGTATGTGGATAATTTAGCTAACGGAAAAATTGCAGAAAAACACTCACCAGTAGTAAAACCACAAGATAACTTTAGTGTGATAGATGACGATATAATTATCACAGATCCAAATAGTTATGAGCGTTACACCCCTTACGTTGCAATGTTTGACACGATGAGCACAGCACAGGTTGTAAGATTATATGACCAATACAAACCATTGTTTGAAGAAGCATACGAAGAAATTGGCTATGAAGGGAATGAGTTTAATGGCACCTTAGCGGATGCCATCGACGAGCTACTTGCAACACCTATTCCGGATACTGCCTTACCGCTCATTAAAGAGTCGGTGACCTATAAATATGCCTACGCAGAATGGGAGCAGCTGTCGGCTGCGCAAAAGCAGTTTTTACGAATGGGTCCAGAAAATATGAAAAAAGTGAAAAAGCGCTTGAAAGAAATCAAAAGCGCGTTGAACAAATAATCAAATATCCTCTTAACAGACATAAAAGCGTGGCTAACTGTTTAAACATTACTCAGTTAACCACGCTTTTTGACTTTTCCCTTGCATCCTTTTGTAATCTTCGAGATAATTCAAACCGCGCCAAACAAGGCCCTCAATGGTAGTCTTATTGGTCCTCTCGCAACAATAGTTCGTGAACCTGGTCAGGTCCGGAAGGAAGCAGCCACAGCGGATGACTTGTGTGCCGGGATGTGGCTGGTAAGACTGCCACCCAAATTTCCTCATTTGTTGTTTGAAGTGTAAGTCTTATTAATAGTATTCAAAACTATACTAAAACATACTAATTCCTATCTTTTTAAATTTAAAAACTAAATCAAATAAAACACTCATTCTGTGCTCGTTAGATCAATAACACTTTATTAGCGTGTTCCCGTAGATTGGAAAAGTCGTGGGCGCTTTCCAACAGAGTTACGAAAACGCGCTGCGAATGCAACAGTAAGAAATTTCTAGAATGGAGGATGTGAGTTTTGCTAAGCCAGCAGGCGCTCGCAGTTTGTTAGATTCGTCCGCCGCCGCTTTTGAAGTGTTTCGCAGTAAGCGGTTGTTGTTCGCTATCGGCCAACTGCACCGTGAAAATTGCGTAGTAAGTTTTATCCAGTTTCTGGCTCTATATTTAATCGAGAGTGTATGGGTTGTGCTTCGTTGATATAGCCATATTTATCGGCCCGAATACATTGGCCTGTGAGTCCAACCAATTCAATATAGGATTTGAGCTCAAATAGCAGACCCTTATGCAAAAGGCATGACGAACTAGGTTATCTTAGAAACCTTTAAAGAGATATACTCAAGTTTTATGATGTGCAGACTTGGATCAATTCATTAACTGCTCCCCAATGATTTCAGTTATTCAGCTTAGGTAATATGAGTAGTACATTTAGCATATTTTTGTCTAGTCATGGGGGCTTGGAACATGGCTAAAGAAGAGCGCCCATAATAAGTCCCACTTTGATCAATTTGCTTGTGCATATTTATATTTCTGGGTGTTTTTCATGTATCATGGTTGTGCGATAGTCGACACACTTTTACTATTTCTGATTTGGTAACACCTGATTAAGTTATTGTTATGGTTGACAGTAATAGAGAGGGTGTATGAGTAGCCGTTGTTATGCGGCGGGGAATACGCTATTGTTATGCGACATTTTTCGTCGATAAAAATGTCAGCCATTGAGGGAGTCAAATGAAGTATAAAATAGTACCTGTAAGATCGGATTTCTTAGATAAAGTTAGAAATGTAGGTATAGACGATCAAAACCAGCCTGTAGAAGTATTGGAAGCTAAAGGTGGTGAACCATGTCGAGATGTGCTTCGTGGTGCAAAGGCTGGTGAGAAACTAATATTGGCCAGTTATTGTCCTTTCACTAAAACAGGCCCGTATAAAGAGTATGGGCCCATTTTTGTGTTGGCTAACTCAAATAGTCAGGAATTTGATGTTAATAAACTGCCATTGCCAAATGGGTCAGCAACCGATTATTTAGGTCACACATTTGTATTAAAAGCATACTGTGAAAACGAGCGTATATTAGACGCAAAATTGACATCACCAGAACATGCAGAAACAGATCTTGAGGGATTTTTAACCAATAAAAAGGTCAGCTTTGTAATTGCAAGATATGCAGCCTATGGTTGTTACAGTTTTAGAGTTGAACGTGTTTAATAGATATTAAAGTGTTAGCTGCCTTTCCATGATGCTGTTGGTCGAGAGCGAGTACTCACCGCTTATTGTGAAACCCTTAAAAGACGAAGGCGCACAAATCTAGCAAATTGTGAACATTTGCTGGCTTAACCAAATAGATTCTTTAGCGATAACCCTCAAGCTGCGTTAACCACAGTACCTTTATGGTGTGCGACACACTGGCTTTAGTGTCAGGAGGTACTTAAATGCCAGCAAGAACCTTATTTTCTTAAGCACTTTTGATACGAGTAATGAATAATTCTTTGTAATTCTAACGAGAAACTACCATAACTTGGTGAGTAGGTAACAGTGGGTGTCATCGTTGTTCCCTGTGTTATAGGTAAGATTTTCTCGCCTCAAAATTGACCACTTTATTAAGGTATATGATATGACACGCGCGTCGAGGACAGTGAAGGCTGCCTCACAAAAAAGGTACGGCTGATGCCGTACCTAAGGTCGTCAGGAAATAATACTTAACTTGCTTAATCTACGGTGGTTATAACCGTATCGATTAAATGCACCACGCCATTGGCGGTGTAAATGTCTTTTTGGATAACGTTGCTACCTTCTATCTGCAAACCAGACGTAGGAAGTGTGACTTGCCACCAAATATTGTTCACTCCATTACCATTGTTTTGGCCTTGCTCGGTGTCACCACTAAAAAAGTAAAGCGGACGGCCTAAATACGCTGCTTGCATAGTGCCGTCTTGCCTAGGTATCAAAGATAACCCTGGGATGTTGCTTATTTGTGCCTCGTTGGCGATGACCGGTGGCCAAGACGTGGCACAGCTGTCGTTACACTGACTTTGATCTGCGGTTAGGTCATTGTCGAAAACATACAAAGTGAAGCCTGCTTTGTTTAGTGCTTTACCCGCAACTAGTCTTTGCCCGCTGATGTCGTAGGCAACTGCATCTGATGCTGTGTTTGCTGAACCTGCAAAGTCGACCACATTAATATCGAGCATGTTACCTGCTAGCGTTTCCACTTGTTTACCATTTAGTTTTAACGCCGTGGTTGCCGACGCTTCAATCCCTAGAACGTGCTGTGTAAGTACGTTCGTAAGTGCTGGCACATCTGCAAGCAGTGCGTTTAAAGTGGTTGCTGGGATCTTCTCAAAGGCACGGTTGGTTGGTGCAAATACCGTGAATGTTTTGCTGGTGTCAGATAGCGTATCGACGAGATCGGCAGCCGTTAGCGCAGTCACAAGCGTAGATAAAGTGTCAGTTTCCACTGCAACATCTACTATCGTTTTGGTGGTTTGTGTTTTATCAGCAGGTGGCATGATGACTTTATCTAATACGTGTATAACACCATTATCAGCACTGACATTGGCCGTTCTTATAACAGCGTCATCAATGAATAGCTTGCTGTTTACGGTGCTCAACGCCGCGTTATCTGAATTAGCCATGGTTACCATATTAGTGTCCGAGGAGGCTACGGCAGCCGCTGCATCAGACATAATACTTTGTCCAGTTACGACGTGATATAACAAGATATCAGAAAGCTTTTGTGGATCTGCGGCGAGCGCATCCAGAGTTTCCTGCCCAAGTGCCGCAAACGCTGCGTCTGTTGGTGCGAATACAGTAAACTTAGTGGTGGGATCCGCAAGCGTCTGATCCAGTCCTGTAGTGCCAAGTAAGCTTACAAGTGTGTTGAACGACCCTGCGTTTTGTGCAACTGCGGGGATCAATCCAAGAGACTCTGGAACCGCAATATCTGCGACCACAACGGCGTCCAATACATGGATCACACCGTTTGACGCATTGATGTCTGTTTGCGTAACGGTTACACCTGCATATTTGAGCGTATCACTCGCAGCGTCTATGGTTACAAGTAGCTGGTTGTTTAACAGTGTTGTTGCACGCTCGCCGTTAAGTGACATTGCCGTGACTGAATCAACACTGCCAGGGAGGATATGCTGCTTTAAAATGTCACCAAGCACCTCTGGATTTGCCAACAGCGTGTTTATCGTATCTGTGCCAAGGGCTGCAAATGCTGCGTCTGTTGGTGCAAAAACAGTAAGCGGGTCAGAGCCGGTGAGTGCACTGGTCAGCCCTGCGGTTTCAACTGCTTTGAGTAACGTTGTGAAAGTTCCCGCATTGGTAGCAATCTCAGCAATATTTTGAGTTGATGCCATGTCAGCTGGTGGCATTAGTACGGCATCAATCACGTGAATAATCCCGTTATCGGTTATTATGTCTGTTTGCGTAACCGTAGCTGTATTCACTAATAAAGTATCCCCGCTGAGCGAGAGCGCTATTTTGGCACCATTTACAGTTTCAGCTGTTTGGCCGGCCAGCGACAGTGCAGCTTCAGCATTCACCTCTGCGCCTATCACATGATACGTCAAAATGCCGCTTAGCGTGTCAGTATCTGCCAGTAAACCGTTGATGGTTTCCGCTCCGAGCACGTCAAAAGCGGCGTCGGTTGGTGCAAACACCGTGTATTTATTATCAGTATTGTCTAGTGTCGCATCAAGGCCTGTTGCTTCTAATGCTGCTACTAATGTAGTAAATGAGCCTGCTGCTTTTGCAGCGTCATAGATTGAAGTTTCGGTAGGTTCTGGTGCGGGGGTTATAACAGGGTCATCGTCACTAGAACATGCCACGAGTGTGCTAAACGAAGCCACAAGAGCGAGCTTTACAATGATATTCACGGTCATCTCCGTTGGGTGGTTAGTTTTTCGGCAATACGCTGAGGGGGAAAGTTAAGATCAAAGATTTTTTAATAGCACGTTTATGAACTGTTACGGTAATAACGCTGAAGCAACCTCAACTTGTTCATGCTAAGGTTGTCTGAGTAAGCTTGGTACTAACTGCGATAGTCGCTTTTTGTGTGTCTGAAAATCATGCAATAAAACGCTAAAAGTTATTGCAATAAAGTCGCCAATAGGACGGTATATTATCATTGATTAATATATACTTTGGTCGGCTAATGGGGTGAGTAAAAGAGATGATCAGCTGCGACAAACATGATTATATAGAAATGGTTTGTGTATTTAATTACATGGTAAAACTGACGTTGAAGACGGGAGAAGTGATAGAAGGTCAAGCCATTGATACTGCGAGAAACACAGCTGGTGAAGAGTGTATAAAACTACATGTAGGAAATGAGCCGCTATTGGTATGTTTAGAGCTAGTAAACAGATTAGAGGCTATAACTAAAAACCCTCATTTTAATGAAGTGTATTTAAGCGAATGACCCTGCAATTTTGATTCAGTAATCACTCAACCGCAATAGTACTTTTTCAACAATCGAGCGAACAAGCAAAAAAACGAGGATGTGATGACACTATCATTTCAAACTATGCGGCTAGAAGTTAATGAGATTGACAATTCGGCTTCAACAGCGCAAATACAACAGCTGATAGCAAAGATACCCTATATTTTGACCGCTGATGTAGTAACACACCTGCCTGCTTATTTTCATCATATTGACTCGGCAAGTAAGGCTGAACAATGGTTAACTAGGATGTGTTCTGAAAGTCGTTTGTTGCAAATTACGTTAAAAGATAAAGAAACCATTGGATTTTTGTTCGCTAATACTGAAAATGAAATTAACACGCATATTGGTTATGTGATAGCACAGCAGCATTGGGGTAAAGGTTATGCCAGTGAATTACTTCAAGGCTTTATTCATACCGCAAATACAATAGGCTCTTGGCACAAGCTCATTGCGGGTGTAGACAAATCAAACTTTGTTTCTGTTCATTTATTAAAAAAGCAAGGGTTTTCAGAGCAAGGCTGTGCAAACGGCAATATGTACTTTTTTGAATATGCACTGTCCAAAGCCGATTAGCCTTAATACTTGCTCAATTTGAAGGAGCAAATCTGACGCTAACTGCGTTAAAAGTTTCTTATTTAGAGCAACTCAACTAAATAGCAAAATTTTTGCCTTGCCTACATGTCGACTCAAAATCACAAGCGTGACGACAAGGTATTATCACAAATAGTCTTACTGGAAGCTTTATAGCAGTAGGTGTAGGGAAGTGCTCAAAGCGTATGACTCCAAACACTGTTCTTAGCAAATAGGGGGGAGCTTGGCTGCGGGTTCTCTTTTCATATGTAAAATTGGGAATGGTTTGCCCATATCATCGGTTGGTGAGCGCGATATAATGTTAAAACCTAAATGCTGATAAAAGCCAACAGCCAACGGGTTTTGTTCATTAACATCCACTTGAGTCGCCCCCAGCTGTTCAATGGCATACATGAGCAAAGCTGTGCCGATACCTTGCCCTCTCGCTTTGTCCAAAACAAATAGCATTTCAACTTTACCTTCATGGACACCAATAAACCCCTGAATAGCACCACGTCTGTCTTTCACACAGTGTAATGTCACGTTTGGAAAAGCTTGCACTAGTATGATGGGCTTAAAAAATGCGATGTCGTCTTCTGTGATGAAGTCATGTGTCGCGCGAACTGAGTTTTCCCAAACCTCCAATAGTGCTTGGTGCTCCTCTGGAATTACATGTTCAACATTCATTTTATTTCCTTATATTTATGAGTCGCGACTTGGAGTCCGTCGCTCGATTACAGCTAAAAAATTTAACAGCTTGAGTTTACCACATACGGCTACAAATGGTCAGGGTGCACGGCGCTATATGCTACCGAAAGCTGAGTTTAATAAAGGGTCACGATGCAACTGAATAACTGTAATGAGTTGTAATTCTTTTATCTAGGTTGCTTTGCTATCTTTTGTAACTAAAGGTTTGTTTAATGTGAATTTATTGGTTTTGAGACTGCTCCTAATTTCAGCGCTAGCTTGCATTAATTACATTATGGAGGCTGTAAGCAATTTTGAACCCTTGCCACTAAATAAATCTAGAACTCGCTTATAGCTAGGGAAATGACAAATATTTTCACGACTTTATAACCATCTTAAATGGTGAATAGAGCGCAATACAATCCTAAATTAGGGCGCTAGGCGATCAACCCAAAGCCGTAAACTGAATCTAAATGAGAGCTACTTAAATGAAAGTGATGATTATATCCACCGCATTGGCCTTAGGGCTAACCTCACATTATGCCGCTGCTACTCCTGCCAAAGGGAGTTTTATCGCAAGCCAGTCATGTGATATGTACCAGTCTAAGCGTAAAGGAACCAACCCCGGTTCACTGGAATCAAGTCCAGGAGAAACGTACCCTATTATTGAAGTCGATGCCCAAGAGGCGCATCAAGTAAATTGGGTAAGAGTGAAGACAACATATAACCCTTCACCTGATCGCTGGGTGTCGGCCAGTTGTGGAGATTTAAGTAATTTAGTTGTAGATAGCCGAGGAGGGGGGCGTCAAGGTGGCGATCCACAGTGTCATTACCCGGGTATTTTTGACTCCCATGTATTGGCCATTAGTTGGCAACCAGCATTTTGTGAGTTTACCGGTCGTAATAAACCTGAGTGTAAGTCATTGACACCAAATCGATGGGATGCGTCTCATTTTACTTTGCACGGTTATTGGCCTAACAAAAAGTCATGTGGCAGAAACTACGGTAGCTGTGGCCGAGTGAAAACCAAGCCCGCTACATTCTGTGATTATCCAGCGCTGGATTTGGCAGCCGATGTTAGAGCGAGATTAGGCAAGGTGATGCCCAGTGAAGCCAGCGGTACTTGTTTGCAACGACACGAGTGGTGGAAACATGGTACTTGCTCTGGATTAAGTGAGGATAATTACTTTACGTTGGCGATGAATTTATTGCAGCAGGTGAATGAGTCGGGCTTTGTGAGTGACTATATTGATCAAAACATTGGCAAGCAAACTGACCGTAGTGCCTTTCAAGCCGCGTTCGATAAAGAATTTGGTGAAGGTAGTTATCACCGCGTAGCACTACAATGTAAACAAGGTATTTTAACTGAACTACAAATTGCATTACCCAAAGACGTTACTGACACAGATAAAATGAAAGATCTACTGTCTGCGCCAGGCGTAGTTGGTAACGGTCAAGGGAATTGTCCTGATACTTTTGGTATTGACGCTGTAAACTAAGTGGCCATTTCACGTGTAACCTTGCACAACAAGGTTACATGTTTGCTCCTTTCTTAACTGAGCAAGCGAGCTATTTTGGCAAGTTGCTAAATCGAGTAGACACACGTTTTCTTATAAAAATTTATATTTCAAGATCTTATAATCTTCCCTTGGTTTTTACTTTTAGCACTCGTGTGTTTCGGATTATGACAATTTCTTCAGCTTTCTAGGTCTAAACACTGTTAATTCAGGCTAATTAGCAACGAGCCGCAAGAGCGGAGTTTGGCATGAGGCATGACCCTTACAGTCCTATTTCCTCTATTAAAATTTAGATAAATACGTAAATTTCAGCTTATCGTAGGTCACACAATGACAGTAAAATTTAAACGCTATATACATACAAGGTTTCGCCTATATAAAAGTAAACTCAGCAATAAAGCAGTAATAAAGAAGAAAAGAGAAGTATGTAAAACAGTACTTTATTACGATCAAGATCCGGTAGCTCGGCGTGCGTTTTTGAAACGGCATAGAAACAACCCGAGAATTAGAGTTATTGGCGCTAAAAGTATCTCTGAGACATTAAGCTATATTGATCTTCATATTTTAGGAAAAATAAAAATTGATCTGATTAACAACGATTTTTATGGAGAGAAACGAGTCCTCAACGAACATATTAGAGAATATCAGAGATTTAAAGCGCCAGGTGATGGAGATAAAGTTGAGTATAGCCAGCTAATCGCTGACTTTTTATCCCATAAAGATCACATCAACCTTGAGTTATCAAAGCGATATACTTCCGAAGGATTAAATGCAGTCTACACGCTTTTAGACTATCTTGACTTTTATGAGGTGTCGGATATTCAAGTGGGTATATATAGTATGCTTGGGCGACGCTTGATCTCCTCGAAAGATGCGTCACGTTTACAATCAAAAGGAGTGTTATGGATATGGAAATCTAAGGAAGTGTTGTTACAAGAGGAAGGTGATTATGCAGACGATGTATTGTCAGATGCTGATAAAAATGCAGAGTTTGACTCCATACATACGGCAATTATGACAGGCGTCGTCCGTGATAAAAAACTAGCCCCTATTTTTTCTTGTATAAATCGCACAATCCTAATTTCTTGCGTTCAGGCGATCACACTTTGTTTAGTATTGGGGCTCGTCGGTTTTCAGTGGTGGAGCGATAATATAGTAGGTAAGCCATGGGATGTAGGCTTGCTGAAGAGTGCTTTTAACAAAGACAATATATTAAACTCTACTGCTTATTTGTTATCTATATTTATCATTTTCTGCGCTCTATTTGATGCCAGATTTATGAGGAAAAAGATGAAGAAGTTAATGAAATAGAATTATAATAGGTCGAGTAGCCAAGCTTTCTTACGCTTTCAGCCACACAGTGTAGATTGAAATAATTTGAGAAAACTATCCTGTGATCGAATTTAAATTTAAACCAGTTATTAAGATAGTATGAAAAGTGTTGCAATAAAAAGCTGTGACTTGCGCTGGTTTTATTTTCTGTTTTTAATGTGGGGTGTTGGCGTAGTGTTGAGTTTTAATCTATTTTAACTTGGTTGAATAAGGTGATTTTAAAAGCAGGGGTGTTATACCGTTAGCCCTGCTTTTAATAGAAATACACTAATCGTTCGTTAGTACACCGTTGTGTAGCTTACCAATACATCTGCTTCTTTATACACAATGATCTCTTGATTGTAGTTTATATCTATTTTAACTGTCGCATAATCAGTCTGAAGTGAAAAGTCACCACCTGAGCGCATTGAATACAAGCACTCAGCTTGCGCATATCTATATTCTGCTTGTGTTGGCGGTGCAAAATAGTTAATAACTTGTGTATGGCACTCGTGGAAGCGATAACCAGCATCTAACAGCTGGGTATCGACTGCTTGATACTTTCGACCATATTCCAACACTTCTTGTACACTTGCATAGCCCGGCTCTGAAGGGAGTGGTTCAGCTGAGACATTTGCAATTGTAGCAGTAGCAATAAGTGTGAATAATACGCCAATTTTCATGATTATTTTCCTTTTCTATAGAATAAATAGCCCTTTAGGCTGTTGATGAAATATTTATCTTTTACCGTGCAAATACCAACTTTACCAATCATTTAACTAATTAACAGATTGCTTTTACTTTTCTACCAGTTTTACCTAGTTAATTTGGTTTTATAATTGATGCTGTTGATATGGTTCCTTCACAGCGCTGAGAGCGATAATCTATCTACTCTCTGCTTGACTATTATTTAACGACTTTATTAAAGGAAAATTTATGATTTAGGTCAAAAATATTAAAGTTTTATTTTTAATTATGGTTGTGTTGTTTTGGATATAAAAATTTTCTGTTTAAAATTTACTCTAATATGTTTTTTAATAATTTCATTTACTAGCAAGGTGTGTAAGGAAAAGAACAGTAACAAGAAGTGGGTAATGTAGCATTTGCGCCTGAAGTACTCTGAAATAATATATTTGGAGCTTTGCTCTGCATTGTGCTGAAGATTGCTCTGAGCAGATATGAGTAAATTAGATGATAATACACGTACCGAAGCTAAGTTATTAAACGTTCAGTCTCATTTAGTCGGGCTTTTTGATGAAGCCCAGCCAACACAAAGCGCTTGATGTGTATAAATTCAAGTTTAGATGTAGCATATTGAGCCGAAAGGTGTTGATTTCACTGTTGTTATTTTTGGTACTGAAAAGCTACAACGCTCTTGTTTTTTGATATAAATTTCTTTTTTTCACTGCGTTTTTGTATATAATCAGCGAAAATTGTGTTGTTTTTTTAAACGTCTGAGTGGTGTATAGACAGATAAAGAATTTGCAAATATCGAGAATGACAGAGGAGGGCCCCAGTAGAGGGTAATTTAGTGTGTTTCCTTTTCAAAGACTTCAAGGTTTGTCCACGCTTGTTGCATAAACAGTACTCACACTGAGATAAGTACCAATCTTACGTTAGGTTTAGCTTTCTACAGCTATTAGCCAGGCTGCTTGCCGTCCGCGCACTGAGATAGTGGGGCGAACTTGATGGGCAATACCAAAAAAGCTTGGTTTTGTTACAGCGCTAGTAGGTAATTAGATTGTTTAGATAGCTAAAACTCATCAACTTATTTTATCTCATGTTTACAACACTTCTACATTTTCAGGCTGATATGGTCAGTGTTATCGGCCTTATATTTATTTTATTATTGTCAATAGGTAATTTGATGTCTCTGAAAAGTGAAAGTATCAAGAAAAAAACTAAGCTAACTCAGCATATCCAAGCGATATTGCTAGGTGGTGTGGCACTACAAGCTGGTTTTCAGGCCAATGCCAGCAACGAGGTTCTTGCATCCGCAAATGCTGATGCTGTCACAGTGCGCAGTATGTCAGATACGATGCCAGTATTAACATCATCTAATAATATTACGGTAGAAGAAGGTCACTGGAGTCCTTATATTGGACCTTACGAGTTTGCAACGGCAAGTCCAAATGATAACGAGCGCTTTGACTATGTGTTCAGCGGGGGAGCAGATAAAGGACTTTTTAATTTTATACCTAATGGCACTCAATTTTACATATATGTAGATAAACAGCTTGACTTTGAAAATCCTATTGATAATAACAAAGATAATGTTTACGAGTTTACCCTCACGGTAACGAATAGAAGTACCAATGAGTCTAGTTCACACAATATAACGTTTACAGTGAAAGATGTTGGTGAGTTGGCACCTTTACTTTCCTTTGGGTCAATATTTGCGGATGAAGGTAAGGCGTTTCAATTTAAGCCAGAGCATATTCAATTTAGTGGTACGACCGATTTACTCAACGCAATACAATTTAACGTTAAAGTGAACACACCTTTATTCCAAGCGTATCACGATGCTAATACAGATGGGCAGCTAACTGAAGATGAAAAAATAACCCAAGTTACCAATCTGTCTTATCAACAACTGACAGCGGGAAATTATTACTTTTTACACAATGGCGATGAAACTGCAACGGAAGCAAACTTCACTATCACGACCAGCGTTAAAGCTGACAGCGAATTTAGAGACTATTACTCTCGTCAAGAAACTAAAACTGGCAAAATGTTAATTAATCCTACCGATGATGCTTCTGAAGCGAAAGTGGGTTTTATACAAGCAACCTTACCTGTTTTGGCTGATGCAATTGGTAGCACGGATATTGTTTATAACTCAGATGCAAACGGTAAGATGTACGCAGCTTTTTATAAAGCAGGTGCAGTGCATCAGTATGCGTTAGTGAACGATGTATGGAATGCAATAGGTACGGTTACGGCAAAAGATACGACTGAGGGTAAAATAAAAATCGCATTTGCCCCAGATAACACGCCATATTTTGCCTATTTGGTTGAAGACAACGTTCAAGATACTACCTCAATTGAGGTGTTAAAGTATAACTCAAGTACACAACAAGTTGAGCCATTGCCAGCCCTTGCTGATCAGGGGATAGGGTTTCAGATTATGGCATCTCTTAGTCGCGATTTTGGGTTTGCATTAGATATTAACGGTGTTCCTTATCTGTTTTATCAATCCAAGCAAAACGGCCTGATGCAGCTAGTAAAATACAGTATTGCCAGTGGCTGGTCGCAGCGATTGGTATATGATGGCAATTTTGCTAAAGCGGTGCACTTTGCAAAATCAGTTGAGATGATCAGAAATGGTGACAAACTTCACTTTGTATCATCTCATTTAGGGGAGGCAGATGTTAATTCTGGTTTGCTAACAGGGGGTTACTCGTATGGTATTCTGGCAGATGGAGAAGAGCCAAGTTATCAATATGGAGGCTTCTTCAGCAGCGGTACCGCTGTGGACTACTATGAATTTGCACTCTCAGGCGCAAGTGAACCTGAGAACTATAATCTGTTCATTACCTCCAAGTCTAGTAATCTGGAACATAACGGTAATGGGTTTTATTTCTATGCAAATAAATCAGGGTCATATCTTGATGGCGGTACGTCAAGTAATGTTCGGTTAGCAGAAACATTAAGCTCAGTTGAAGTCGGCAGCACATTACCCTACACCGTTGAAGTTACCGATATTAGCGCAGGGTCAAGTACAATTCTGGTCAAGAGCATTGTTGAAGGGCAGTGGCAAGAAGCGGCGAGTTATCAGGTGCCGTTTGAAGTTAAAGTCGATCCTGTGTTATCGGTTGATGAGCAAGGTCATTTGCAAGTCTATCTAAGTGGTACGGATGCGCATGATTTTAGAAAAATTAGTAAGCTGAATAAAGACAGTATGTCCCGCGTGGTCACTGAGCCTTGGAATGCGCAACAGCTATTTAGGGCGTTGCGTGTTGAAGACGTGGACTCTGAGCAAGTGACGATAACAATTCGCAACAATACTCCAAACGCGGGTGTACTAAGTGTTGCAGGTGGCTTTGATAGTTCAGGGCTACATATTACTCAAAGCGATACTGCGAATTGGACAGCAACAGGTAACTTAGCAAATATTAACCGCTTGATAGAAAATCTGCGACTACAATCGACCTGTGACTTCTCCAGTAAGGCTTCGGTGACATTAAGTGTCAAACATTTAGGTGATTTTACTGAACTTGCGACAGCTGAGCTTGATTATACCGACGCACAAAACGCATCACAGATCTGCCTAACTAGTTCATTGCTAGTAGAGCAAGGTAACAGCAGTACGATTTTAACCACTAACTTAAATGCAGTTGAAGCCAGCACAAATGCTGAGCAACTCATCTATACAATCAATGCAGCACCACAGTTTGGTACATTATTTTTAGATCTAAACCTTGATGGCACCCTAGAAGATAGCGAAAAACTTACAGCTGGTAGCCCATTCTCACAGGCTGCGGTTAATAGTGGACAGCTAGTATATCAACATGATGCTAGCAAAAACGCCTCTGATGCTATCAATCTAAGCTTGCAAAATACTCAAAGTAACATGCAGTTGGCAAAAGAAATTATGCTTCCAATTAGCATAACCCTTGCTAATGAAGCGCCACTTGCTACGGCACAAACGGTCTTTGCTAATGAAGATAGTTCTGTGCTGGTCACGCTTACTGCGATCGACATTAACGGCGACGGGTTAACATACCAAATTTCACAAGACGCGAGTTCGGGGTCATTGGAAGCACAAAGCGGTGATACTTGGTTGTATACACCAAACGCTAACTTTAACGGTGAAGATAGCTTCTTGTTTGTGGCATCTGACGGTCAGTTACCTTCGGAGCCTGCTGAAGTTAAGGTTACAGTGCGCGCAGTGGATGATGCACCAGAGATCAGCGGTACACCAGTAACGCAAATTGATCAAGATAGCGCATATCAATTCACACCAGCGGGAACAGATGTAGACGGCGATACTCTGACCTTTAGCATACTTAACGCACCAAAGTGGGCTAAATTTGATAAGACAACCGGAATGTTATCAGGTACGCCTCGTGGGAGCGATGTGGGTCGTTACGAGAACATTGTGATCAGTGTCTCTGACGGTAATAGCGTTAGCGCTTTATCTGCGTTCTCAATTGCAGTGAATGCTGTGGCTCCAGTGACTCCTGTGAATACAGCCCCTACTGCCAGCACAGTCAGTACTTCCGTCGATGAAGATGCGACAGTAAGCTTTGGCGCATCGGCCTCAGACCCTGAGGGTGACAGCCTCAGCTTATCTGTGACCACACAGCCTGCCAATGGTACAGTCAGTGTTCAAGGTGATTTATTCCGTTACACACCAAATAAAGATTTTAATGGTGTCGATAGCTTCGGTTACCGAGTGAGTGATGGTGAGCTTAGCTCCGCAGAAGCCAGAGTAAATATTACAGTCAATGCGGTGAATGATGCGCCTGTTGCTAAGGCGATAAGTACTTTAGTAGAGGAAGACGCATCAGTCAGTATTACTGGGGTTGGATCAGACCTAGACGGTGATAAGCTGAGCTTCTCCGTTACTCAGCAACCTACAAATGGCACGCTAAACTTGCAAGGTAATGTATTTAGTTACACGCCAAATGCAGACTTTTTTGGTGCCGATAGTTTTAGCTATGTGGTGAATGATGGTGAGCTGAACTCGGCTGAGGCGCAAGTGAGCATCACTGTGAAGCCAGTGAACGATGCACCAGTGGCACAAAATGACGAGTATACCTTTACAGATGCAGCTGGTCGCTATGTGTTAGATGTACTAGCGAACGACAGCGATGTTGATACAAATGATACGCTCACACTTGTGGCAGCGAATACCACGCTCGGTAGTGTAAGTATCGAGAACAACCAGTTGATATACCAGCCTCAAGCAAATGTACAAGACGCTGCGGTTATCAGTTATATGCTAACAGATAGCCAAGGTATGCGTGCGCAAGCGACAGCAAAAGTAACCATGAGTGCTGCACAAAGTGGCGCACCGGAGATAAGCGTACCAGAAGATAAAACAGTCAATGCAACAGGACTGTTCACTAAAGTGGACTTGGGTAATGCAACGGCAACAGATGCCAGTGGTCATCCACTGGCAGTATCTTTGGTAGATGGAACCACAGTATTTGCACCGGGTATTCATCAAGTATTTTGGACAGCTACAGATAGTGATGGTGAGTCTGCGGTGAAACAACAAACGGTGACTGTGCATCCGTTAATTTCACTAAGCAAAGACAGCCAGATAGCAGAAGAGCAGCGCCATACGGTAAAAGTCTTCTTAAATGGCACCGCGCCAACTTATCCTGTGACGGTGCCTTATTCAGTGAGCGGTACAGCTGATGGTAATGACCATGATTTAGTTGCAGGTGAAGTGGTAATTGAATCAGGGGTTGAAGGTAGTATTACCTTTAATGTGTTTGGTGATGGCGAAGTGGAAGGCTCTGAGAGCATTGTCATCACGCTTGACGATACGCTCAACCGTGGTGCAAAACAAACTTCAACCGTTACCATAGTGGAAGATAACGTAGCACCAGCATTAGCAGTAAAAGCAATACAAAGCGGCCAAGTACGCACATTGATTGGCCAAGATGGTGGTGTGGTTTCGGTGGTGGCAGAAGCAACCGATGCTAACCCACAAGATAGCGTGACGTTAAGTTGGAGAGCTGAGGGGGTAGAAAATACCAGTACAGAGTCCAGTCGCTTTGAGTTTGACCCAGCAGGGTTAGAGGTGGGCACTTATAAACTGAGCGTTACCGCCAGTGACAACGGCACGCCAAGCTTATCGTCAATGCAAGATATGTACCTTGAAGTGGTGGTAAGTTTGCCAGCGCTCAGTAATCAAGACAGCGATGGCGACCTTATCCCTGATAACCAAGAAGGTTATACCGATGCAGACAATGATGGTATTCCAGATTATTTAGATGCCAACAACGAGTGTAACGTGATCCCAGGCCAAGTTAAGGATGTCAGTCAATATTTGGTTGAGGGTGAGCCGGGCGTGTGCTTACGTAAAGGCGCTACGGTTTCACAAAATAGCACAGGCGGTGCGCAGCTATTAGAAAGTGAACTGCCAACGGATAGTGAAGCGACCAACATAGGTGGCGTGTTTGACTTTATTGCCACAGGTTTACCGAAAGCTGGCGATGTTTACGGTATTGTGATTCCGCAGCGAAAGCCTATCCCTGTCAATGCGATTTATCGTAAGTTCAGAGATGGAGAGTGGACAAACTTTGTGACGACAGACGGTAACAAGATATTGTCGGCAGTGGGTGAGCCGGGTTACTGTCCACCGCCGGGCAGTACGCAGTGGCGTGATGGCCTGAATGCGGGTGATTGGTGTGTGCAACTGCAAATTGTAGATGGTGGTGTAAATGATGATGACGGGATTGCCAACCGTAGCGTTATCGACCCCGGCGGGATTGCAGTAATGAAAACCACTAACACCCAACCACAAGCTCAAGCCGATGCAATAACCAGTGCTGTTGCGCAGCCAGTGTTCATTGATGTGCTGAGTAATGATACGGATGTTGATGGTGATACATTAACCATCACTGGAGCAAGTGCAGACTTTGGTGTGGTAGAGGTAGTTGATAACCAATTACGTTATACACCACCGCTTGATTACATTGGTACAGCCCAAATCACGTATGGTATAGCAGATGGTCAAGGTGGGACGTCAAGTGCTGAGGTGACGGTTGAGTTGGTTGTAAATGGTGCTCCAGTAACTCAAGCAGATACCGCAAATACCAACGACAAAACCAGTGTTGTGATAGATGTACTTGTCAATGACAGTGACCCAGATGGCGATACGTTGAGTTTAGTAAGCGCAGCAGCAGAGCATGGTCAGGTGAGTATTACTACAGAGGGCACGCTACATTATGAACCTAAACCTGGGTTTAGTGGTGAGGACAGCGTAGTGTATCAGGTTAAAGATGCAAAAGGAGCGGTGAGTGAGGGAGTGGTTAAAGTTACCGTTAGTCTTGCGACCGTGGTTGAGCCAGAAAAGCCCGGCACGCCAGACACTAAGCCTGAAACGCGGTCATCTGGCAGTGTAGGTGGCATACTGGTGGTGATGGTGTCGGTGCTATTATTACGTCGTCGCAAAAAAACACTGCCAAACTATGCAATTGCGACTGCCGGTTGTCTCGCGAGTGCAACAGCAGTGGCACAGTTACCTCACGCTCAAAACGAAGCACATTACGCCAGTTATACGGTAAGTGCGGTGCAACAGACTGGAGAGCATTCATCTTTTGCGACCCTACGCTACCTAGATTTAGGTGAAGGTAGGGTGGCGCTAAACTAATAGTGCAGTAATAAGTAATAGCCCAGCCATTTGGTTGGGCTTTTTTATTACAAGGCAGCTCTATGCCTTTGTTTTGAGGCTTTTAACAAAACTAATATGTTTTCAAGATCGAACGAAAGATTTATAGAGTTTTTGTCATCCTTTGCTCATATGCACAAAAGTTTGGTTAGGTGTGCAAATCTATGCTTTGCTTGACCCTTTTTTAGGATCAATAATGGATAGGCTAACTTATTGTGTAACATAAATTAGAAGCTACGCTAATTATAAAAGGAGGTAATAAAAGGATGGCGGAACGTTTTGTTGGTGGATGTTTATGTGGGCAGATCCGCTTTATTGCAATAGGAGTACCACATAACCCTCATACATGTTCTTGTAAAATGTGCCAGCGGCATAGCGGTGCGTTAACGCTTGCATGGGTGGAATTCGCGCGCGATGAAGTAAGTTGGGATGGGGAAGGTGGAATGCCAAAAATCTGGCGTTCGTCACAATACTCATCACGTGCTTTTTGCCCCAACTGTGGCAGTACATTAGGTGCGATTGATGATGCGCCAGTAATTGCTTTAGCATTAGGTGTATTTGATACTAACAGTCGTCAATCACTTCAGCCTATATCCCATTCCTACAGTGTCAATACCTGGCATAACTGAGTGGTGTGCTCTGTTAAGGTAGCGAAGAAGGTACTCATCGTACCTTCAACTAATGGTACAACAGAGTGCGATATTACCGATGCTACGCTGTTGAACATGGATACTTTAGTTAACTAACTTTGCAGCCTGAGTTAAACTCAAACTTCATCGGAAGACAAGCTGATTTTTTCGCGATGTTTCTATGAGGGTCATACAGACAGCTCGTCAATCCAAGATTAGGCAGATTTTCTTTGGCGTTCACAGGCCTAAATCTGGCTGCTAGAAAGGCATTAATTATCCGCAGCTCAGGGTATTTTACTTAACCTATTGTATCAGCCTTGCTAGGCTAGGTAATACCAGTGTCCTTAATAGATATGTAAATTGAGGGAATAGGTTTGACGTTAATCACGTTAAGCACTTTTCATTTAGGGCCGTTCACTAAATAAGCTTCTCTTGCCTCAAAATAGATGGCAGGGTTAAGCTAATTGGAACCTTAAAGTGTAAAGGATAGCCATGTTCACACCTCGCAAGTTGGCAGAAAATTATCGAGAACTGGTAAGTAGTATCGGTTTTTACCCCTCTTTACTAGCTATTACTTTCTTTATTTTTGCGTTAATTACTACAGCTATCGAGTATGCAGCTCCTATTCGTGACTTCAAGGCGTTTATCGGAATTGTACTGGTCGACAGTGAAGAAAATGCTCGTACAATTTTAAGTACACTCGTTGGTAGTATGATTTCGTTGACGGTATTTAGCTTTTCTATGGTGATGATTGTGCTTAACAATGCTAGCGCAGGGTTGTCACCTAGAGTTTTACCCGGTCTGATCACCAGAAAGTCTCATCAGTTGGTACTGGGGTTTTATCTCGGAAGTATTATTTATGCCATTATCATGCTGATAAATATTCGTGGTATGGGCAATGGTGAAACCGGGATCCCCGCGTTGGGTGTCCTCTTTTCACTGCTTTTTGGTCTGCTCTCTTTAGGCTTTTTTGTGTTTTTTATCCATTCAATATCCCGAGCTATTCAGGTTGATAATGTACTCAATGACTTATTTAAGAATACCAAAAATGAAATGCGGCATATTGTTACCAAACAGCAAGAGCAACCTATTGAGCAATTTCCTGATTTTTCTGGCTGGTATCATTTACCTAGTACAGAGGAAGGATACTTTAAGGGGGTGCACAGCGATAAACTGTGTCAATTATGCGAGCAGCATGAGCTAAAAATATATATTGCAGTGAAACAGGGTTTTTTTACCGTTAAAGGTTACCCATTTCTCAAGTGCGATAAAGATCTCAGTGCACAGGAAGCATTACGTAATGCGTTACTTAGCTGCTTTATTTTTTATGTTGAAGAATATATCAGTGACCACTATCGCTATGGTTTAACACAAATCTCAGAGATTGCAGTGAAGGCTATGAGCCCTGGGATTAATGATCCTGGCACGGCGGTAAAGGCGATTGATATGCTGAGTATTTTACTTATCCAACGTTTAGATATTTATGATGTTAATTACTCCTTGAAACACGCTAAACATGAACCACTTTTATATATTCATGAAGCGTCTTTTGATGAGCTACTGCATGACAACTTTACTCCAATTAGAAACTATGCGAAGTCAGACGGCTACGTTATGGTCAATGTATTGGAAGCATTTAAAAATATCCTTTTTCGTTCTAGCGGCAATCGACAAGCAACTGAAAGTTTATTCAAGTACTTAGAGGCCATCGTCGATGATGTCCGAGGTACTATTACCAATCCATTTGATCGACAACGAATCGTTGAAATGCTCGAAGCCATTAAGAAAATCGATGGCGCAAGGGGAGAAGCGCTTATTATCCAGTTTAAACAATAACAAGCGCAAATCAGTTTCGTTAACTTTAGCTGCAGATAATGAATGCCTTTCTAGCAGCCTGCTTTAGCGCTAACTGCGTTAATTCACTTCCAATAGCGGGCTATTGGTGTATAAACTCTCCTTGCCGAAAAGGTGTCAGTATCTTAGCGAGAGCAGAATGCGGTGTTTTCCCTAAAATTCTCTGGCTAAACAAGGAAAAGGTAAGCTGTGCTTTAGCAACAATAAGTTGGAACATTCTTTGATCCAAACATCAGGTTAGTTAAGCGCAAGCTTAGCAAGACTTGCGGCGATAGCAGAAAGGGAGAGTAATCGTAATAAAATGATAGCGATATCTGAACTGCCACCTGCAGATGTATTGCGATAAACTAAGGGATAGTCGAAAAATACCATTAAGTAGAGTAAGTCGAAAAAGCCGATTCTGGTGCCATTGAGCTCCACTTTTGTTCCATCTTTTAATAAGATTTCAGCAAAGCATAAATTGGCAGTAGTTTTAAGTTTCCCGCTTTTTTTGTCCTTTAACAATAAATAGTGAAAAACAACCTCGCTAATGTTTTCTTTGGCAATTTTTTGCGTGCCACTTACCCTTCCTTTAATTGCTTGAGATGAGATAGTTAACTGTTCTTTTGATACATCCATAACCCATTGAGAGCCAAACCCGAACTTTTTATACAGCATGACTCTTTTGGTAAAGAAGATAATTAAAAATGTGAATAAACATGCTGGAAAAGCAATATAGCGTGGGTATGCTCCATCAACAACCGACGCTGTGATAGCTAAGGCAAAGACTAGTAAGGCAAATAAAAACTCAGCGCGACCACTTAGCATACCCAGAGCAGCTATAGAATTGAGCGACACTTCAGACTTATCAGTCAATTCGTTTTTGTTTTTTAATGAAACGTATTTGAACCACACTTTATCCGTCAGTGATAAGTCTAGTGTGTGCTTGGCTAATGACATTTGGCACCTCCTTGATGTTAATAAAAGCAATACTTTTACGCCATTTATATCGTATTTCCATGAAACTTGGAAACTTTTCATATTATCGCGTTGTGTTGAGGACAATAAATTGACAGTTTCTAGACCATCAACTGGTACATGTGTAGGAAAGCGATAGGTATAGTCCAAAAGCTAAAGAATCACGCTTCTGTGATGGCGGGCGAATTTTTAATATGTTCCAATTGCAGAAAAAATTGAAGCAGAGTTAGTAGAGGCTTGCAACTTTCCTGCCTTTATCTCGAACCATAAAAGATATAAGTGGTGCGATAAGTCATTTTTATGGATATCTTGAAAATCAAAGCCTTGCCGCTGTCATTGAAGTTACTATTTTTAAATAATACTAGAAGTAGATAGTCTGACCGTTGACCCCCATTATTTTCGTATAGGAGTCGCTGGTAAATTGCTGTACTTTGTATAGCAACGTTTGATACCGAAAAGTTATTGTTGAGACAACAACGACAAACGTACATACCATAAAGCTGCACCACCAACATGACTTTGTCGAGTACAAACAAATCTATAAAATATACTGCGGTTGTGCAAAGGGGCAAGTACACGTCACTGCCCCTAGTGTTTCGGTGCAACGTCAACAATCAGTTGAAATACACCTTGATTAGTATCCCCTGATTTTGTCGCTAAACATTCAGTATTAACCAAATGAACAGTACCTTTTTAACTACATTAACCGCATTTGTTTAATAAAGGTGGTAAGGTCATCAGCTATGTTTTGATGCTCTGTGGCGGTTGGATGCCAAATACAACCCTCTAAAGGGGTATCAAAGACGTGACTAAACAACATAGACATATTTTGCTGCTTGAGTCTTGCTATTGCCTCATTCGTTGCGGGAATAATAAAGTTATACGGGTAGGCAGGGCGTGGCATATAAATAATGGGCACAGCAGGGTAGCGGGCTCGTAACTGTTTAGTAAATGCAACCATAGTGTCGACCCATTGTGTTTTAACCTCTGAGATATTCTCCCATGGCTCGTTAGGGGTTGGATCGGTACTAAAGTCATTAGTACCCACTTCAATTACAATGAGTTGAGGAAATTTATCTTCAAAGCTGCTGTTGTCAGTAAATACAGCAGACATTTTATCATAGTAGTGTGTCAGCGTATGATGAGGCTGGTTGCCTCCCCAATTTCGGATCAAACCTAGGCCAGAATATGAAACTTGGGTGAAACTTGCATTCAACTGCTGAGCACTTATATAGGGAAATGCGTGGCGCGCATTACTTAAGTCGACAATTTCACTCCATTCACATTGCCTTTGGGTAGATTCACTACCAAATCCAGCGCTAATTGAATCGCCAATAAACAAAATGTGAGGCTTAGCCGTTTGTATTGGTGTTAATCTTCCTTCTACGTCGACACTCACGATTTGTGCATTATTTGAATAGTTTTCCCAGCGTTTGACCAACTTAATGATAACGGTTTCTTCTGTAGTACTTTCAAAAAGCGTAAAAGTTTGAGTAGCGCCACTGGGATCCGTCAGTAATTTTTTCGAGAACTCTCCATTGATCAATACGTCAAATTGGTCGCCGAAACCCTTTAGTGCAATATGAAAAGCCCGGCCGGTCAACTTTGTGTGAAGCTGTGTGCCTGGCCAGTTAAAACTGACATGCCCATTTTCATAGTTTTTATTAACACGCCCTTCATAGTGAATAGCGTGGTGTGTTGCGCTGAGCGATGAGGCAACTGCGAGATTTAGGGATGCAATCGCAGCGACAGTCATTAAGGTTTTAAACATGTTGTATTCCTTGTGAAATTATTCGCCTATTACTGTAACTGCTTTGTGTTTATTTTTGAGTGGTGAAGAGGTTGAATTTTATTCAACTGAGCTTGCTTTTTTGTACCTGAAATATGGTATAAATCCATCTGTTGTTGCAGGTTAGCTTGTATTGACGCAGATCCGATAAGGAGTTTAGGACGTTAGGGGGAATATTACTCAATGTATTAGTGACACTGTTGATTGTCACATCATTGGCTTGGACACTTTTCCATTGGAAAGTCGTTTTACTGGGTGTACAAAAAATAGCAGTAATAGCTTTTATCAGCTGGGTCGAGCAGCGTGGTGGTTTATCATTTTATCCACCCTGTATTATTAGTTGGCATTTGGTTTTTGGCGCTCAACTTAAGTATGTTGATCTTTTGCCTGATAGTGGTGCATGGCGCGTTTGGACGTATTTTTGCTACCAATATTGACGCGCGTTAACGGTCATGTAACGCTACAAAATTGCACGAGTGATAAGTAATATTAAAAATATCATAGCGCTTCAAATACAGCTACACTAAGACCTATTGATGTTGTCAGCTTTTTGACAAAGCTGACTGCTCTCAAACACAATATAAAAATAACATCAGCCAAATCATGCTCTAAGGAACGATTATGCCAAATTCGCAACCCGGTACTGTACTAAGTAATGCACAAATAAGAGCGGCAGCCTTAACCACAACAAATACCAATGAAGTACCTGCTACCAAGCAGTTTGCCGTCAATGCTACCGGTAATTTATTTATCGCAAGCACGCTCAATAGCACAGCAGGTGGCAGTGTGTTGCCACAAGAGGCTGAAAGTGCCTTTGGCGAGGTGAGTGTGTTTTTTGCCGCGCTCACTAAAGCCATGGCGCAGGCAGGAACTAGCTTATATGACTATGATGCGCTGAATAAATTGGTGTCAAGCTCGGGGCTGTTTGTCAAAGTGACAGAGAGCAATATCGAGTTTGAAAGCAAGCAAAGCGGTGTAACTTTATCGGGTCAACTTATCCAAACCTTATTGGGGCTCAGTGGTAACCTTGCCTCTATCGGTAAGTCGTTGATGGATATGATAGCGGGTATGGGGCAGGCCTCGGTCAGTATTAGTGCAAACTCAGATAGTCAGGACAAAAAGGTCGGCACCATTATTTTTGTGTGTGAATATTTGCTTGGCGCTATTTCTATCTCACCAATTATTATCTCTGCGGATGCAAGTGATGTTAAATCTATTTGGCAAGCGGGTCCCTGTTTAAAAGGCGGTCATACAGAAATACGATTGACGCTCTGCAAGTCAGTCTATTTATTTGTGCCCCCCGCTTTTGTGAAACAGGCGGCGTCGTTGAATGAGGCAATGTCAGATCCTGAATTTAATAATCTGATTGAGTCTATGCGTAGCGTGATTGCGCCGCCTTCAAAAAGCACTCCTGTGGACAACGCGGCTAAAAAGGACAACTAATTTTGGGAGAAAGCAATGTTCTCAAAATGGTTTAGTAAAACAGCGCCGCCGAAACAGGTAACACAGCAACCAATTTACACGCCAATCACTAAACATTATGTGTTTAATGAAACGGGTAACATTATGTTGTGCGCAACGGCAGATAGCATTCAAAGCTTTGACGTCGACTTAAAGAGTGCGTTTGTTGATATTAGTGTGTTTTTTGCAGCCATGACAAAGGCGGTCACATCAACTATAAATCCAGTGACTGGGAAACCATTTTCGATATTTAACTATCAAGCGGTAAAAAATATCTTGGCCGGATCCGGTTTATTTATAGAGACAAACGTGGAAGAAGGAACCTTCAGCCATGATGGTGTGGGAAACTCTCTTGGTAAAGCTTTGTTCCAGCATATTTTGAATCGAGAGTTTTCTGAAAAACAATTACCCTTTGCGAAGTCGATGTTTAATGGCATGCAGTACCAAAGCGCAAGGGCGGCAGAGCAATCTTCCATGTCTGAAGAGCAGAAAAAATTATGCCGCAGCGGCAGCATTTTTTTTATCGGTGAATTATTAATGGGGGTGCCGCAAACGTCGGCTATTTTGTTGAGCATTGAGCCACAAAGTGTTGCAGACACACCCTCTGACACGCAAAGTGACTGGCAGGATTTGTTTTCATTGGTTGGGCTAGATGAAACAAGGCATCAAGCAAAGCACATTGTACGCCACTGGAAATTTAAAAAACGTACTTACTTGTTTGTCCCACCTCAGTTTATTGCTCACGGTGTGGCAGGGCTTGGAGATCTAGCCAACGCTGATTTTGAAGAGTATAGCCGCACATTAGCAAAGAGCATCTCTAAATAATCTGAGCAAAAAAACGAGAGTTAGCCCATTCCTTATCCAAGCTTCAGGTTAAATAACCCGAGCAAATAGGTATTAAAGTGCTTTGATTATCTCAGTTAAGGCGCTTTTTGCTATATCTAAATCAACTTGCTCAGTTTGCCAATTGCTCAAGGCTGCGCGGATCACCTTTTGCCCTTGCCAGCTACCCGGGCTGACAAAAATGCGGCCATCTGCGTTAATTGCTTGGAGTAATCGTTTGGTGGCGCTATCGTCTTGACCTTTAGGTTTGAATAACACCACGTTGAGCTTGCCGTAGTACACCAATTCATAGTCAGGTGAGCGTACAAACCAGTCAGCAAGTTGCTGGGCTTGGTCGATATTCTTACCCACCCATTGGCGAATGCCCTGTTTACCGTAAGCAAGCAACGACATCCACACCGGCAGCGCTCTAAAGCGACGCGAGTTCTCGACTCCCATTGAAAAGAAATCAGGCTCACACTTTGAGGTGATTAAATAAGGTGCTGGCACGTCACAGCTGGCAACTAAATAGTCAAGATGGCGAGTTAAAAACACACCGCAGTCGTATGGGACATTGAGCCACTTATGGGCATCAAGGGTAATGCTGTCTGCCAGCTCAATCCCTTTAGTGCGTCCATTTGCGCCATTGATAATTCGCTCAAAAATACCAAAGGCGGCATCGACGTGTAGCCAAGCTTGATGTTTGTCGCATAAGGCGCGGATTTGTATTAAGTCATCAAAATCCGTACCTGTCACGGTAGCGGCACTGGCGATCACAATCTTGCTTTTAGCTTGACTGTTGTCTAATGCTAATTCTAGTGCGCGGATGTCGGTGGCTTCATTATTTGGCTGGGTTTTTATACGAATAAGTTGATTGCGCCCTAGTCCTGCAAGGCCTAACGCTTTCAACATGCTGGCATGTGGAGTTGCGCAAAAGACGGCAACATCTAAACCAAACACACCATCTTCTGCGACATTAATACCTTGCTGGTGGCCTGCAAATTGCCTAGCGACAACCGCCCCTAAATAATTGGCAGCAGTTGCTCCTGTGGTAAAAAGGCCATCAAAACTTGAGGGTAGCTCAAATAACTCGGTTAACCAGCGAATGGTTTGCCTTTCAATATTCGTTGCAATTGAGCCATCACCTTTAGACACATTTTGGTCATAGGTCGAGACCAACCAATCGGCAAAAGTGGCAATTGGGGTTGCTCCACCTGTAACAAATCCCCAATATCGCGGTCCTGTACTGACACTTAGGTTCGGGACTATGTGCTCACTAAATTGTTTAACAAGTTGTTCAATTGTCATGCCGGAGTCACTCAGGCAGAGCTCAGGCGGCGCAATATTTTGTCCTACGACGGGGCGATTTTTACTTGATTCAATAAATGCAGTGGCGAGTTCAGAAAATGCAGAGAGTAACTGCGGCAATTCATGCCATGCGTTTGGTGCTGCTTTCATGTGTGTTCCTTGTGTGAAACGGTTACTGGAATTTCAGTGTAACTTACGCAAAAATAAGGTACAGATACAAAAAGGTGAAAGCTAAGGGGTACAGATGGCGAGAAAGTTTATCGCTTTGAGTGAGCAGGTGATTACTGACATCAACAATGGTGTGCGTCAGCAGGGAGAAAAAATGACGTCACTTCGCACGTTTGCAAGTCAACATAAGGTGAGTATGAGTACCGCCATACGAACGTATGAAGAGTTACAGGATAAAGGTTTTTTGGTCGCGCAGGCCAAGTCTGGGTTCTATATATGCAAACCGAGTTACACAAATAATCATATTGATTTTGCTCAATTTAATAGTGAAATCAAGCCGCCCAAACGTATAGATGACAGTGCTTCTCTCACCCTAAATACGATGCTGTCTACCGCACAGGTAACTCCGGAATTTATGCCAACTCAGCGGCTCACCAAATTCGTGAAACAGGCTTTTGACTCACCGCAACTTCACCACTTTCATTACCCAAATGCAAAAGGGCTTACGGCATTAAAAGACAGTATAGAAAACCACTTTAAGCAAAAAGGCCTGGCAATAAAATCAGAACAACTTGTCGTGACCAGTGGTTGTATTCAAGCTGTCATGGCTGCGCTCAAAGCGGTAACGGTGGCGGGGGATTGTGTGGTGGTATCATCTCCTTGCTATCAAGGTTTGTTGCAATTACTCGGTGCGTTGGGACTCAACGTGATTGAAATTCCGTCGACCCCTGAGGGACTAGATCTAGCAGAGCTTGAGCGTGTGGTGAAGGAGCTGCCTGTCTCTGCGTGCTTGATCACTGCAAATCATCAAAACCCAACTGGGCATAATCTATCTATTACACAGAAGAAATGGTTGGCACAGTTTGCCAGTGACAATCAGCTTGTCATTATAGAAGATGACGTGTTTGGTGAGCTTAGTCACAACCATACAATGCCATTGCCCATCAAAGCGTGGGACAAAGACGGCTATGTGATCTGGTGCAGCTCGGTATCGAAAACTTTAGCACCGGGTTTGCAGGTAGGGTGGTGTGAAGCTGGGCGTTACAAAAATCAAGTAAGTAGAGTGTTACAAGCATTCCATGGGATCCCGAATCCTTGCTTACAATTAGCGGTGTCACGTTTTATTGAAACCGGACATTATCAGCGTCACCTGCGAGAGCTAAATCGAGTGCTTGCATCACAATGCCACGCGTATCGAGACTATCTGAAGTTACATTTACCGAGTACGTGCAAAATTTCATCGCCACGAGGCGGAATGGCGCTTTGGTTAAAATTGCCTAATATTGATTGTGAGCAACTGGTCGTATATATGGCAACACTCGGTGTGGAAATACGCCCTGGTAGCGCTTTTACTAGTCGAGATTTATACCAAGATCATCTTCGTATAAATTGTGGTTGGCCACTGGCGCAGGTAAGACCCTGGTTAGATAAGTTATGTGACTATGTCCTCCATAATTGAGCCAAATTACCGCGTTAGGATATGGCTAAAATTACAAGGAAAAAATACAGGTGACATCATTACTTAATGCGAACTCAACTATCACGCAAGCAGTACTTAACGCAATTGCACATATGCCAACTCAAAGTCTTGGGGTATTAATCAATGATGAGTTGGCTCGTAAGTTTGAAGATAGTGATTTTATGCGTATAGCCGTGTTACTCGCACAAAAAAGCTATGATGAGGGGGGATGTCCAATTGGCGCTGTGATTGTTGACAATAATACGAATCAAATTGTTGGTAAAGGACACAACACCTTGGTGCAAGAGAGCCACCCCTACAATCATGGTGAAACCTCAGCGATTAGAGATGCAGGCCGTATGGACTTTAGCAAAACAACCTTGTTTACCAGCCTCAGTCCTTGTGATGTGTGTGCTACTTTACTCTATATGCGTGGCTTCCAACGTGTAGTAGTTGGAGATATTACCAACGCATCAGGCAATGAGCCATTATTAGAAAGTAAAGGCGTGCAGGTGGATATTCTCGAAGATCAGCAGGGGATTGAACTGTATGGGCGGTTTCGTGCCGAAAAGCCAAATCAAGATCTAGAAGATTGGCAAGGAGTGGCCGCAGTAAAAAGCGCAAGTTGTGAGTAGTCGCTGATGTTAAAAAGCGGCAGTGTGAGGGGGTTATGCTTTATGCTGGTTGGATGAGCAATGTTAGGGTTCACTCTAAATTGAATTATAAGGTGAATACAGGCACACTGATGATATGATTATTCAGCTTATAGAGATAAAATGACTCGGGTCGCATTATTGCTTATCGCGCTGTTTGTTTCGGCTCAATGTATAGCACAGAATCGCGCTGTGGTTCGTTTTGTGGCGGAAGATTTGCCTCCTTATCATTTTATTAACGCTGAAGGTAAAGCGGATGGTGGTTTAGTTGTCCTTGCTCAAGCACTTGCAGCACAGGCGAATTTAGTTGCTGAAATAGAAATAATGCCGATGGCTAGAGTGCGTCATCAATTTGAAAGTCAGTCAAATGTAGCGCTGCTATCTTGGTTAAAAACCCCCACTCGTGAGATGCACTTTAGATTTTTGGGGACTATGTGCCATGCGTCTGCCTCGCTCATAGGACTAAAAAAGTCACCAACACTTATCCAAAACCTGAATGCCGCGAAACGCTACCGAACTGGCACAATTCGGGGCTATTATAGCGAGACATTTCTTAAACAACATGGTTTTACTGAAGGGTATGAATTAGTACTAGTATCGAATTATGAAAGCCTGTGGAACCTTTTGTTTAAAGGGCGAATTGATTTTGTCTTAACGAATACCCTAACGTTAGAAAAAGAGCTGAGCGCCTTAGAGTTGGATCCTTCAGCGATTGAGCATAAGCTTATCTTAGCGCAGTTTCCAAGTGAGCTGGCGCTTGCTGTAAATGCAAAGTTTCCAGATGACTTAGCAAAACGTTTGCAAGACTCGTTGGCAGAGCTTCGTCAAAATGGCCAACAGCAGGCTATCCTTGAAAAGTGGAAAATACGTTCAGTAAATTCGCATTAATCTTAAATATAAGAAGATTGTTTGTTCTTACACTTAGTATAGAATGGATGACGCGAGATGTTATGTTGCAGGGATAGATAAAGTGTATCAAGAATGGATGAGCTACTTAGGTGTGGTAGCAAGCGTATGGTTTTTTGCTGGTGTATACCTAGCTGCCAAGCGTTACCCTGATTATAGTCATGTTAATCAATTTTGTAGTGAACTAGGGGCCTGTGGTAGTCCAACACAGGACTTATCACCAAGAGTTAATAATTATCCACTAGCTTTGATATTTTGCGGTTTTGGTTTTTATGTGATCTCACATCCACAGGGCAATTGGGCACTTGACAGCATCGGCGTATTAATTATGTGCCACGGTATAGCAACAGCGGTAGCGGGGGGGGTTCCGATGGACGCTGATCCATATACAACAACTCCAAGTCAGGCATGTAATATTCATTCATGGGCTGGGGTTGTCATGTTGCTAAGTTTACTTATTGCACCATTGTTGGTGTGGTTTGTAACCCCGCTTGAAAAAGGCTTTGCGTGGTTTTCTACGGCGTGTGTACTGATGTGCATTGGTTTTAGCTTCAAGTTGGCAAAGGCCTACAAGCTAAAGCGCGGCGTAGGCTTGTATCAGCGCCTCAGTTACGGTGCTCAATTAGTGTGGTTAAGTGCGTTAGCCGTTATATTTTAACTTTCTGGTACGCCGCTAAAACAGCCTGCGCTTCAGGTTTACCTTTTGCGACGCGGGTATAGTGAGTTTGGACTTTTGCTAAATAGCGTGCTGATAGTTCCCCTTGCTGCCAAATTGCATCACCTAGAGTAGTAATCATGCTGCCCGTTTTATACGTGCTCAGGTAAAGCACTTCGTAGATCCGGTTATTCTCTTCCACAAGGCGCTCTTCTACCACATTTAAGTTTAGGGTTTGTAGCGTGTTTCTCAGTGTATATTGGTGGTGCACTGGACAGAGTAAAAAATCAACATGATTATCGTAATTGGCACAAATATCCCGCATCAAGTTAGCCGTTAAATCGCCACCAACGCCTGCGATAATAACCAATTGCCTACCGTGATGTTGGGCGAGTGGTAGCTTGGCAACATCGAGAGCGTATAGGCTATAGCGTGAGACTTGAGTGTCAAAAAAACGCTGTAAGTTGCTTTTTACTTTGTCAATGAGTTCAGGCACTACATCTACGAAGTGGATATGTGCTTCACTCGAGAGCAAAAACTGTGCACCTAATTGACCATGGTCGCAGCAGCAATCCCAAATATGTTGATAGTCTTTATCGACAATATCGTGCAGAGCTTGTAAACGTTTTCCTAACTTCAAATGCGTACCTATTCATTGCGAGAATAATGATGTTCAGTATTATACCGACTTGCTTAATAAAGTGTTCGACTTTGAGTAAGAACCTTTTGATTTATATCGGTGCACAGCTCAATTCAAGCGCGGTATAGCCATCATCTATATAAAAAAGTGAATGAACTTTTTCATATCTAAGGTCTAGTATGCAATAGCAGATGAAGAGGTTGGATATGTATTCCAAAACAGTTGATTATTCCGTTGCAAGCTTATTGGTGGTGAGCTTAGTGTTGCTTGGTATTTCATTTTTATTTGGTGCTGGTGCCAATTCGGTATCGAGTGCATTTGATTTTTATGGTCTCACCGATGTCATGCCTATATCTAACCTAGGGATGTTATCTGGCGTTGTATTAATGGTAACTAGTGGTTTTGTGGTGTTGCACCAAAGCAAGAGCATCGCAGCGCCTCTGCCACTGGCCGCGATAGCAGTTGTGTGCTTGTTCACTTTAGTCACTTTGTTTGCTGATAATCGTTGGATAGCTGCACATGGTGGGTTCCCAGTTATTGGCTCAGGGCAGGGAGTCATAAAATATTTTGCTCTCTTACCTATTGCTCTTTTTCTTTATTGTCGCCATCAGCTGAGTAAAAAGACGTTAATTTGGTGGAACTATTTCCCAGTCGCTTTGGTATTATTTTGGATTGGTGGAATGAAGTTCCTTGAGCTTGAAGCCAAAGCCATTGTTCCCTTAGTTGAAACTTCACCTTTTATGTCTTGGATGTATGAGTTATTTACCGTTCAAGAAGCTTCAAATGTAATCGGTATATACGACCTCTTGATGGCGATACTGTTGGGAATTGGTATTTGGTTTAATTATCGGCCACTGCTTATCGTCGCTTGGCTTGGTTGTATCGCGGTGTTTGTGATGACACAGACCTTTCTATTTACAGCGATGGGGGCATTGAGTGACACGAGCTTACTGACGGGACTTGGGCAGTTTGTGATCAAAGATCTGTGGTTTATTGCAAATATGCTCATTATTGCTTATCTCACCTTCGATCACCGTCAAAATGAACAGTAAGGTGTGACAGCGATTCATCGTTTGGATGTTGTAAAGAAGTGGTTTAGACGGCCACTTTTTTACTTTCTAGGGGAGCTGTTGGGCACAAGTGCGGTTGTGTTAATTTTTTTATAAAAATAAGCCCGTCGGCAGTGAAAATTAAATGTGAATAAGTTAAGGTCATAAAAAGTTTATTTGTGTGGTCTAAGCTTCATGGACGTACGTATAGACCTCATTCATCGAGCTTAACCATCGCTGAGTGCTGTGTAGCTGGCGTACAACATAGCGAAAATCCAAACTATATGGGTGTGCTATGTATTAGCGACACTGTGCGGTGAGAGGTTATCGGTAAAAGATTAAGAGCTGCATGCAGCGACATTGTGTGTACCTGGTTAGCAAGTTTAAAGAAGATTATTTTATGGAAAGACCAAATACATTAAAGCCGATCTGGCTTTCGGGTGATGATGTGGCGAAGAAGCGCGCACAAATTAAGGCGTACTTCAACAATAGCTGGCAACAATACGAATCCTTATTTAGCAATATCAACAATGACGACGCGTACTTTGTAAAAGCGGAAAGGTTAAGGCACCCACTAATTTTTTATTTTGGTCACACAGCTTGTTTTTACATCAATAAATTGATGTTAGGAAAATACATAAATCAGCGCCTTAATCCGCATATTGAGTCTACTTGTGCTGTTGGTGTAGATGAAATGTCTTGGGACGACCTTGATAGTAATAACTATGATTGGCCAAGTGTTGATGAAGTGAGAGCTTATCGGCAGCAGGTTAATACGTTGATTAATACACTTATCGATTCAATGGATATCAGTTTACCTATCACACAAGACAGCCTTGCTTGGGTGATTTTAATGGGAATTGAACATGAGCGTATTCACCTTGAAACTTCTTCTGTAATAATCCGCATGTTACCGCTAGCTGATTTAACACTCCAGCCCGGTTGGAGTGCGTGTGACGAGCATGGCGATGCGCCGGAAAATGCTTTGGTTCCTGTGGCGGGAACCGATATTCGCCTAGGCAAGCCTGAGTCAAACCAAACGTACGGGTGGGACAACGAATATGGCGTACAAGACGTTAACGTCGCGCCTTTCAAAGCCAGTAAATACTTGGTTTCGAATCAAGAGTTTTTAGCATTTGTTGAAGCCGGTGGTTACAAAAGCCCAGAGTTTTGGACTGACGAGGGCAAAAAGTGGTTGGCGTCAACAAAATCAACAATGCCACGTTTTTGGCTTTCAAAAGAAGGGAGCTATTGGCAGCGTAACTTGGCACAAGAGATCCCGCTTCCGCTCAATTGGCCGGTAGAGGTAAATTATCTTGAAGCCAAAGCATTTTGTAATTGGAAGTCAGCTCAAAACGAAGCTCATATACGTTTGCCAACAGAAGCTGAGTGGCAGGTACTTCGTGACAAGTTAGATACCGATCTGCCTACATGGAGCGAAGCGCCTGGCAATATCAACCTTGAAGTGAGTGCTTCAAGTTGCCCAGTTAACCGTTTTGAAACGGCAGGTTTATTCGACATTATTGGTAATGTCTGGCAATGGACTGAAAGTCCGATTGATGCGTTTACCGGTTTCAAAGTGCACCCTTTGTATGATGACTTTTCGACTCCCACTTTTGACGGTAAACACAATTTGATCAAAGGTGGTTCGTGGATCTCAACGGGTAACGAAGCGGTTCGTGATTCTCGCTATGCGTTTAGACGGCACTTCTTCCAGCATGCAGGATTTAGATACATTGAAAGTGACAGTCCAGACGTACCGGTGCAAAAAGTGAACTTATGCGAAATGGACGTGGATGTAGCCAATGACTTACTAAGCCACTACGGTAAACCGGTTATGAATTTTGACAACCCGTTGCAAAGCGTTGTGTCGCACTTAATGAAACACTATCAAGGTCAAACAAATAAAGCACTTGATCTTGGGTGTTCTGTTGGTCGTGCGAGTTTTGAGCTTGCTCAATATTTTAGTCAAGTAGATGGTATTGATTTCACAGCTCGTAATATCCAGCATGCGTTAGCATTAAAAGACGGGACGCCAGTGCGCTTTGCCACAGAAATTGAGGGTGAAATAGTTGACTTTCATGAGGTGTCTACAAAGCAGCTAGGCTTTAACGAACTGAGCGAGCGTATTCATTTTTGTCAGGGAGATGGCCACAACCTTAAGCCACAATTTGCAGATTATGATTTGATTTTGTGTCATCGCTTAGTGGAATACTTATACTCACCTAAAACCTTTTTAAATCAAATTAAATCGCGTTTAAATTCAGGTGGTATTTTGGCTATCAGCTCAGCCTATCAGTGGGACAAATCGTTGACTGAATCAGAAAATTGGCTTGGCGGTTATAAGGTGAGTGGCGAAAATGTCACAGGGCGTGATGGCTTAGAGATTTTGCTAGGCCGAGATTTTGAGTTAGTTGCGCAAGATGAAGTCATGTCTGCCTTTGCTAAAAATGCTCGCAAAGTGGAGCTAGAGCGTTGCCAGCTGACGTTATGGCGACTGAAATAATTAGCGCTAGGCTGGCTTTGAGTCTGCCATTCGCTGTCTAGTGCCGAGCTTAAATGGCAAAGTACGTCAATAAAACATACCAGCCGCTGTGCTGGTATGTTACTTATTAGGTTGAATAATGGAACTAGTATTACCCGATCACATCAAGTTTGGTCAAAGTCTTACAGCGCCTGTTGATATTAATTTAAGCGATTCTTGTGCCCAAGGCGTGGCACTTAACACGCTTGTTGAATTGGCAGGTGAAGCTTGGTTTGAGCGTGAGCTTAGTTATAGCCCAATGGCGGGCAGCGACATGCTGCGGGCTGCGATTAAAGCCTATCATTTGCAACCACAGGTAGTGTTAAGCCAAGAGCAGATAGTCACATTTAGTGGCGCGCAGGAGGCTATCTTTACGGTGATGGCGCAACTGCTAAGTCCGCAAGATGAAGTATTGGTCTTTACGCCAAGTTATCCATCACTGGCAAAATTACCCACTCAATTTGACGCCGTAGTTAAATCCATCCCTTTACAAGCTAATAACCAGTGGCAATTTGATATCGAGCGACTTAAGCGTGAGGCAAACGCTAAAACCAAATTGATTATCATCAATGCGCCCCATAACCCCACTGGCGCTACCTTGTCTGATAAGGATGTGGAGGAAATTAAAAGGCTTGCACAGCACTTTGATGCTTATATCTTAAGTGATGAGGTATCAGCACAACGTGCAGATGATGCACGTATTGCAAGCGGTCGCTTCGCTGATTACGCAAAGTCAATTACTTTGGGTGTGTTATCTAAAAGCTTAGGGTTACCAGGAGTTCGGGTTGGTTGGGCAATATGTGGTAACAAAGCGCTTGCCGATCTCCTGTTGGCAGGTAAAAGCTACTTGAGCATTTGTGGCAGTCAAGTAGACGATATGCTGGCTTCAACCGCATTAAATCATAGCGACATTATCTTAAAAGAAAATGCCAAAATAATGGCTCGCAACGAAGCGGCAATGTGTGAATTTGTTCGTCAACATTCGCACAAAGTGAGCTGGGTAGCTCCCCAAGGTGGTGTGCTCTCGTTACTACAAATTCACTCAGTTAAAGATGCTAAGAGCTGGTCTCGGCAATTTGCAGAAGCGACAAGCACGCTACTGCTGCCTGCAAACTTATTTGTGATGAACTGTGAATGTCATTTTCGTTTAGGCACCGGCAAGCAAAGCTTTATTGAGGGATTAACTCGCCTCGAGTCATACCTACAATAATACTTGCTCATCATCACAAGCTATCCAGACAATATAGTATTAATCCCGCATTCAAACTGATTGACTATGATAGAAGGTAGAACGAAAAATACTACTGGAAGGAAAAAATGATGATCAACGTTAAATCTGTGATGATGGGCTGCTTTGCTATGATGCTCAGTGCCTGTGCGTCTATGGGAGATGGTGACACAGCACAAAAGCAACGCGCAATCTTGGATATGAAAAATGAAGTACTGACTCAACTCTACAGTAAAAAGCCAGATACACGCGCCCAGATAGCTGCAGCACCGGGATACGCGGTTTTTTCCAATGCCAATGTCAATTTGTTATTTGTATCAGCTGGAACGGGTTATGGTGTTGTACATGATAACACTGCTGGACAAAATACTTATATGAACATGGCCGAAGGGGGCGTAGGTCTCGGAGTGGGCGTTAAGGACTATCGTATAGTCATGGTTTTTCATAGCAAAGCGGCAATGGATAAGTTTGTGACTTCTGGGTGGACCTTTGGTGGCAACGCAGATGCTGCGGCAAAAGCTGCTAACAAGGGGCGTTCGGTAGAAGGCGAGGCGTATTATGGCGATGTCACTGTGTATACCTTTACACAAAGCGGCTTGGCCTTACAAGCAACAGTAAAAGGTACCAAGTTCTGGAAAGATAAGGAACTGAACTAATACCAATTAGACTTAATACTTGCTCGCTTTGAAGGAGTAAATCTGACGCTAACAGGACGCGGAAGCGGTGTTATCGACAAGGTTTTCTCGCCTCAAAATCGACCAATTAATTAAGAAAATTGGTATAACTTTAAAAGAAGCCCCGAATAGTGACGGGGCTTTTCTTTTTATTCGGCGACGTTTTCACGCTTGAGCCGTTTTTCAAAACGTCGAGTGAGCAATTGGCAGACGATGATCAATACAATAGCTGCAAACATAAAGCTAGAAAACGGTAAAGGTGACTCAGGAGTCGCTAGTGCAAGGAGCGGGCCGACCAACGCGCCGCTACCAAACCTCAGCGTTCCAATTACAGCCGTTGCCGTGCCTGTTTGATGTTCAAATTGCAATAGTATTAACGCATCAGCATTACTGGCAATAATGCCAAGACTCATCATCAATGGTGCTATTGCAGAGGCTAGCACCCATACTGACACTGACTGACTACTCAATATGACCAAAAGTGTGGAAAAGATAACGCCAATTGTCAGGCCAATATTGAGCATTTTTCTTGAGCCTAATCTTGGAACTAAGCGCGTATTCGCGAAGTTACCCAACATAAGGGCGATTACATTCATAGCAAATAGCACACCGAACAATTGCTCTGTGATACCGTAGTATTCAAGGTAAATAAATGAAACTGAAGTTAAAAAACAAAAGAATGCGAATGAGGCCAACATCGAAGACAGAATGTCGTAGCGTGCCTTTTTTTCTGTCAGAACTATACGATAGTTTTTCAGGAAAAATGACAAGCTAAGCGGTACGTCAGCTTTGGTTGGAATTGCAATACAAAAAAACTGTAAGGCAACAACTACCAAAACTGCATATAGTGCTAAAAACCAAAAAATAGCATGCCAATCAAAGTACAGCAAAATCACAGCACCCAAAGACGGAGCAACAAGTGGTGCGATCATCATAATCATCGAGACATAGGACATTCCCTTGGCGGTGTGCTCTTTGTAGTAGTATCGTATTACACCCGGCACAACCACCGTTGCAGCAGCACCACAAAATGCTTGAACGACACGTAAGAGGCAAAACATATCGATGTCATTGGTTAATGCGAGCCCGACAGACGCTGCGGTAAATCCAGCCAATCCGAATATTGCCAAGGTGTGCCTAGAAAACTTGTCAGCAAGTGGACCAAATACCATCATGCCGACTGCATAGCCTGCCAAGTAGCTACTGAGAGAGACTTGTACTTGCTCAAGTGGGCTATTCAAGCTATCAGCAATCGCAAGCATCGCAGGGAGATAAAGGTCGATAGCCAAGGGCGTAATTGCAACAATACTAGCCAATAACGGTAATAGAATTGCAGGGAGTGTTGATGACTTCATATGTTGGTATTGTTACCTTATTGCTCTAACAAAAAATATACTCATCAGATGAACTTAAAATGATGAAGAAGCCGTACGCGCTAAAGCAGTACGATTAAAAATGCTGTTCTGATAAGCCGTGGTTCATGAAAAATTTTTTATATTGTACTAAGTTAGTCTCGTTAAGTGACGAAATTGCGGTAAACTTAGAACACTTTGGTTGTAAAATAAGAAAAGGAACAAGTTATGAAAAAACTGGTTCTCGCGATCGCGGTTGCAGCAACGCTGGTTGGCTGTAAAACATCGCCTACTGGACGTACTCAGTTAGCACTATACTCAGAACAACAAATGGACCAAATGGGTGTTGCAAGCTTTGAGCAGATGAAACAGGAGCAAAAGGTTTACCTAAGCGCAAATACTAATCGCTACGTCAAGTGTATTGCAAATGCTTTAATAGCGCAACTGCCAACGCACTATGCAAATCAGCAATGGGAAGTGGTGGTATTTGAGGATGACTCTGCGAACGCATTTGCGCTGCCTGGGGGCAAAATTGGCGTACATACTGGCATTCTAAATGTAGCTGAAAACCAAGATCAATTGGCGGCGGTGATGGGTCACGAGGTCGGTCACGTTATTGCAGAACACGCAAATGAGCGAGTGTCTCAAAGCAGTATTTTGCAATTAGGGCTTCAAGCAGGTGCCGCTGTGCTTGAAATGAATAACGTCGAATACCGAAATGCGATTTTACAGGGGTTGGGCTTGGGGGCGCAATATGGTGTTGCGTTACCGTTTAGTCGCTCACATGAGAGTGAGGCAGATGTTATAGGTCTGGACTTGATGGCTAAGGCCGGTTTTAACCCAGAAGGTTCTGTTGCGCTTTGGCAAAATATGGCCAAAATGAGTGAGCAGCGCCCACCAGAGTTTATGTCTACACACCCCGCGCCAGAAAACCGCATAAAGCAGCTTGAGGCGAATATGGTCACTGCTAAGGCAACCGCGAATAAGGCCAGAGCTAGTGGCTTTACTCCAAGCTGTAAACGCTAGCTATCCTCAGCACTTATCGAGCTTATAAATGCACCAATTGCAGTTTAGTTAAATGTAATTGGTGTTACCTTCAGTTTCACACATTAATATAAACAGCCGTAATTCTAGCTCGAGCTGATGGTAGCTTGGTTCCATGTGCTGGCAAAGCTTATAAAATGCTTTGTTGTGATCCTTCTCTTTAAAGTGTGCTAGCTCGTGAACAACTAGCGCCCGCAATATCGCTTCAGGTGCGTACTTTAGCTGAGCCGCTATGTGTATTTGGTGTGAAGTTTTGTGTTTGTGACCGTGTCGTGTGGTTTTAAAAGTATGTGTTCCTAAGGCATTAACTACCATGTTGTGGCGTTTCTCAAATTTAGCTTGCGAAACCCTTGGAGTATTTTTTAAGTACTGTTGTCTTAACCCTTCGACATATTCGTAAAGCAACTTATCGTTTTTTATTTGATGTGGTTCTGGGTAACGGCTTTTGAAAAAAGTACCTAATTTCTTGTGCTCAATTAGTTGAGTTACTTGAGCTTGAACTTCTTCAGAGTAGTGTAAAAAATAGGGATGGGGCATTAAAACAGCGCCTCTTGCTTTGCTTCTTTTTCAGCGGGGAATGGATTGCTTACTTGGTGCTGCATATTCAAGTCAGCGATAAATTGTCTTGCTAAAAATGGTGCATCAAAATTATCAGCGGTATGAAAAAATACATAAGGTGATTTACCTTCGTTGAGCCACTGAGTAAGCTTTACTAACCAAGGTTGGTAAAACTCTCGATTTGACTCAAGTTTGGAGCAGCCAACAAAGCGTAGGACAGGGTTGTTCCCTGTGGCAATTGCGTGCACAGGTAATCGTGGCTTTTTTTGCTGTGCATCTATAATCGCAGGGGTACTGGCAGGCTCGCTAAAGAGTGCGCGAGTATCCATTACGATTCGGTTGTAATTATTTTCAATTAAATATTGGTTGTATCTGCGCTCAGCATCGCCCTTGCGATAAAAATCCCAATGCCGTACTTCAACACCAACAGTTAGCGATTTGGGTAGCCAAGACAAAAATTGTCGTATTTTATTTATCTGCTCTGGCGAAAACTGCGCGGGTAATTGCAGCATTAACATACCGATTTTAGGAAATAGTGGTGCCATTGTATTACACCAAGCAAGTAATTCATCTTGGCAGTGGCTAAGTGCCATTTCGTGACTAAATCGCTTTGGGATCTTAAACGTAAAACGAAAATCATCAGGTACTTGCTCAAGCCATTTTAGTACTGTTTGTGGGTTAGGATCGGCATAAAAAGTAGTATTCCCTTCAACACTATTAAACACTTGACCATACTCTTTGAGCATATTTGTGGCATTGCAGTGCGTGCTAAAAACGCGACCCTTCCAATGTGTGCTGCTCCATTGTGGACAACCCAGATACAACATATCAAATAAAATACCAATTAAATGTGCCAATAGTGTATCAGATCTTAGATTGAGGATGACAATGCAGCGTATTTTTATATAATTGTCGGTTATTGAAAACGAGTCTTAGCGACTGCCTTACCAATAGTGTGAATTCATATTGTGTGGTGAGAAATGATTAGTCGTAAGAGCAAACTGGACTGACAGGAATTTTATGCGCTCTATATACTGCGGAAAACTAAATAAGAGCCATGTAGATCAGGAAGTTGAACTATGTGGTTGGATCAATAAACGTCGTGACCTTGGCGGCCTAATCTTTGTTGACTTAAGAGACAGAGAAGGACTTGTGCAAGTGGTATTCGATCCAGAAGTGGAAGGCTTAATGGATAAAGCGAATACGTTGCGCCAAGAGTTCTGTGTTCAGATCAAAGGGGTTGTCCGTGCGCGTCCTGAAAGCCAAGTGAATAAAGACATGGCGACAGGTGAAGTTGAAATACTCGGTACGGGTCTGACGATCATCAATCGTTCAGAGCCTTTACCGCTTGATTTTAACCAACAAAACTCGGAAGAGCGTCGTCTTAAATATCGCTACTTAGACCTACGTCGTCTTGAAATGAGCGACCGCATCAAAATGCGTGCAAAAGCTAGTAGTTTCGTTCGTCGCTTCTTAGATGAAAACGAATTTTTAGATATCGAAACACCAGTACTGACAAAAGCAACACCTGAAGGCGCACGTGATTACTTAGTGCCTAGCCGTGTGCATAAAGGCAGCTTTTACGCGTTGCCTCAGTCACCGCAGCTATTTAAACAGTTGTTGATGATGTCTGGTTTTGATCGTTACTACCAAATCGTTAAGTGTTTCCGTGACGAAGATTTGCGTGCAGACCGCCAGCCAGAATTCACTCAGATCGATATCGAAACGTCATTTATGAGTTCAGACCAAGTACGTGGCGTTACAGAGAAGATGGTTCGCGAAATGTGGCAATCTTTCTTAGACGTTGACTTAGGCGAGTTTCCAGTGATGCCTTACAGCGAAGCGATGAGTAAATATGGTTCAGATAAACCAGATTTACGTAATCCACTTGAACTGATCGATGTCGCTGACATTGTAAAAGATGTTGAGTTTAAAGTACTAAGTGGCCCTGCAAATGACGAAAAAGGTCGTGTAGCTGTGCTATCCGTACCTGGTGGGGCACAACTTTCTCGTAAGCAAATTGATGAGTACACTAAATTTGTAGGCATCTATGGCGCTAAAGGCTTAGCATGGATGAAAGTGAACGACCGTGATGCTGGTATCGAAGGCGTACAGTCGCCAATTGCTAAGTTCTTGAACGAAGAAGTGATCAATGCACTGCTTGAGCGCACAGGCGCAAACACAGGTGACATTATTCTATTTGGCGCAGACAAGCGTAATACTGTAAACGAAGCCATGGGCGCGCTACGCCTTAAGATTGGTCTTGATTTAGAAATTACAGACTTATCAAAGTGGGCACCACTTTGGGTTGTTGACTTCCCTATGTTTGAAGAAGACGACGAAGGTAACTTACACGCTGTGCACCATCCATTTACAGCACCGAAAGGCGTCAGTGCGGCAGAGCTTGAAGCAAACCCAGCAGGTACGCTTTCTGATGCTTATGATATGGTACTTAATGGCTATGAAGTTGGTGGCGGTTCGGTTCGTATCCACAACAATGAAATGCAGCAGGCTGCCTTTAGAATTTTAGGTATTGAAGAAGCTGAGCAGCAAGAGAAGTTTGGCTTCTTATTGGATGCACTAAAATATGGCACTCCACCACATGCCGGCCTTGCGTTTGGTCTTGATCGTTTGGTGATGTTACTGTGTGGCACAGATAATATTCGTGATGTGATTGCATTCCCGAAAACAACTCAGGCATCATGTTTGATGACTGATGCGCCAAGCCCTGCAAACCCAGATGCACTTAAAGAGCTTGCTATTTCAGTTGAAAAGCAGCTTGCCGAGCAAAATGCAGACGAATAACATTTCAGCACAAATATAAACAGGCGACTAAGGTCGCCTTTTTTGATCTTATGTACTAGCTTATAACTGGTAATCTATACAGTATTTTGGCATTATAACCAAAAAACAAAGAGACAATGCTTTTGGCTGTCATTTTAGGAATTGATCCGGGTTCACGATTTACTGGATATGGCGTGATTGCTCACCAGGGCGCAAAGTTCCAATATTTGGGAAGCGGCTGCATTAAAGTGGGTGAACATGAATTTCCCATCCGCTTAAAAATGATCTATCAAGGGATCACCCAACTGATAGAGCAGTTTTCGCCTAGTGATTTTGCAATTGAACAAGTGTTTGTTGCACACAACCCAAGCTCTGCGCTAAAGCTTGGTCAAGCCCGAGGAGCGGCCATCGTGGCAGCGACAATGCAGTCGGTTAATGTCAGCGAGTATTCTGCAAGGCAAATTAAACAAGCGGTTGCAGGGACAGGTGGCGCAGATAAAAACCAAGTACAAGAGATGGTTAAGCGCATTCTAAAGCTGCCAGGCACGCCTCAAGCTGACGCCGCTGATGCCTTAGCTGTAGCAATTTGTCATGCCCACTCAAGGCAAAATTTAATAAAGATGGCCGGAGCCGCACGTAAAACAGTAAGAGGAAGGTTAAGATAACTATGATTGGAAAGTTAAGCGGTACACTGTTAGAAAAACAGCCTCCAGAAATACTAATCGACGTTGCAGGTGTTGGGTACGAAGTGCAAATGCCAATGACCTGCTTTTACGAGCTACCAAATGTGGGAGAAGCAGTCTCGGTGTTTACCCATTTTGTCGTTCGTGAAGACGCACAATTGTTATTTGGTTTTAATAGTAAGATAGCACGAGCGCTGTTTAGAACCTTAATTAAAGCAAATGGCGTAGGACCCAAACTTGGGCTTGCGATTTTATCGGGCATGTCGGCAGAGCAATTCGTTAGTTGTGTTAATCAAGGTGATGCGACAACTTTGGTTAAAATTCCAGGTGTTGGTAAGAAGACCGCTGAGCGTTTAGTACTTGAGATGAAAGACAAGTTAAAAGACTTTGGCAATGACTTGCTCACACCATTTAGTGATGCTGCTGTACTTGCTCCGCAAGAAAACCCAACGGTAAGCGACACCCCGTCAGATGAAGCGATTGCGGCATTAATGGCATTAGGGTATAAACAAGTTCAAGCACAAAAAGCGGTAAAAGCCGTGAACAAAGAAGGCATGACGACAGAGAGTATCATCAAAGATGCTCTTAAATCGATGATGTAACTATGATTGAAGCAGATAGATTAATTGAGCCTGAGATCCAAGGTAATGAAGACGTAGTAGATAGGGCGATTAGGCCTAAATTACTAAACGATTATACCGGTCAGCCGCATGTTAAAAAGCAAATGGAAATCTTTATTGCAGCAGCGCGCTCAAGGCAAGAAGCGTTAGACCACTTACTGATTTTTGGCCCGCCAGGTTTAGGGAAAACGACGCTTGCGAACATTGTTGCAAACGAGCTTGAGGTCAATATTAAAACTACCTCTGGGCCGGTGCTTGAAAAGGCAGGTGATCTTGCTGCGTTACTGACTAACCTTGAAGAAGGTGATGTGTTATTTATTGATGAGATCCATCGTTTAAGCCCTCAGGTGGAAGAAATTCTTTATCCTGCGATGGAAGATTACCAATTGGACATCATGATAGGAGAAGGTCCAGCTGCACGTTCAATTAAACTGGATTTACCGCCTTTTACTCTAGTAGGGGCTACGACACGCGCTGGTTCTTTGACCTCACCATTGAGAGACCGTTTTGGCATTGTACAGCGTTTAGAGTTTTACTCGGTTGCAGACTTATCTTCGATTGTTACTCGCTCAGCGTATCACTTAAATCTAGAGATCACCGAATCTGGTGCGACAGAAGTTGCTCGTCGTGCGCGAGGTACACCACGGATCGCAAATCGTTTATTGCGTCGAGTCAGAGACTTTGCTGAAGTAAAAGGGGATGGCTCTATCACTGAAGAGATTGCCCACTTAGCACTGGATATGGTTGATGTTGATAAATGCGGATTTGATTATATGGATCGCAAATATCTGCTGGCAATCATTGAAAAGTTTACCGGTGGCCCGGTGGGGCTCGATAACCTCGCGGCGGCAATCGGAGAAGAAAAAGAGACCATCGAAGATGTCATTGAACCATTTTTGATCCAACAAGGTTTTATTCAACGTACGCCAAGAGGGCGTATTGTTTCAGATAAAGCGTATTTGCATTTTGATTTGTCTAAGCCTGAGTAATTTAGCTTTGGGCTAAGCAGATATCTTGACATAATGAGGTGAAGGAACGGCGATGTTTCTCACCTGTTATTCCCTAGCAAATAGCGAACCTGCACTCAGTAATTCTTTATTCAAGCCCTAAGTTATTTATGCATTACTTTACGTGGCCGTTTTCTCTCTAACATGAATAGCCGCGCAAATCCCCTATCATTTCAAAGCGTAAGCTCAGGCTATTCATTTCCTGACAATTCAAGCAAGGTTCATGACGACATGGTTAATCTAATTCAGCAATGTAGATTAACCCAAATTTGTTTTAATGCTAGCTCGATATGACGGAGAAAGATTAATACCACCGACATTAAAATTTGCTATGTGAAACAACTAAATAACCTGAGCTGCGGATAATTAATGCCTTTCTAGCATCCAGTTTTAGCGCTAACTGCTAGCTATTGGTGCGTAAATTCGCCTTGCCTACAGGATGTAGGTACTTTAGCGAGAGCAGGACGCGGGAGTGGTGTTTTCCCTAAAACTCTCTGGCTAGATAAGGAAAAAACTAAGTTGTGATTTAGCAACAATGAGTTGGAGCATTCCTTATCCAGACCTCAGGTTAAATCGTAAACCTTTTATCTTACCTTGATTGGCTGGTACGTTGATGATAGCAGGGCATATGAGTGGGTTATCAACAAGGTTTTCTCGCCTCAAAATAGATCACTTAATTAAGATAATTGGTATTAGAATTGAGCTCTGAATTTTTGGCAAAAAAAAGCCCGCACATAAATGCGGGCAAAACAACAAGTTGAAGGAAGTAATCCAGGGAACAGATGATCAACTTTGGGTTTTATCCGCAAAGTGTTCCATCTAAGCAATACGAAAAATCAGAATCCTATTGCAAGTAACTGTGCTTGCTGAAACTTCAGCTGCTCGCTCAGTACAGGGTGTATATTAAAGAGGTTTTGACTTTTCATCAAACTAGAAAAATTCTTTTTTCGGATTAAAAAAACTAATCCTGCTGTTTTTCATTAGTTCGAAATTCAACCGTATGATCAGAGTTTGATTTTTTTAAGTGTTTGTAATATATAGGTTTGTTCTATATTCATACAAAGTGTGAATATTAGATAATTTGTTGTTAATTGGTAAGACCAATCTGTTTTTTGAGGTTTTATTCTATATTTGTGCATAAAAGCAGTGTTTTATGCAGTTTTTAATCATATTTACAACCAGTAGGTCAGGGAGCTAAAACCATAGAAAAAGTATGAAATAGAAGGACAGTAAGGATTTGAGTTATTTATCGTCAAATACAATGAATTCGCAGTATTGAGATTGTAAGGTATTTACAGTGTGGTTAAACTAGCTGAACCTTTTGGTAGTAGTTCTAGTCTATCACTAGATGCAGCCTCTAAGCGCTCAATAATATAAATGGCTACCATCGCCGAAACACTTTTGGGAGTATAATAACGTGGAATCGGGACTAAATTTTGTCGATTTAATTTTAAAAGCCAGTTTTTTAGTACAACTTGTGATGTTGACTCTGGTTGGTCTATCAATTGCTTCTTGGGCAATTATCTTTCAGCGCAAAACCATTATTTCGCAAGCCCAAAGCCAGTCAAAGAATTTCGAGCAAAAGTTTTGGTCAGGTATGGATCTAAGTAAGCTCTATAATGAAATCACCGCAAGAGCTGGAACAGCTTCTGGGTTAGAGGCGCTATTTGTGTCGGGCTTCAAAGAATTTGCAAAGCATAAAAAAGGCAATATTCAATCGCCTTCAATTGTGCTGGAGGGCACCCACAGGTCAATGCGAGTTGCGCTTTCCCGAGAGGTTGAAAAGTTAGAGTCCAGCCTTTCTTTTCTTGCAACAGTCGGTTCAATAAGCCCGTATATTGGCTTGTTTGGTACTGTGTGGGGAATTATGAACGCTTTTATTGCCTTGGGCGAAGTCAAACAAGCCACGCTGCAAATGGTTGCTCCAGGTATCGCTGAGGCGCTGATTGCAACGGCAATGGGCTTATTTGCCGCAATTCCGGCTGTGATGGCTTATAACCGCTTTGCGAAAAATGTTGAAAAGTTAGAAAACCAATACATCAACTTTATGGAAGAGTTTGCCAATATTCTTTATCGTCAAGCAGCAACACAAGTAGAGGCTAAGCAAAATGTATCAGCGTAAGAAGCGCCGTCCCGTAGCGGAAATTAACGTCGTTCCTTATATAGATGTCATGTTGGTGTTGTTGATCATTTTTATGGCTACAGCGCCGCTGATCCAGCACGGCGTAAAAGTAGATCTTCCTCAAATGGAGGAATCTGAATTAGTTGAAACTAAGGACTCGCCTCCTATTATTGCGACGATTGATGCCGAAGGCCGCTACTTTGTTACAGTGGGTACTGATCCTGAAGCACCAATGGATGCTGTAGAAGTTGCTGCAGTTATTAAGCTTAAGCTCGAACAAAACCCCGATACTCCAGTAATGATAAAAGGCTCAGGAAAAGTGTCTTATCAAGAAGTACTTTATCTGATGGACTTTTTGAAAAAGGCGGGAGTGCCTTCTGTTGGGTTAATGACGAAATCGTTTGAGGATGAGTAATGAGTTCATTATCTAGCAGCGTAGTTAAGTCAGTCTTGCTTCATGGTGCAATTGGTGGGTTGCTTCTTGCTACTGCAAATTTTCATATGGATACGCCGACAGTGATGGAAGTGACGCTAAACCCGCAACAGGAAGACAAACAACCTGAGCGAGTAGTGTCTGCTGTTTCTGTCGATCAGCAAGCTGTCGAAAAGAAAATTGCGGATCTAAAAAAGCGTGAGGCAGATAAAAAGGCCGCAGAGGAACGGCGTATTCGTGATTTAGAGCAGCGTGCACAGCAAGCTAGAAAAGACAGAGAAGCAGAAGCTCGCCGTATTAAAAAGCTAGAGCAAGAGCGTCAAGCAAAGCTTGAAGAAAAGCGTCGTGCAGAAGCTCAGGCCAAGCGTGCAAGAGAGATAGAGAAAAAGCAACGTGAACAAGCCGATAAAGCCAGAGCAGAAAAAGCTGCCGCAGAGGAAGCAGCCAAAAAAGCTGCCGCGCAACGTAAAGCAGAAGAAGATAGGCTGAAAAAGGCAGAGGAAGCACGCAAACGTCGTGAAGCTGAAGAGAAGCGAAAAGCTGAAGAAGCAGAGCGCAAGCGTCAAAAAGCACTCGAAGAGCAAATGCTACGAGAGCAACTAGCAAAAGAGCAAGCAGCAAGAGCTAAAATTCGTCAGCAGCAAGTGTTGAGCGAAGTAGATAAGTATAAAGCCCTTATTATGCAGCGTATCCAAGCTAATCTTCTGATTGATGAGACAATGAAGGGTAAGCAATGTCGTGTTAACATTCGACTAGCTTTCAATGGCTTGGTGACCCATGTTGAATCACTCGGCGGAGACAGACTGGTTTGTGAAGCCGCAATACGAGCGGTGAAAATGGCTGACACTTTACCTGTTTCAAAAGAAAAAGACGTATTTGAACAGCTTAAAAATATCAATTTAACAATCAAACCTAATTTATAAAGGACGAACATGTTAAAAAAGTTCTCAACCTTATTACTGGTTTTAACCCTTGGTATTTCACACTACGTGCAGGCCGCGTTGGAGATAGTGATTACCGAAGGGGTGGACAGTGCTAGACCTATCGCAGTTGTGCCGTTTAAATATAATGGTACAGGGGAAATGCCCTCAAGTTTAACTGAGGTAATTTCAGCAGATCTTATGCGCAGCGGTAAGTTTAAACCGATTGCGGAAAGCAACATGCCACAATTACCAACGACAGATACTGAAGTGGATTATGCAGCTTGGGTTGATGCTGGTGTTGAAGCTGTGGTTGTTGGTACAGTGACGCAACAATCTTCCGGGCGTTATTTGGTAAAATATGAGCTTATTGATGTGATAAGAGCACAGTTGACAGGTGGTGAAACGCGTATCATGTCAAATGGCCGCTTGATGCAGAGCGACGATCATGTACTTGAAGGACGTCAAAGCATTATTAACGCGAGTGGGTTTAGAAACTATGCTCATCAGATAAGCGATGTTGTTTATGAAGCACTGACCGGCGAAAAAGGTGCGTTTAGAACCAAGATTGCTTATATCATTGTTCGAGATGAGCAAGACAAACCTTATCAGTTAGTTGTTGCCGATTATGATGGTTACAATGAGCAAGTATTACTACGCTCAAAAGAGCCACTGATGTCACCAGCTTGGTCACCAGATGCGAATAAACTTGCTTATGTCACTTTTGAAAACCGTCAGTCACAAATTTATATTCAGGACATCTATACCGGAAAGCGTGAACTTATTACAAGCTATCCTGGCATTAATGGTGCTCCACAATTTTCGCCTGATGGCACCAAACTGCTAGCTGTGTTTTCTAAAGATGCAGGCGGTGCAACAGAAGTTTACTTGATAGACTTAAAAACCAAGCAAGAAACGCGCTTAACACGCCACCGTAGTATAGATACTGAACCGTCTTGGCATCCAAATGGACAAGAAATTGTGTATACATCTGAAAGGGGTGGTAATGCTCAGATTTATAAGTTAAATTTAAAATCTGGTCGGTCTAAGCGAGTTACATTCGACGGTGATATGAACTTAGCGGGCTCCATTACTCCAGACGGAAAGCGTTTGATAATGGTAAACCGTACACTTGGCCGTTACCATATTGCTAAAAAAGAATTAGATTCCGGGCTGTTTCAAGTGTTGACTCGTACGAGGTTAGATGAATCTCCGAGTATCGCGCCAAATGGTTCAATGATAATATACAGCACCTTGCACAATAATAAGCAGGTATTGGCATTGGTGTCTATGGATGGCCGTTTCAAGGCAAGACTACCGGTCTTGGACGGTCAGGTTAAGGCACCAGCCTGGTCGCCGTTTTTACAGTAATTTTGCTGGTTAGATTTATAAAGATATAGGAACATACTCGATGCAACTTAACAAAACTTTAAAAGCTTTAATGGTCGCGTTGCCTGTGATGACACTTGCAGCATGTAGCTCTTCTTCAAGTGTTGACGAAGGTGCGGCTAATGAGAGTAACAGAGCGGCAACCACAGAGAGCAACACTGTAGACGTAAACACAATGTCTCGCGAAAAGTCGGCTGAAGAGAAGCTACGCGAAAAATATGAAGCGTTACGCCAAGAGCAAATTGTTTACTTTGATTTTGATAAATCTACAATTCAAAGCAAATATGCAGAGCTACTTCAAGCACATGCTGACTTCTTGGTTAAAAACCCAAGTGTAAAAGTTCTTGTAGAAGGTCATGCGGATGAGCGTGGTACACCTGAGTACAATATTGCTCTTGGTGAAAGCCGCGGTAAGTCAGTTGCTAAGTACCTGCAAAGCTTAGGTGTTTCAGATAGCCAGATTTCAGTCGTGAGCTACGGTGAAGAAAAGCCTATGGTTAAGTCTCGTACAGAAGAAGCATTTGCTAAAAACCGTCGTGCGGTATTAGTGTACTAAGAAAGAGTTATTATGAAGCCGAATACTATTTTGGCAGCATTCTTTCTCATGAGCGGGAGCGCCCAAGTTTGGGCTGCTCCCGCTCCTGTTTCAGAAGCTGCAAATTCAGATCAAACAATTGAAGAACGGATCTCTCAATTAGAAAGTATGATGAGAACCCGAAACCTGCTACAAGCAGAGCTCCAGCAGCAACTCAACCTGTTGCAAGAGGAAGTAAGTCAAGTTCGTGGTGTAACTGAAGAACAAAGCTATAAACTGGAAAAAGTCTTGCAACGTCAACGTGAGCTCTATCAGGAAATTGAAAACCGGGTTAGTCAGGCCTATGATCAGTCTCAGACAAGCACCGTGACAACAGATATTACCCCTGAACAAGCGTTTAGTAGTAATTTGTCTGAAAATGAAGCTTATGATCGTGCAGTAAACATGATCATGAAGGATAAGCGCTATGATGCCGCGATACCAGAGTTCCAACGTTTTTTACAGACATACCCAAATTCAGTTTATGTTCCTAATGCGCATTATTGGCTAGGGCAGCTATTCTTAATTAAAACGAAAAGTAGCGATGCAAAATCTCACTTTGAGACAGTTGTAACGAACTTTCCTGAGTCAAACAAGCGCCCAGAGGCTATGTTAAAGCTAGGAACGATACTTAATGAGCAAGGTAAAACAACTGAAGCCAAAACGCTCTTAAATAAATTGATTAAAGAGTATCCAAGTACGACTCCTGCAAAATTGGCAACAGAGCGTTTAGCTAAGATGTAATTATCACTTTTTGAGCTGAGTGCCTTAAAATTAGGCGCTTAGTCATAAAAAGTGAAAAAAACTAGCTATTTCAGTTGCACTCAAAATTTAAATAAGTATTATAAGCGCCCGCAGCAGGCGATTGGTAACAAAAAACTGCTGTGTAAAGTGGGTCATTAGCTCAGTTGGTAGAGCAGTGGACTTTTAATCCATTGGTCGATGGTTCGAGTCCATCATGACCCACCAC
>NZ_JABWPQ010000010.1:0-157745 GCF_013366255.1 Pseudoalteromonas sp. McH1-7 | reverse complement strand
AAATTTTGCTATTTAGTTGTTCTAAATGAGAAATTTTTAACACTGTTAGCGTCAGATTTACTCCTTCAAATTGAGCACGTATTAAGTCAAATTGGTATAACCCCATTATCTTTCACGACCTGCAAACTCAACTTCGGCCATCTCAATGGCTCCACGTTTTTGCATCGTAATAAATAAACGCTTGCCATTGTTACCGCCAAAAGCAACATTGGTTGGGTGTTTGCCTGTCAATTTAATTTCTTTAAGTAATTCACCCTCTGGTGAGGCTACAGCAATAACACCTGCACCGTAACGAGCAATGTAGAGATTGCCTTGGTTATCTGCACGCATGCCATCCAAACCAAAATCATTAAACGTAATCAATAGTTTCTTGTTACTGATATTACCTTGTTCATCTATGTCATAGCGCCACACTTTGCGTTGTACGCTTTCGTTCACGTACAGGGTTTTATTATCAGGACTGACTTCTATGCCATTCGTCGTCCCCATACCCGCTTCGAGTAAAGTTACTTCTCCTGTCGTGTTTATACGCCATAAATTCCCGCTGCTGGCTTGCCAGTTTGGATCACTGGCAAACAGAATGCCATTATCCATAATCGCAAGATCATTTGGTTGGTTCATGCCATCATGGTGTGCAAATAGACTCACAAATTCTGATAAATCACCGCCTTGTTTGAGCGCGCTACTGGTGACTTTCAGAATATTGTGGTTGATGTAATCAGCAATATACATGTTCCCTTCTTTATCAAAACGAATACCATTACCAATAGAGCCATTTTTGAATGTCAGTAGCGTTTCTACTTGACCCTTTGCCGTTACCTTGCCAATACTTCCTTGTTGTTGATAGTTCACCGCATACAACACTCCTGCGCTGTCAACCGCGGGGCCTTCAATACCTTGCGTAAACACGCCATCAACGATCCAGTCCTCGGTATCTGCATTTGTATTGGCTATCACACAGCCGCTGCTTTGTAGTAACAAAAAGCTCAACAAAATTTTTTTCATGATGTTCCTATTCAATGCTTATTTACTGATTGGCAATGAAGATAGAGCGTTCGCATCGGATAAATACCGGTAATGACGATTTCATCCGTCAAGCTCTGTAATGCCAATAACTGTTGATTTAAGTTCGAAGTTTGTGAAGGTTGTAAAGCCCCTTTACACTCCTCCAGCACGTGTTGGCTAAGCTCAATCAATTGCAATACCTTGAGCGCAGTTGCGTGTACTTCAGTCAGTTCAGGGCTATGCCGTAATAAGCTTGCATCCTGTAGCTTCATTTGCCAGTGTTGTAACTGCTTCTCAATTTGGACTAATGCAGCGACATCTCCTGCAACATACCGTGTAACTAATTGGTCAAGTTCTCGGACTTGACGACTTTCAACGCCAAGATAGTCAACAAACCGATTGAGTGGTGCTATTTGATGATATTCGTCCTGTAAAAATTTAATATGATGACGTGTGTAGTAGTGACTTGGCTCAACAATCTGTGCAATATGGGTAAGTAACTCAAGTGTTTTAATACGCTCTGACTCACCTAGTGTTGTGCTAATTAGTGAGTTAAAACCCAAGCGCTGTTGCACTTTATGCTTAAGCCCAATAACGCGATGCGAAAAGTCACTAATATGCTCGAGCCGTAAATACATGGCGTCGCTATCAGTGAGGCTTTGTGCAGACCATAAACGTTCAGCGATAACAAAAAGCCGTGGCCAAATTCTGACATCAAGATTATGCTCAATAACCATTTCGCTCCAAATTGTCGCTTCTCCCCCTAAAATCAGGGCATGATTATCACGACTAAGTGAGGCCGACACATTTACAGGGGCAGGGTTACTTATGCTTGCAATAGTCAGAGGGTAGCGGCTGTTACCTATCATGACTGCACCGCTGTTTATGGTTCGGTTAAACTCAAATTGTAGTGGCCCCATCCAGCTGTCCATCGTCGCGATAAATTGCTGTGTCTCACGTGTGATTGGTTTATCCGTTTTAACCAATTGGTGCAGATTGCTATTTAGCTTGATCAGCACCTGCTCACCCAACACCACCAACTCTCCTTCAATTGCGCTGCCTTTTAAGCGTGGAACAGTAAAGGTAAAACTCATCACACGTGGCTGTGTGAGGTTAATTTGCGGTTTTTCTGGTAACGGATCGTTACGGTAGTGGAATGACGAATACTGGGGTTGATCGATATAAAAACCCGTTGACAATATGCCTGCATACCCAGCTTTTGCTACTGTATTTAACGAGTCATGACCGCGCCACGACTGTACTAAAATATCTTTAGGCAGTGCGGGGTGAAAAATTTCATCCCACCCCATCATCGTTCGCTGATATTTGGCGATTAGCTTTTGTACACGTATATTAAAGTAGTTTTGAAGATCATGGCCGTTTTTTAACTGATGCTGCAACATCATCGCCTGTATTTCACTATTTTCAAGCCAATGCGCAGGCTCAACTTCATCACCGCCAATGTGAAGGTAACTATCAGGAAATAAACTCACCATTTCAGCCAGTAAGTTATCAATAAATACATACACTTCAGGGTTAGCAATATTGAGTAACGGTTTGAAAACGCCCCAGTGGCGTTCCATCTCATATGATTTAACCTTGGCCATTAACTTAGGATACGCCACGGCTATAGCGCTCGCATGACCAGGCATGCCAAATTCGGGCACCACGCGAATACCTAAAAGGCTCGCGTACTCAATTACTTCCTTAACTTCAGATTGGCGGTAATAGAGCCCATCAGAGGCCATTTTGGTTAGCTTCGGGAACACCTTGCTTTCTATACGCCAACCTTGGTCGTCAGTTAAATGCCAATGTAATACATTCAGTTTTGCAGCAGCCATGCCATCAAGTTGGCGCTTTATAGTTGCAATTGGCATAAAGTGACGAACGCTATCAATCAGCAGGCCTCGCCAAGTAAAGCGCGGAGCATCTGAAATACTGGTATAGGGAAACGACAGCGGGTTGAGAGGATCCCCCGTCGCCAGTTGCAGTATGCTTGAGATGCCGTGTTGCGCCCCAAAAACTGATGTTGCCAATAGGGTTATCCCATTTTTATCTATGTTTAGCGTGTAGTCTTCTGGCATCCCCAGTTGAGGCATGTTTAATTGGGTTTCAGCCTGTTTTACACGAATAGTTAAATCTGCTTTCTCCCCCTCAACAACGCGTAAAGCAATAGGCTTTCCTGCAATACGCTCAAAGTATTGCGCTACTCTAGCAAGCTGAAACGCTTTTCTCTGTGATCCAAAACCATGAACTGCTATTTTTACTTCGCTGTTGAGCGTGAGTGTGCCTGTGCCCATTTCGATTTGTTTTGGCATCGGCATAAGTGGCAGTGGCGCTGCCGCTACTGCAAATATGGGTAACAATATGCTAAATAGGATAATACTAAAGGGCATTTTCATAATGACATTCCTGCGTCTCTAGGCTCGGTAGTAAGTGCTCAGGGATCAGCGCACCGTGATGTTGAATAACCTTAGCCGCCACTCGGTGAGCAAAACGCGCAGCTGAACGCAGCTCAGTGCCTAACAGCCACTGTGCCATAAACCCACCAGCAAATGCGTCTCCAGCGCCACAGGTATCTAGAATAAACGCTGGCTTTATATGTTGCGCTGCAATATAAATGACTGGAGTATCATTAGAAGAAACCAATAGACATGGCTTTGCGCCTTGACGTATGACTAAAATTTGCGGCTGCATGCTTCGTTGTTGGTGCAAAGATATAATGTCATTGACGCCTTGCGTGCCGTATACGGCATATTCATCCTCATCGGTCAAAAATGCAATATCTACTAGTGGCATCAGAGCCAAATAGCTCTGCTTTGCCTCAGAGCTAGGCCACAGCGCCTGGCGGTAATTATTATCAAAAAATATCATGCCACCGGCTTCTTTAAACATGGCTAATGCTTGGAATAAACATCGCCTTTGTGAATCACATAAAATGGCAAGACTTACCCCTGAGAGGTAAATCGCATCAACCTGTTTATCTTGTAGTGCTTGTATGAGGCGTTGATCTCTATTGAAATACGCTTTTACTGGGCTTTTATCGCGGGCAAAGGTAAAACGCCTTTCACCATTATTATCAAGAGATATCCAATATTCACCCAAACGACTTTCTGGTGTGACTATAATATAATCTTGATTAATATGAGCGGCTGATAGCATCGCGGTCAAATCAGCACTGGCACCGTCGGTGCCCAAAGCAGTAGCATAACTTACTGTGATTTCGTCATGTTTGACTTGTCTGAGTAATTGCGCCAAATACCAAGCGGTATTAAAAGTGTCGCCACCAAACGCAGTCACCCCATCAGCATTGTGCTCCACCATACATTCACCAAAAAAGACTATCCGTTTTATCATTGACTTCATGAGGTTACTTTTACCTCTTCTGACAACTCGGCGTTTCTTGGTTTGGTCACTATGCTCGTCAATACCCCAAATAGTAGCGCACTACACAACGCCGGAATAATTGGGTTACCAAAAAAAGCCAACCAGCTGTCATTCGCCCCCACAAGCAACGTAGCAATAAAACCAGCAAGTAAAGTGGCCAAACTACCTTGCCAGGTATAGCTTTTCCAAAAGCGCCCTAACACTCCCATCACACAAAGCCCAGCCAATACAAGCGAAATCATCTTGGTGATATAGCTGATGATATTATTTGATAACACCGCAATAAATAATGCCAAAAAGACTGTAATCAACATGGCTATTTTTGATGTTAGTAGCAAGTTGCGCGGCGTAATATTACTTTTATACCACGCTAAATAGATGTCAGAGACCAATACACTCACACCAGCAACTGCATCTGAACTGGCACTCGACAGCGTTGCAGAAATCCCCGCCAGCAAAATTAAACCACCTATCAGTACGGGCATCGCCGTCAACGCTAAATAAGGAAAGGCAAACGCAGGGTTATCTAAATTCGCGTTCACGGCATAGGCTCCTATCCCTATCACCGCAGGAATAAGCGAAAACCCTAAATAAAGCACTCCTGAGATAAAAAATGATGTACGAATACTCGCTATACTTTTAGCCGAATAGATCCGCTGGCGAAACGAGGGGGTTGCTAAGACGCCAACCAGCACTGCAAGCGCCATGGAGATTGCTGGCAACATACCTATGTTTTGATATGAAAATAGCCCCGCATCTTTGGCAACAGTCACATTGGTTAAACTTTGCCAGCCGCCTACCACGTCAACAACAAAATAACTCATTAGCAAAAAGCCTGAGAATAAAATAATGGCTTGAATGGCATCCGTCCATACTACTGCAGAATACCCACCTAAGGTCACATAAACGGCAAGTCCTATCCCAATAATGAGCTTAGCACTGGTTTCATCAAGTCCTGTTAACCAAGCAAGGTACATGCCTCCACCAATTAAATGTGCGCCCAACCAACCAACGCTGGCAGCATAAATCAATATTGCTAGTATTTTTTTAACCATTTGATGGTTACCAACATAACTTGCCAACTCCTCACTCATCGTTGCAAAGCGCTCAGCCCTGACTGGAGCAAATAACCAGGCAAGTAATAAAATTCCCATTGCTCCACCAACTCCATAAAGCGTGCCTGCCCAGCCATGTTGATAAGCAAACCCTACCGCTCCCATCGATGAGCCAGTGCCAACCATAGTGGCAACGGTTGTACCTAATGTCAGTAATAGTGGCACTTTACGCCCAGCCAATAAGTAGTCACTATTTGAACGTTGCCATCGCGATGTCAACCAGCTCACTATTATCATCACCGACAAGTACAACAGAAAAATAAGCAAATACATTTGCTGGTTATCCATCATCTCTTCCCTCTTGTGCAGCTTTGTATGGCTACGCCTGCTTATCTTTATAACAAGTAACGTCAACCTCTACTTTGCAATCCACGACCAAATCAGCCACCATACAAATCCGTGCAGGAGGGTGTGCTGAAAAGTACTCAGCAAAGATCTTATTAAAAGATTGGAAGTATCTTGCATCCGTTAATATCACCGACACATGAGTGACATGCTCAAGGCCATAGCCTGCTTCAGTCATAATCGTGATGCAGTTTTCAATCGCTAGGCGTGACTGCTCAACGATCCCGCCTTCGACAACTTCCCCATCTCGCATCGGTGTTTGCCCTGAAACCTGAAGCCAACCACCAGCCTCAACTGCTCGTGCAAAGGGTAAATGTTGCCCTCCGGTTCCTGTACCGCCCTCAGCACCTATTCTTCTTATTGTCATATTAACCTCTTGATGATTTTAATGAGTTTTAACGATTTAAAAATCGCCCTGCACGACCAAATTCGCAGATGTTATCTAGTGTCGTGCCTTCCACATAGCTAAGGGTACCGTTCACCCACACTTTCACTATCCCTGTCGCCAGTTGTTTTGGGTTGCTGTAGCTTGCTCGATCTAACACCCGCTTGGGATCAAACAAAACCAGATCAGCAAAGTAACCCGTTTGTATACTGCCACGTTGTTTTAACTTAAAGCGGGCAGCTGGCAGCGCTGTCATTTTATGGATGGCCAATGCCAGCGGCAGCGACTTTTGCTCTCTACAATAATGTCCAAGTACTCGGGGAAACGTCCCCCAAAGCCTTGGATGAGGATGAGGATCGCAGGGTAAGCCGTCAGAGCCAACCATACTGTGCTCGTAACTTAGAAATTGCCGCACATCATCTTCCAACATACAATGATACACCGCCCCTGCGGGTTGCAGACGTTTTGCGGCGTCAAGTTGCGATACTTGCCAATGCAAGGCTATGTCTGCCAAGCTCTGCTGTGCCAGCTCAGGGTACGGCTCAGACCAAGTAATAAAAATATCCGTATCACCTGTCACTTGATTTAGATCTAAAGTGCTAGCGCTTGCGGCATAAGGATAACAATCACAGCTTATTTGATCGGTTTGCCGATGTTGCTCAAAATGGGCTAAAACTTCAGGCGCTCTTCCCCAATTTTCTTGGCCTGCACATTTAATATGTGAAATAACTAGCGGTAACTTGGCATGCTGAGCTGTTGAAAACGCCTCATCCATTGCCCGCAGCACCCCCTGAAACTCTGTACGCAGATGTGTGGTATAGATGCCACCAAATGGTGTAACAACCTCGGCCAGTGCGTTGACTTCGGCTTTATCTGCTCCTTTGGCATTATAGTAAGCAAGCCCAGTGCTAAGACCTATTGCCCCTTGCATCATTGCCTTGTGCAATAAGTCTTTCATCTGATTAATTTCTTGTGTCGTGGCAGCGTGAGATAGGTCATCCATTACCTGCGCCCTTAGTGTGGTATGTCCAACTAGCATGGCCAAATTCACACTTGGCGCAGCCTCACTGAAAGCCCGCTGATAATCCTTTAGTTCACAGTAGACAAACTCAGCGCCTTCACCTAGAAGGTTAATTGGGTCTACGGGTGTAGAAGTTGGACTATAAGGCACAGCACTGATCCCGCAGTTTCCAGCAATAACCGTAGTCACACCTTGACTTACCTTGCTTAGCATGTGCGGCGCTCGCAGTACCTCAAGATCATCATGAGTATGCACATCAATGAAACCGGGTGCCAACACTAATCCCATGGCATCAATATACTCTCTTGCAATAACATGAGCACAATCACCTAAAGCAACAATTTTATCTCCATCAATGGCAACATCGACTATCTGCGCCTTTGAGTGTGGCGTAAAGTAAACCGTTGCACGCTGAATAAGAGTATCCACATAGTTGGAAGCGCCAGTCATTAATCCCCCAATGGAAAACGTTTATCTGCCGGTGGTGAGTTACTACTTTTATCTCTATGTTGATCTAGCTGAGTCTTTAATCGTCTGAGCTTCTCCCTTGAGCGCTTTTGATTACGAATAGCAACTTCGCTTGATAGAATATCTATCGCAGCCATCATGGCATAACGTGCCGCGCTCGGTTTGAAGATATAATCACTTTCTTGGGTTTTGATTGGTAAATGGTGATCAGCTATATTCGCTAAATCACCGTTCGGACAAATTGCGATAATTTGCGCACCATATTCTTTCGCTATCAAGGCGGCATCTCTCACATCAGGAGAGACGCCACTTAGCGATAAACAAATCACCACATCTCCTTTGTTTACCGTCGCAGCAACCATGCGCATCATCATCGGGTCGCAATGGGCATTACTGAGCACGTCTAAACGAAATAATCGATTTTGACACTCTTGTGCCATCAAGCTACTGCCACCGCCAACACCAAAAATGAGGCAATGACGTGTCGCACAAATTATCTCACTGGCTTGCTCTACCGTTGCTTCGTCGATTAATCCAGCATTGAGGGTCAAAATCTCTTGGATCGAGGTATAAACCTGAGAGATTTTTTCTTTTTCGATAGGCTCAGCACTCGTAAAGCGCTCTCCAATTGCCGCTGATTGCGTAAGCTTAAATTTAAGGTCACGTACGTTATGACACCCTAAACTACGTGCAAGGCGTGTAATACTGGCATGACTCACCTGCGCTTTTTCAGCTAACTCACCAATAGTAGCGCTCGCTGCAAAGGTCAATTCAGCCAAAATCAACCGTGCGACTTTCTCTTCAGCCGGACTAAAATGACCCAAACCTTCTTTAATTTTGCTAATAATATCCACTACGTCGCCTTATACCATTTGTCTTAATACTTACTCAATTTGAAGGAGTAATTGGGTATTAATTAAAAATAGGTTGAAATAGTATGAGTGATCACCCAGTCCTGCTCAACGACGCCAATTTCCCGCCATTTATCGAAAGTAAGGCAAGGGTGGGATGTTGAAAAACAAATCATATCGCCCACTGCCACTTCACATTCAGACTGCACACTGACCAGCGCATGTTGATCCATGATTTTTTCCACTTTAAGCGCGCCATTTATCTCTCGGAGCTGCTTTGCGTTTACAGAATACATCAGCTCAGGGGTTGGCATGCCAGCATCAAAAGCCACATCTCTTTTGCCCAGTCCAACGATTATCATGTTCGGCTCAGGTGTAGAAAGTACGTATGCCCAAATGCTTAAACTTGACTGCAAACTATCACCGATATCGCATGCAAGCTGGGATCGCGACAATACCGCATGTTGAGCATCCTGATAGATACCAGTATCGTGAATTAGGTAGCAACCCGGGCGCAGTACCAACTGAAATTGCTCAGCATATGGACTTTGATTAAAAGTACTTGCCACAACATCGTACCATGCAGAGCCTGCGCCCGAGATGATAGGCAAGGCCTCTGAAAACACACCTTGCTGCTGTAATTTCTTCGCCGTTTTCATCACCGCATCAACAAATTGCTGGATTTGCTCCTTGGCATCATCGCCATGGATCACTCCTTCATAAAATCCAATGCCTGCAATATTTAAATAAGGATAAACTTGGCATGCTTCAGCTAGCTTCCCTAACGTCTTAAGATCACGCCAACCAGCACGCCCTCCCATCACACCCACTTCCAATAAAATGGAAAGGCGCACCGAGTATGCACTAGAAAACGCCCCAAGCGCTTGGGCATTGTTAATAGAGTCCACAAAACAATAGAGTTCAACGTCAGTATCACGGAGCATGTTTGCAACTTGTTTAAAGTGGTACAAGCCGACAAGTTGGTTTGCTAAGATCACCCGCTGCACTTTGGCAGCGACGGCCACAGATAGCTGCGCTACCGTGGCTACGGTAATAGCCCACGCACCGTGGGCTATTTGCAACTCAAATAACTCTGGAGACATTGTTGTTTTACCATGAGGAGCTAAAAGGGCTCCACTTGCTTGGGTAAACTGTGCCATCCAATGGGCATTATGGGTTATTGCCTGCTGCCTAACTACCGCAACAGGCAAACTGACTTCTTCAGCCAAAATATCCCATCCTCTACCGTTTAGCTTGTCTAGATCTCCAGAGCCCTTTGTCATTACTCTCTTCATTGAGTTAGCTTCCTACTTAGCTCATACCAATCCAGGCCACAGCGTTAAAAAGTGGCACGTACACTTAAAGCAAAGCGTCTGTCGGTGGTGAAGTTGAGCGCTTGTGTCTTAGTACCACTCTGATCCATCTGATATTTAGTTTTGGTCTCTGTGTCCAAAATATTGCTAGCCTCAAAGCCAACTTTCCAATTATCGTTAATGGTGTAGTAGAGACTTGCATCTACCATCGCTGACGCCTCTGCGTATGCTGGTACATACTCTTCGGACTCTCTGAGTGTTAATAAGTATTCTGAGCGCCATGTGTAAGCAAGACGAAATGAAATGTCTTCATATTCGTACATACCAATGATATTGAAGTTTTGATCTGAGTATCCCTGTAGCGGCAAACCACTAAAAACCCTAAACGTATTACGGTTATCATCTAGCGGGTTGCCATCTTCGTCAAACCCTAGCGTGCCTTTCGATATTTCGTTTGGATCTTCCAAACCGTTTTGATCGATATAAGTGAAATTAAATTGTAGCCCTAGACCGCTCCACGCACCCGGTAACATGTCGTAAAATTGCGAGTAAGAAAACTCTACCCCTTTGATAGTGCCTGAGCCAGTATTGGCAGGGCCATAGGCTGATACATTGTATTCTTCACTGCCATAAGACACGTCAAGGTCGAACGCTCGGTCACGAATAATGTTATCTAATTTTTTGTGGAATAATCCCAAAGTCACGTATCCTGCGGAAGCAAAATACCACTCAGTGGTTAAATCTGTATTAATCGCTTCTTCAGGTTCAATATTTGGATTACCAGAAAGCGCCGTCAGGTTTATATCATCCAGCCCGACAATAGGGTTTGTGCCCTCATCGTAATCTGCACCAGGCGTCTGTAGCACAGGTACATAATCCAAGTTAAGAATACTAATATTTCTTGCCGCTACTAGGCTTGGATAATACAAAGCTTTTGACGCACCAAAGCGCACTACTACATCTTCGGACACGCCAAAACTAAGGTTTAAACTGGGTAACACTGCGCTGTAGTCAGTACCATCCACCGTACTCAGTTCCGACTCACCTCCAGCAATGTCGTAATAGCGCTTGTATTGCGGTTGCTGCATCACGTTATTTAATGAACTGCCCTCTGCTCCTCGCTTAATTAATGCTGGTTGAACCAATGCACCTGTTGACTCCAACTGGTAGTTTACGTAACGCAGACCAACATTACCGACAACTGAAATACCTTGAAACTCAATGTCAAAGTCACCGCGAACATAAAACTCTGTGCGCTTCTCGTTCGTTGCACTGATATTATAGGCAGCAAAAGGTCCCTCTACTCGATTAGGTTTATCTTCATAAGGAACATAAGTGCCAGAACATACCCCATTATTTGCCGCACTAATGGTGGCATTATGCCAGCCCTCACGACACCCTTGGCGTAAAGATGCCGCATAATTCTTTACCAGCTCCATTCGAGGAAATAAAAAGTCATTGACCGTACCCATGAGTACTTTCCCATCGTAATAATCTGAAAAGTCAACACGTTCAAATAACTCAGGACGATTAACAGCAGCTGCCGCATTACGATCATCTTGGATCCATGGTGTACCAATGGCAGACCAGCCTTCATAGGCGGTATCACGAACGGTTAAGTCTTTATCTGACATATAAAAACCTGAACTTACACTGGTAAAGTGACCATCAAGTTCATATTTAAAATCTAATTTAAAGCTATCTGACTCTGCCGTATTTCGCTCAACCTGCTCCATGCCACTGCCTAAAAAGACGTTAGGCACAGGTCCGTTCCAATCTTCATTCGGTGACCAGCCAGCAGTGAGCAGGTTATCACTTAGAAACTCTACGGTAGGTCTTGAACCACGCATATCTAGGAAGTAAGGCGCAACAACATGAACATGATTGCCTCGGGTCTGTCCTGACATACTGTAGTTTTGTACGTCTTTATCAGAGTCGATGCGTTGATAGTCAAACTCTACCGTTAACCTGTCTATTGGTTTTAGGGTTAACTTAAATGAGGTGTCTTTGACTGTATTTTCATTATAGTTCCAGCGGCTACGGTAAAAAAATGGAGTTTCTGGACTCACACCTAACGCAATGCCCGATGTCACAAAGCCACCTTCGGTGGTAAGTGGGAAGCCATTTTCCACATCGTCCATCCAATTTTGTGACGAGCCCATATAACTTTTAAATCCTTGCGCCGCTTGGCCTATTTGACGTTCATTCCATTCAAGCGATGCCTCAGAATAAATATGCTCTATGGTTGCAACAATGGTTTCATCAGCGTTTGCCCACTGTAGCGATGACGTAACACCTGTTCTTTTGCGGTCATTCGTCGCAGTGCTCATATGTATAGCGACAGGCACATGCCAAACGCTACCTTCAGGTTGCCCAGGCAAAGCGGGGCCATCTACAGGAGATGAGGGGTCAACGCCTATTATGCCACCCCATTGATCTAAGGTAGGAACAAAGGAATCCTCTCGGGAGTGGAAATTACCTAAGCCAACACCATCGCCTCGAGTTTGATATTCTGATGTAGAAGCCGCAATAAGAAACCCAAATTTGCCCCCATTGGTTTCCCAACTATCTGAGAAAAGTGCAGAAAATGAGGGAGTTACTTCATCTCTAAAATCGCCATAGTTCGCTTTTGCATTAAAGGAAATAAGCTGCTCATCAGAGTCAAATGGTTTACGTGTAATGAGGTTTACCGTGCCGGATATACCACCGGAGATCAGATCCGCAGTTTGGTTTTTAACCACTTCTACCGCACCGAGTAGCTCGGCAGGAAAATCTTCATAACTTAACCCTCCTGAGGGATTGGCACTAAAAGCATCTCTGCCATTCACCTCAGATCGAACTCTATCCAAACCCCGAACCAATACGCCAGTACCTTCATCAGCATAATGCTTAGGGTCATCTGATGATGCAAATCGCTCTATGGTCACACCGGGAACTCGTTGTAATGCCTCTGTCACTGATTTATCGGGTAATGCACCAATATCTGAAGCTGTGATTACATCCTTTACGGTGTCAGCAAAACGCTTGATGTTTTGCGCACTATTAATGCTACCTCGGATCCCACGCACTTCGATAACTTCAATAGCTTCGTTTTGCGACCCAATACTGACATCGCTGTCATTTTTTGCCGCAGTTTCAGCGAGAACCCAAAAAGGAGTAAGTCCAAATAATATGGAGGATACAGCGACACTCAACTTACTACGCTTTGGGTTGTGTTTACCAATATCAGTGACTAGGTTTGACATTTTATTGTTCCTTTTCTTTTTTTAAACCAGTAGCAGAGCCGTTATTAATATTGCGACTCTGAGAAACTTAAAACTGCGGTACGTGCTACCAAGGCTGCGCAGCGAGTGTTACTTACTAACACAAAAAATAAATCTTATTGTTACTTTTTAACATTTCAGTGCAAAAAGTAAACTGCTGTTTTGTATTAATATAGGAAAAAACCTCTATCACATTGAAAAATAAAAGGTTAAAATTAATTACAAATTAACAGCGATAGAATAGCAATCGAGCCTTTAAAGCCAAAAGATCTCTACTTATACCAATTTGACTTAATACTTGCTCAATTTGAAGGAGTAAATCTGACGCTAACAGCGTTAAAAATTTCTTTTTAGAACAACTAAATAGCAAAATTTTTGCCTTGCCTACACAAAGGTAGGTACCTTGGCGATAGCAGGACGCGGTAGCGGGGTTATCGACAAGGTTTTCTTCCCTCAAAATAGGCCACTTAATTAAGAAAATTGGTATTAAATTTAGAACGCTTAAACAATGGTGAAAAGTTTGAGGACGTTTTTACATTTTAAATCGGTTGCTAGAGAGGCATTGATTATCTGAAACTTAGACAGTTTAAGGCTTGGGTGAGGAGTGCACTAACTCACGATATACAAAATGAATAAACATAAAAACCAGTCTTTATTGAGAGCAAACTTTCAAAGGTCGAGATAGAATTGGCTCTGGTGAGCCTTTACCTCACCAGTTTACCGAGCCTCTTAACGCTTTGGTTTGACCGCGTTTGGTTTTTTGATTCAATCGCTTTTTTTGAGCACTTTTTGTTGGTTTAGTGGCTCTACGGGCTTTCTCAACTTTAGTTGCTTCTAGAATAAGCGCTTTAAGCCTCGCCAAGGCATCTTCTTTATTCAGCTCTTGGGTTCGAAAGCTCTGGGCTTTTAATACAATTACGCCTTCTTTGGTGATCCTTGAGTCTTTTAGCGCAAGTAAGCGTTCTTTGTAAAAAGCGGGCAAAGTAGAGCGATTCACATCAAACCTCAAATGAATGGCACTAGACACCTTATTGACATTTTGACCACCAGCGCCTTGAGCTCGAATAGCTGTAATGTCTATCTCCCAAGGGGCAAGCGTAACGTTATTTGAGATTTTAAGCATAATATTTTCAAGCCTCCATGCTGTATTCTAGCAAAATCATGAGGGTCGTAATATATAGCTCGTCACTTTATACCTATCTAGCCAACAATCAAGCAGCACGAGTTGCTATTGCCGGTGGTACTTTAGAAGCTGTCGTTGCTGGGTAGTAGACAGCTAGTTGGCCTGCAATAACCATGACAATGGCACCGCTAATTAAGTAATCACTTGGCACACTCGTTAGCCCAAAATAATTGACCAAATAGATGTTTGCAATAATAGCAACAATTGTACCGAGCAATACACCAAGTAATGATACAACTGCGTTTTCAATCATAAAATAACGCAGAATATCACCTTGTGTCGCACCTAGCGCTCTACGCGTACCTATTTGCTTTTTGCGCTTTAATACTGTGTATCGTGCTTGGCCAAAAATGCCCAAAATAGTCACGCATGCTAGTGCCGCTATCACCACTTTTAGGGTTTGGGATACCGCATAGTCAGCTTGCAAATTCTCGGCTTTTATCTGTTCGAATGACTTAAAGTTATCCACTTGCCTTGCTGGCTTTTTGAATAAAAGCTGATGCACTTCGCTCATCGCTTGCTCTCTTTGGCTCTCCACGGCTCTGACTACAATAATACTTTGCTCATAATGCTCTTTTACTGAACTGATCACAGCCATATCATACGCATACCAGAACCGCCATGGAGATTTCATAGTCTCGACGATACCAACGACTTTTTGAGGTACAGATTGTACGTATATGGTTTCACCAACCACACTACTCCAATCATTAGGGCGAATTTTATAAGCAAGGTCTTGCGAGATCAGCACGCTTGCTGATGCTGTATGGCCATCAAAATATTTGTGCACCACATCGTTATGCTGCAAGCTTCTTCCTGCAACAACCCTAAGCCCGAGCGTATCAACCACCGTTTCATCCGACCCATAATACCCTGCATGCGTGACTCTATCTTCATCCTCTGGAGTTAAGCCAACCGCAAGCGAGCGACCCCAATTGGTCAGTGGTAAACTGGTGATGGTACTTGCGCTCTCAACACTGGCCAGCGCTTGAATATCAGCTAAATCGGTATCTAATGCTGCGTGTTTTTCTTCGTCACTTCCCTCAAGATTTGTGCTGAAACTAAATAGCTGACTCTCACTTAATCCTGTTGGCTGAATTAGCTCATTTTCTTTTGTTACCATCATAAAAATGGCATTCACTAGAATGGTAAAAGTTAAGGCTATCTGAAGTATCAGCAGCAAAGGAGAGACTTTATTTTTTCTAAAGGTTTTTAAAATTGGTAGTAAGTCTTTCATATATAGGCTCCTATAGGCTTTTCAGCTGACTAGATGGTTGCACCTTTGCTGCATGCAAAATAGGTAACAAGCCAAAAGCCATCGCGCTAGTAATAGCCAATACAATAGTCATCACCACAATACCAAATGTCATTTCTAACATTTCGGCATATAGATGACTATAGAGCTGAGCCGTTACCACCAAACCAAATTGTGCCAGCAACAACCCTAAACCACCGCCAAGCAGTCCCACAATGCAAGTCTCGATGGAAAATTGCGCGACAATATCTTGTTTAGATGCACCAACAGCCCTGCGTAAACCAACCTCACCTGTCTTAGTGTGAAATTTTGCTACCATCATCGCCATGCAGTTGAGTAAACATACACCAAGAAACGCAAACGCAAGCCACAGTGCTATATTGCCGTCCTCTTTCTGTACTTTTCTATCAACTAGATCTTCTTTGACGTTGAACAACTGATGTAGTGGCTCGCGAAGAAAACGTCCGTACTCTCGCTGCTCCATCGAGTAGCGGTGCAAAAAATCAAGGTAGCGACTTCGATCCGCCTCAGACGCTAGCTCCACCCAATATGAAACCCACACACATTCTGATGCTAATATTGCTGAAAAAGAATCGTCAGATGGTTCTTTCCAGCATAAGAATGAGACGTCTGAACTTGTCCACAACTCATTATTAATTTGAGTATTAAATGGAATAATAATATCTCTTGGTTTGTTATATGCTCTCACTCGATAGTCAAAAAACTTTGGAATAGGATACCAATCATCAGTCACACCAACTATTTGATAAGAGGACTCACCAATAAGTAAAGACTTACCAACTGAGTTTTCTCCAAGGAACAGCTTGTCATTCAACTCTTGGCTAATCACTGCAACTTGTAATCCTTCTTTATCAGCAACTTCATCCCATGCCCCGCCAAATTTAAACGGTACATCAAACATGCTGAACATATCGCGATATGCACTTCTGATGGCAGTCATTTTTGCTTCAGTGACAGGTTGCGTAATGCCGCGAGTCATCATCTTAAAACCACCAAGTGGGGTCTGTCGCACACCTTGCTGAGCATTTTGCAAATTCATTGCATCTTGGTAAGTAAGAATCGTTGGAGGGACTTCCTTACCTTTGGCAATATTAAATGGCTTATCTGGTCCAAAACTATTCAGACGAACATTAAATAATTTTTCACTCTTGGAAGGGATCGGGTCTTTCGCCAGCAAATAGCTTACCGTATACGTCGTCATTGCAGCGCCAATGCCAATAGCAATAGTGATAATCATTAAGAAGGACAAAAACGGCGTCTTTTTTAAAGAGATAAGCGCTAATTTAAGATAATATCCAAGCATAGTTATTCCTTACGCTATCGCTTTTTCAATTCTCTTACCTTCGCTCAATATACCATCGCGGATCTCAATAACCCGCTGTGCTCTGGCTGCTTGATTAGGGTCATGGGTAACCATCACAATACTGGTGCCTTGGGCATTAATATCTTCAAGTAATGCCATGATCCCTTCTGCCATTTTGCTATCTAAGTTACCCGTTGGTTCATCTGCTAACAAAAATGATGGTTTACCTGCAATTGCCCGTGCTATCGCAACCCGCTGCTGTTGCCCACCAGATAACTGTGCTGGGTAGTGATCCCTGCGCGATGCCAGCCCCACTTTCCCAAGCGCATCCATAATACGTTCATGGCGCTCTTTTGAAGATAATTTACGGTAACGTAGCGGCATATCTACATTGTCATAGAGAGTTAGCTCTGGAATTAAGTTGAAGCTCTGAAATATAAATCCTACTTTTTCATTTCTCAGCTTTGATTTTGCTTTATCACTTAAGTGTTCAACATTAACGCCATCGAGCTCATAACTTCCCTCACAAAAATCTTCCAACAGCCCTGTAATATTCAAGAAGGTGGTTTTACCTGAACCAGAAGGGCCTATTATTGCCACAAACTCACCCTGCTCAATTGTAAGGTCAAATGGCTGTAACGCTTGAGTTTTTATGGTGTCAGTATGATAAGCTTTTGAGAGATGACGCATCGACAGCATAGTGCTAATCCTTTATTGAATAATTTTCACACTAGGGGCATCTTTAAAAATCCGAGCATCTGACGTAATGACCTGATCTCCGACATTCAACCCCGAGAGCACTTCAACCTGACCAATACTTCTCAATCCTATCCGTATTGGTGTTTTAATCGCCGTGTTTTCCTTTACCACATATGCAAACTGGCCATTATATGCTTCTAAATACTGCCCATGCGGCAGATAAGCAATATTCTGTTTTTGTTCTATTATAATGCGGCTGGTTAATCTTTGATTTTGCCGAAGCCCTTGAATAGCACCTTCTTTGAATCTGATTTTCCCAGCAACGCGGCCGTTTTCTATTTCCGGAGAGATGGCAACAATTTCTCCCTCGTATAACTGACCGCTTAAGTTGATTTCAGCGAGCATCCCAAGCGCTAAATCGTCAGAGTAGCTCTCTGGTATTTGCACTTCGATTTCATATTTTGAAAGGTCTACTACACTTAGCAAAGGTTGATTTTTCGCGACAGAGTTCTTCTGCTCTACCGCTAAGTTGCCTATCAAGCCACTGACAGGTGACACTATCTTTAAAGCGTCAACTTGACGCTCCAACTCTGCCACTTTTACTTTTTGTGCTTCAAGCTCAAGTTCCTTAGTTCGGATCTCAAACTTTTGACTTTCTTTTTGTAAATCAACTTCTTTTAAAGCCAGAAGATACTCACGTTTAGCATTTTCCAGATCATCTTTCGCTTTTTGATAGTCAATATCACTTACAACTTGTGTTTTCAGACCGTCTTCTGAACGACGCATCTCTCGTTTTGCAGCATTGAGCACAACGGTTGCTTTGCCCAAATAATTCTCTTGCGCCAGCTCTTGCTTTTTAGCTTGAATGATCTGTCGCTGCAACTCGGTATCAAGCCGATTTAACTCAGCTTGATGCTGAGCAAACTCACTTTTTAGCTCTGGGCTATCAATCACAGCTAAAGTCTGTCCTTCAATCACACTATCGCCTGACTCAACCAAATAAGTCACCGTCCCCTCAGCAGGGCTATAGATAGTTGGACGCCTTGCGGCAACGACCTTACCTTGAACAGAAATATCGCGAACAAAGTCACCTTGCTTAACTGCTGAAATATGTATTTTGTCACTGGAAATTGCACTCTGACCACTAAGCCACTGACCAACAATCGGCTCAAGCAAAAAAAGAAACGCTACGATAAAAGCGCAGACTATGCCGATAACTATTTTATTTTTTTTAGGTTTTTCAACTACCGAGTCTTGTGCACTCGTATCGGGAATATAAGCCATGTATTAATCCTTTTACCAACACCTACGTACTTACAACACACACAATCGCAAAGTTGCCATATAGCCCGCTTACAGCTTTGATATCGGCTCTATAACATGTTTATTTTTAAGACCTTTTTTAATGGTAATGTGTTATGTACCGACGGTAATTTAGGTAATCTAAGTTAGTAAACCTTACATAAACCCGAAGCAAAAGTCACGCATAATAAAACATTTTGTTAACTATTTAGTTTGATTTTTGACAACTTCTAAATATCTACTTTCTATGAATTTCTTTTCTTTGGATAGGTGCTCTAGCGCATCTCTTGTCTGCTCGAGTTCTTTTTGGATAGCTTGAAGTTTTGGACCGTCTTCAACTTCCTGCTCTTGAACCATCAATTGTTGGAGAGCTTGGCTTTGCTCTGCAATTTGCCTTTTATATTCATTAATAGTTTGAGCCATATCTTGGCGCTCTTTTTCAAAAGTAGCTACAAGCTGCTCTAGCTCCTGCTCAGCTCCCCCACCTGACGTTTTAGACGCTTCTAACTGCTGCTTAAGGGACTCATTTTCTTTTTGCAGTTCATCAGTCGACCTATAATGATCGTAAAGTTTTTGCCGAGTTTCTTTTAGTCTATCTAGGCTCTTGGCAAGGTCTCCCCTTAATTTTTTAATTAACCGATGGGATTTCACTAATTTGCTGTTGAGGTCGTCTATTTTAATTTGCTCTTCAGCTGTGATCTGTCCTTGTGTTGATAGGCGAAGTTCCGCAAGTTGCTGCTCCAGATTTACTTGCAAACTAGCAAGCTCATGAATCGTCTGCTGATTATCTTCCACAAACCTCATTGATTTATTAATTGCTTCTCTACAGTGCTGCAATAGATATTGTTGTTCCGCATTGGTACTAACATTAGCACCACTTGTCTTGGTAGCAAATAACCTAAACTCTCTTAGAATAAGTAATAGAATATAAAACCAAAAAGCTAATATTAGTAATCCAAAGTTTACCGCCAAGTATACGAGTACATCGGTAGGTAGTTTGTCAAATAGCATATCGGACACCTATTTATTTCTCTTATACATTTTAGTATTGGTTAAAAATCGTGCCTATAATAAATCTATATTTTTCAATAAAGTGGTTTTTTGTGAAGATATTGCTCGTAGACGATAGTGCTGCAACGCTGGAAATTATAAGTCGCGGCTTGGCGCGCTTTAGATATCGTAAACTGTTGATTAAAAAGGCTCAGAGTGCAAAAGAAGCATTAAAAATTATAGGTGCTTGGCAACCTGACATTGTACTTACCGACTGGCACATGCCAGATATTTCTGGGTTAGCATTAGTTAAGGCGATAAAACAAAAACGACTCGATATAACCATGGCGATGGTAACCACCGTAGACGACCAAGCGCAAATTAAGCTCGCCTTAGATTACGGTGCAGAGTTTGTGTTATCTAAACCTTTTGCAGATGACGACCTGCACAACAAAATAATGCCACTGGTTATCGCCGCGGAAGAAAACAACAAAACAAGACAGATCCATACACTGCATAAGGGAATCCCACTTCCACAAGTCGGTCAATTAGAAAAGCTAATGAATAAGCATATTGACTCTGAACTAAGACTCTATCAAATTATGAAAATGGAATATGATGCTGACAACTTACCTTGCATGATGGTGGCATACGAAGATCCCAGCAGCCAAAAAGTACGCGCTATCGGAGTGTTTGATGTTTATGCTATCTGTGTATTAGCAGCCTCGGCAGGGCAATTATCGGATCAAGCGGGTTACCAAGCAGTCCATCAGCAACAAATTACCGATGATATACTTAGCGCTTGCCATTCTGCCTTAAACTCAACGTCATACGCTTTTTTAGATAGTATTACCAGAAGAAGCTTACGGGTAAAAACCTTACAACTGGTTTCTAAACCATTTCCCAAACTTAAACGCTTATACAAAACAGCTGACAACATGAGAATAGACTTATGTTGTCAGCGTCCCAACATGGCTCAAGGTAAAATATTATTGGTAGGGTTACTAGGCTAGCGCTTTTAACAAAATGCCAGGGTCAGTGATCCCCGCTTCTTTAAGCGCATCTTGGATGTTTTTCGTTAGTTCAATCACCTGATTCTGCATCGCCATGATGTATTCAAGCTTTTGTGTCACTAATTCAGCTTTCATTTCTTCGGGATATGAATCGCTCGCTTTGAGTTTATCTAGCAATTCTTGTTCTTCTTTTATTTTCTCTCTCAACTCTTCAAGCTTTTCAACCATTTTTTGAATATGTTCAGGTAAGGCAGCTTCATCTTGCTCCTTTTTCGCTTCTTCTCCAGATAATTTAGCCATTTCCTCTTCTGATAACCGAACGGGCTGGGCTTGACTGGGTTGTTCTGCTTGAGATGACTTTTCAGTGTCTGGATCAAGTACCTTTTCAGGTATTGCAGAGCGCGCGGGACTGTGAATTAAAAAATTAACACTCATTGTTACTGACCGATATGATTTCCTTGAGTATATATTATCGGTAATTATTCTGAGATCTTTAGAAAAAAATAGTTGACTTTTACCTTACTAACAAATTAAAACTTGCTTCAAAAAATTGAAGGAATTAAACGGTGAGAACTTTATTCCTTCTCACAAAACAAAATATGTCGCTGGAGGCTCAGGTTCAGTCGGTTGCAATCACCGTTCAGAATTCAAGCAAAGTTGCTGGATAAAGTAAGTATCTGAGGTAAATGCGGGATTAATTTAGCATCCCGCGTGCTACAAAAAATTGCGTGGCATCCTTGCCACTGCAAGTGCTTGGGAACGGAATAACTTAATCTTGGGCTAGCGACTAAGTTTAAAATAATTCTCTTTCAATATTTTTTTACTATTCTGGAGTGCGCGAGTGAGCGCTTGTAACAAGGTTTTTCCCTTCGCTTTTACCTTTAACGTCGGTAGTCCCGGCAGCAACAGTTCTACGTGACACAGCGTAAAGTTACCTGTATGACCTTGCTTTTCGACTTTTACATTCACCTTGCGTATATTCTTTGTGTAGCTGTGTAACGCACTATTTATGAGTTTCATAAATGCTACTTTGTTTGATGCCGCTATTGGTTCATTGACACCTATCAGGTTTAATTTCATTGTTACCTCAGTCCACCAAATCAACTATCCATCACAAAACGTCAAGTTCAATAACGAATACTTGCGCTGTATGCCTAAATCTACTAATGTTCAAAAAAAGATAAAAGCTGATTATATCTAACTAAGCATAAGGTTTTTACGAACAGTATGAATATTAACTTCAACCATCTTTATTATTTTTGGCAGGTCAGTAACGAAGGTAGTATCGCGGGTGCAAGTAAAGTGCTACACCTCACACCGCAAACGATTAGTGCCCAACTATCAAGCCTAGAAGAAAGATTAGGAAAACCCTTGTTTATCAGAGAAGGGAGAGGGCTCAGATTGACGGATTTTGGTATTTTAACCAAACAATACGCAGATGACATGTTTTCAATAGCAAAAGAATGGCTAGAAACGACCCAAGATGGTGCAGCGGCTATGCACAGAACGTTGAAAGTAGGTATCTCAGATGCAATTCCAAAATCGCTTGTGTCAAAATGGCTCGCACCATTAATTGAAAATGAACAAGTTGCCAACCTCCACTGTATTGATGGTCAACAGTCAGAGCTATTAGCGCAAATGGCTACACATAAGCTTGATATTGTACTTGCTGACAAACCACTAGACAGTCACTTACCGTTTAAAGTTTTCTGTCATGAGATTGGCAAGAGTCAAATCGGCCTTTATGGCTCTGCTGCAATTTGCGAGCGGCTCCGTGAAAATTACCCTTTTTCTTTACAAGCACAGTCTATCATACTACCCGCGAAAAACAGCCCTGTGACCAACTCTATTCAATACTGGTTGCAAGATCAGAATATCGAAGTCAAAGTATCGGGTCATGTTGACGATAGTGCGCTAATGAAGGCTCTAGGTCAGCAAGGTTTTGGCATTTTTCCAGCGCCGCTTTCTATCAAGGCAGAATTGCAACGTCACTATGGCGTAACACTGCTAGGTACGATAGAAAACACCTTTCAAAACTATTACGCGTTTACCCCTGATAGACTGGTAAAAGACTCAATATTTAGCGAATTTGTTCATTTTGCAAAAGGTGTTAGCTAACCGTAATGTCTGCTAACTATTCACCTGCAGCAATGCCGCTAAGTTTTGCCTATAACGTCTAGATAGATGGAGCAAGTCACCATTTTCTAATATGACATCATAATCACCATTGTCTCGCGTCTTTAGCTCTGTAATGGCGTTTAAATTGACTAAAGACGACTTATGGATCCTTGAAAAGCCGTAGGTTTTTAAGTTTTTTTCCATCGCAGACATGGTATCACGGTGTAAAATAGAGCGCTGTCGATTGAGCATATGTAATTCAACATAATTCCCAGCCCCACCAACCCAGGCTAACTCCTCTACTTTGATTACGTGGATATGACCTGAATCTTTTACTATCAATCGTTTGGCTGGTAGGTAGTGATTTTCTGACTCGCTTGATACTTGCATCAATGCAGCGTAGGTGAGGTTAGCTATCAAGGAGTCCTGTTTTGTCTGGCCTTTAAATGTCAGTTCAGACTGGCTTTTTAAGCTGGTATTTACACCAAATTTAATCGTAGGTATTTCAACTCCCTGCTCAGTCAACACCAACAACATGTCTGACGCTTCTATTCCAGAGTCAAACAGAAAGCAGCTTATTTCACCCCCTCTTATTGTTTCGATAATATCAACAACATCATTATAATATACAAACCGAGAGCTAATATCGGAACTCTTTAATCTTGTACTCATTTCAGCCCCAAGCTCAGATATACTGGAGGGCATCAAAATTGTCATACTTTTCATCTGGCACCTTATATACGCAAAACCGAGTAAAATAAGATACGTTTCCTTATATCTCACGTCACAAATATTAACATATTATTGTTATAAATTGTCATAATGTAATATGCAAATAAATTTTGATCTTTTTTTTCTCGCCTGTTGTCACTACTTTCCTTCACCTTGTGGATCTCAGCTAGCATAATCTGAACTTCCATCATAGCCTCGACCTGATACTAATAAGCCTTTGTAATGAGTTTGCAAGCTCAACAGAGGTATCAAAAACAAAACATACTAATCAGGGGATATCATGAAGCAATTTAAGCGTTCTAAAGTGAGCATGCTTATCACTTCTGCGTGTCTGATAGGCGGAAGCTTAGGCTTGCAAGCATCAGCAGAAGAAGCAAACGACGGTGCAGTAGAAGAAGTAGAAAGAATTTCGATTACGGGCTCTCGTATTCAACGTGTGGCGTTAACAGCTAAGACACCGGTTATCGAATTAGACGGTACAGAGTTTGCTATGTCTGGAAACCTCAACGTCGAACAGAAGCTTGCTGAGCTGCCGCTAACTGTACCTTCTTTTGGACCAAGTTCCAATAACCCTGGTGATGGTACCGCTCGAGTTGACTTGCGTGGTCTGGGTGATGAGCGTACCTTGGTTTTGGTAAATGGTCGCCGCTGGGTTCCAGCAACACAAACAGGGGTAGTTGACTTAAACACCATTCCTGCTTCTTTGATTGAAGGTGTAGATATTATTACCGGTGGTGCTGGTGCGGTATACGGTTCTGACGCACTTGCTGGTGTTGTAAACTTCCGTTTGAAAGACGATTTTGAAGGTGCTGAAATTTCAGCGCTGTATGACATCACAGAAGAAGGTGATGGTGAAAAATTCAACACTGACCTAACTATTGGTGGTAATTTTGCAGACGATAAGGGCAATGCAACAGTATATATCGGTTACGCAAAGCGCGAATCTATTTTCCAAGGTGATAGAGACTTTACCAGTGTAACACTAACGGAAGGTGAAAATGGCTTAGTTCCTGGTGGTTCATCAGGTATTCCTGGCACTCGTATATTTGCAGGCCCAACTTTACCTAATGGTGATACATTAGGACGTTTTGGTCCAAATGGCGAAGGCTTACCTTACACATCAGCAGACGCATTCAACTATGCACCAGATAACTACCTTCAGTTGCCTCAAGAGCGTTTAACGCTTAACTCCTTTGCACATTATTACGTGAACGACGATACACGTTTATACAGTGAACTGTCCTTCATCCGTAATGAGGTACCTTCGCAACTAGCACCTACACCAGCTTTTGTAAACAATCTTGTAGTCAACCCTGATAGTCCATTCTTTGGTGCTGATGTACAAGCCGCAATGAAAGCTTTGGTCCCTGAGCTTGATGATGAAGGCGAACCAACAGGCAACATGATCAGCCAGTTAGACGCAAATGGTAACTTCACTTTTGCAACTATCGGCCGTCGTATGGTTGAAAACGGTCCTAGACAAGTAATTGACACACGTAACGCCATGCGTTTATTAGTTGGTGTTGATGGCTTTATCGGCGATTGGGCATATAACGCTTATTATAGCCGCTCAGAGCTTGACCGCTCGAACCTTTTAAATAATGACGTTTCTGAGTCTCGATTCAGACAAGCGATTTTAGTTACTGACGACGGTACTGCCTGTCAAGACCCGTCTGGTGGCTGTGCACCAATAAATATTTTTGGTGAAGGTAATATTTCGCAAGCAGCCATTGATTTCGTTAATGTTGGTGCATCTAACGTCACAAATATCAAGCAAGAAATTTTCCACTTTGATATTGCTGGTGAATTGCCATTCACAGTTCCATCTGCGGATATGCCTGTAGGCTTTGTAATTGGTTATGAGAGCCGCTTTGATGACTCAAGTTTCCGTCCAGATGAGTTTTTGGCATCTGGTGATGTACTAGGCTTCAACGCTGGTGAACCGACTGTAGGTAACTACAGTGTCGATGAAATTTTCACAGAAATTGATATTCCGTTAGTTACTGATGCTGCGTTTGCTGATGATATTACACTATGGTTTGCAGGTCGTGTTTCTGATTACTCTAACATTGGCAACGCTTCCTCATTTGCGACAACCATTAACTGGACCGTAAACGAGTACGTGTCATTCCGTGCAGGTTATCAAGAGTCAGTACGTGCACCAAATATTTCTGAACTATTCCAAGGTGCAGCTAACGGCTTCCCAAGTGCAACTGATCCTTGTAGTGTTGATGGCTTCGTAGAAGGTCAAACAGACAGAGCACTATGTGAAGCGCACGGTGTTGCTGCGTCTCAAGTAGGTGTATTTGAACAAGCAAATGCGCAAATTGAAGGTAGCTTTGGTGGTAATCCAGACCTTAAAGAAGAAACTTCTGAAACGGTTACGCTAGGTCTCGTTATTACGCCAACTGAAAATTTTGACGTAACAATTGATTACTTCGATATCACGATAGATGATGCAATTGATGTGTTAGGTGGTGGTGTAAATAACATTCTAGATGTTTGTTATAACCAGCTTAAAGATCCTAACTCAGAATTCTGTAAAGCAATCGTACGTCGTCCTGACGGTAATGTTGACTTAGTAACAGCGCTAAATGCTAACATTGCAGAGCTAGGTACTAAAGGTTATGACATTAACTTTAACTGGACAACTGAGCTTGGTTTTGGCATCGGTAATAATGGCTCGGTGCTGAACATTAACTCTAAGAACACTATTCTTGACGAGTACTTCCAAACTGCGAGTGTAGGCTTTACCGATACTGTTTATTGTGAAGGTAAGTTCGGTAACACTTGTCTTGTACCTCGCCCAGAATTCCAGAGTAATAACCGCTTCACGTGGACATCTGGTGATTTAAGCCTGTCGGCGCTAGTTCGCTACATGAGCGAAGTGGATGAAGATACGGGTACAAATACCATTGTACCTGTGTCAAAAGCCGAATGGTATGTCGATCTGAGTGCCAGCTATCACTTCAGCGACAATGTTCAAGCAACATTTGGTATTAAAAACGTGCTAGACACTGAGCCAACACCACTAGGTGATGCTCAGCAACAAGCGAATACCTTCCCTGAGCTGTATGATGTAATCGGCCCTCGTTACTTCATGAGTGCGGTTTACACATTCTAGCCAGAACGTAATGTATTGAAGGGAGCTAAGGCTCCCTTTTTCATTATTTGATGTAAACTTAAGCATATTGACATGAGCCTAACTTTTCTTCACGCTTATTTTTAAAGCTGTTGGTTTATTCCAACTATGCTAACGCTCTAGTCAATACGAAGAAGCAATACTCTTTTAGATTCATTAATTTCTTATGTAGCCTGTTTTCGGGGTAAGAAGTTAGTTAATCAACCTTGAGCTGAGGCTAATCCTAATGTGTAAATTGGCTGAGGTAGTTACAACAGGGAAAGCCGCTATACTAATGTGTGGCGAATTTACTATTTTGCGTGCGAAACGACTTTTAAAATAACAACAATACAATGCAAACGAATGAAATGAACACCACGCTGAAAAACGCGCTCAATCACATTCAAGCAAATCAGCCAAATCAGGCTTTATTTATGCTTGAAAAATTTGCCCATTCCAACCACCCAGACATTCACTACCTTATTGGTATTTGTCATAAAGCCCAAGAAAACTGGCCTCTAGCTATTTCATCTTTAAGCACCGCGTATAAGTTATCCCCCCAAAAATCAGAAATCCTAAGCCATATTGCTAAATGCTACTGGTTATCGGCCCAATATACTCAAGCCGAAGCGCATTATTTACAAATAGCGAGCAACCAGCCCACACACCAAGAAACAATAAAAAACCTTGCACTACTTTATCTTGAGCAAAATAAGTTCTCAGCTGCTGAAAAATGGGCTATGAAAGGCCAAGGTGCCGACCGTAGTGGACAGTTTACGAAAATCCTTGGAGACATACACAAAGCCCAAGATAACCTTAATGAAGCGATAAAGTGCTACTTAGCGGTACCACAAGATGCACCAGTAGCTTTTCGAGCCATTCATAATCTTGGTTTATGTTACAAGTTACAGACAAAGTTTGAGTTGGCTATCCAATGTTTTCAGTTTGTACACACACACGCGCCAGAGCAATATGAGCCACTGTACAACCTAGGCGATTGCTATTTTGCCAATGGTCAATTTCAGCTTGCACAACAAGCCTACCAACATGCCTTAAAAGTAACACCATATAATACGACAGTGCACAAAGCACTCAATGAGCTTTATTGGCAAAATGGTCAGCATGAACTATTTGCGATAAGTATAAAGGAAGCGTTGTATACGGCGACAGATAACAAACGTGAACTGACGGAGTGTTTAGCAGAGCTGTATTGGAATACTAACCAATATCAAGCATGTAAAGCTTGTATAACAAATTCAGGGTTTGCTTCTTCATCATCTCTAATGCAGACACTTCTGGGTCGCTTAGCTGCCAAAGAAGAGCGTTTTGATGATGCCTTTCAACACTTAGATAACGCCAACAAAATAACACCTGAGCATGACCGATTATGTGAGCAAGCTAAATTTGCGCTGCAGTTGGGAAATTTTGATGTCGCTAATCAATTACTTTTAAATGTACTCAAACAGCGGCCAGACTCACAACTTGCGCTTGCTTGGCTGAGCGTGCTTTATCGGGCAACGGACGAGCAGAAGCACCAGCATTTATGCGATCCAAACTTTGTACTTACCACAACCCTATCAGCGCCAAAGGGTTATGACAGCAATGAAACCTTCTTACAAGAGCTTGAAGCTTGCCTAATTGCGCTTCATCAGGGAAAGCAAGCTCCCAGTGAGCAGACCTTGGTCAACGGTTCGCAAATATCGGGAGGCCTCCTAAATAGAGACATCGATATTATTGCAAAAACTAAAACGCAATTATTAGCCGATGTCGATAGGTGCCTTAACCAGCTAAGTGCAGAGCAAGATCATCCTTTTCTAGCTCATTTGCATAGTGAGAGAAAAATTACAGGCTCTTGGTCTGTTAAGCTCAGTGAGCAGGGGTTTCATGTTAGCCATATTCACCCTGCAGGTTGGATAAGCGTCGTGCTATACATCAATACACCCGAAGACGATAGTAACAGCGGTCTCATTGAATTTGGCCGCCCACCATTGGCGCCACCATATGATTTTCCGCCATTCAAATCGGTCAAACCGAGGCGAGGCCAGATTGTTATTTTCCCTTCTTATTTTTGGCATGGGACGCAACCTTTCCAAGCAACAGACAGTAGTTATCGCATGACGCTACCTCTTGATATTGGCATTTTAAAAAATTAATACAGAGATAATATTTTAATGACAACTAAGCCAGCTCAAACGCTCAACATCGACGCTCTGCTAAAGCCGATTTTAAATCTTGAACCACAAACTAAGTGGCCAGCACTATTAGGTAGCTTACTATCACAGCATCAAGACAATGCTGAGTTATGCTATCGTGTCGCCGTGATTCTAGAGCAAATCGAGGCTTTCAAAGAAAGTGAAGCTGCCTATTTTCAATGCCTTGAACTCGCACCAAACAATTATTTACTGTACTTATATCTTGGCAATTTACTCGAGCAACGGGGCGAAGAACATACAGCGTTAATTTGTTACGCACTGTGTGAGAGGTTAACTGGCAATTTTAAACAACTACAGCTTCCAAAGAATATGGCGCCACAAACGGTAGAACGCTTTAAAAACGCTTGGCAGTGTATGGAGCGTAACCTCGCTGCCCCCAAAGGCTACAAAGCAGCCAGATGGGTACAGTACTCCAGCACTCCCTTTACAACACCTCAAGCACCACATTTGTTCTATGTAACGGATCTCGATGCTCGACCTATATGGCCTGCTGAAACATTTTCTTGGTATCAGGAGTTTATGGATTGTGTGCCCGACATAATTACTGAGTATAAACATGCAATTCAATCGCTTTCTTCGCATTTAACCCCTTATTTATCCGGCAAAATATATGAAAATGAATTTCCAAAGCTCGCTAATAGCGATAATTGGCAAGCGCTTTCTTTGTTTAAAGATGGTAGCGAAAACCACGCAATCTCTAGTCAGTTTCCAAAGTTAAAGCAAGCACTAGAGAATGTGCCATGCTACGGCCTAACCAATACACCTTATGAAGTATTCTATTCAAAGTTAGCAAAAGGACAGACAATTACACCACACTATGGACTTTCTAATCATAGTTTGACCGTTCACTTGGCAATTGATATACCAGACGCGTGTTACTTAGAAGTCAATGGCGAACGTGTACTATGGCAGGACAGCTCTCTTACGATATTTGACGACTCGTACTTACACATGGCACATAATGGTGGCGACAAAGACCGTATCGTCCTTATTTTTTCAATATGGCATCCGGCGCTTACCTTGGCTCAGCGCTCGGCGATTCAAGGCGAGTTCAGTACTAGGAGCGAATGGAACGCTAACCTAACAAAAAGATTAATTAATTATAAAAATAATCACTAAATTAGCAACATTCGTCACGATTTGACCACAGCTCAACACAAATGGGTTGTTAACATGTAAATTTTCCGTAACTTATAGTTTGACCTTAACATTGAGGTCTCCCTGGATAATTGCGGGGGGAGTCCCCCCGTTTTTTTCTCGACATTATTATTTTCATCTCATACTTTTTACTTTCCTGCAATTTAATGTGTTACATAACTCAAGGTGTGATTAAGCTGCTAGTCAATCTATATTGATAAAAATTATGTTACTGCTCACTTTACCTCACGTTCATCCTAGTATTGTTTATGACGCTCAACAGGGAGTCTGGTAAACTTACCCAAGCCAGCCTCAATGCAACTCCCAGCACAGGCACATACACAAACAATCAGAAGTAAAGTCAACTATGAATAAACCCACTATCACTATTCACTACTGCGTGCTCTGTCAATGGATGCTCAGAGCAACATGGCTAGCCCAAGAGCTGCTATCAACTTTTTCTGACGACCTTCAGCAAGTTGCCTTGGTTCCTGCGAGTAAAGGCGTATTTGAAATCTATTACGACAATACATTAATTTGGTGCCGTAAAGCTGATGGTGGTTTTCCTGAAGCCAAAATACTAAAACGAAAGGTTCGTGATTTGTTAGACCCTTCACGTGACTTAGGCCATGTCGATAAACACTGAGACACGGCATAAACATTAACGGCTTCACCTAACTGAGAGTCTCTAAGTTGGTCTGGTGATCCGTAAAAAATATCAGAACACTCATTGTATTTTATTTAACCTAAGACTGGATGAGGAATGTTTTAGCTTATTGCTTCTGCAGCACATCTTCATTCTTCTCCTTGTCTAGCCAGAGAGTTTTAGGGGAAATACCACGTCCTCTCAGGCCAATGTATCAGCAGGCACTGACTGCTAGAAAGGCATTTAATTATCCGCAGCTCAGGTTACTTAATACCAATTATCTTAATTAAGTGGTCTATTTTGAGGCGAGAAAATCTTGTCGATAACACCGCTTCCGCGTCCTGCTCACGCCGAGGCACCTACGTCCTGTAGGCAAGGCAAAAATTTTGCTATTTAGTTGTTCTAAATAAGAAACCCTTAACGCGGTTAACGTAATATTTATAACTTCAAATTGAGCAGGTATTAAGTCAAATTGGTATAATATAAGATGCCCGTGAAAGAGAGCACAACTTGTCCAGCACCCAGACTATTCGTCTTTTGCAAAATCGAGCAACGCCTGTCCTGATAAACGATAAATAATCCATTCACTCTGGGCTTTAGCACCGATACTCTCATAAAAGTCTATTGACGGCTTATTCCAATCAAGTACTACCCATTCAAAACGACCGCACCCTTTCTCTAACGCTAACTGTGCTAAATACTTCATGATCCCTTTACCTGCCCCACTGCCACGTTTATCTTGAGAGACATACAAATCTTCGAGATATAAGCCGTGTTTACCGAGCCATGTAGAGTAATTAAAAAAGTAAACAGCAAAGCCGATAGCGACCCCTTCTGACTCGCAGATCACACTGTGTGCTCTGGCATCTGCGCCAAATAGCTTATCTTCAATTTCAGCTACGGTATTCAATACAGCATCAGGCTCTTTTTCATACGCAGCCAGCTCATTGATAAAGTGTAAGATGGTTTCTGCATCTGTGATTTTGGCAGGGCGAATAGAGATGTTCATTGTTACTCCAATAATCAGGTTTCACCCAGCTTAACAAATAATATGAAAAGATAACAATGAGACAAGCAACCAACCAAAGTGAACAAAGCAGCACTTTCATACGTAAAGGTTAGCATTGTTGAAATTGGAGAAAATCAATGCGAAGGACGATCCTTTTTACTTTGTTGCTGCTACTTAGCAAGTTAGCCACTGCCAGTGAAAATGTAATAGCAAACTTTATCGAAAACCCAAAACAAGTTGGTCAAACTAGTCGCATGACATATCTTTTTTGGGATGTGTATGACGCGAGTCTTTTTGCTACCCAAGGTAACTTTTCTGCCACCCAACCATTCGCGCTCAAGTTGCAGTACCTTCGCTCATTAAATGGTGAAGACATTGCCAAACGTTCTCTCGAAGAAATGCAAAAACAAGGCTTTAATGATGCTGAGCTCGGTGATCAGTGGCTCACAATAATGAACAATATATTCCCTGATGTGAAAGATGAAACGGTGCTTCTTGGAATTAAAACAGCACAAGACCATACTCTGTTCTATCACAACAACGAATTGATAGGCGAAGTCAAAGATCCAGCTTTTACCACCTGGTTTTTTAATATCTGGCTCGGTGAAAAAACCACAGAGCCGCAAATGCGCAACGAGCTGTTAGGCCTAAGGAGATAGTTATGCGTTTAATTTTTAGTTCACTGATAATATTGTTTTTAACCGCATGTAGTACAGGAATTGAGGGGGCTAAATACACCTCACTGACGCCAAAATTTGACCCTTATGACTTCTTTTTAGGAGATGTAAAGGCCTGGGGCATAGTTCAAGACAGAGATGGAAATTTAGTACAACAGTTCACCGTAGATATCAAAGGCTCAATCAATAACAGCGGCCAGCTCGTACTCGACGAATATTTTGAGTACCTACTCGGGGACGGTGTAAAAACAAGAGTTTGGACCATTAGTAAAGAAGCTGATAATCAATATTCCGGCGTTGCTGGTGATATTCTTGATAAAGCAACCGGTGGTACATTTGGCAACGCCATGAATTGGCAATACAGAATGGATCTCCCTGTTGGAGACACGAGCTATGAGGTTAAATTTGATGATTGGATGTGGTCATTCGACCAATCAACACTCATTAATCGCTCTTATATCGAAAAGTTTGGGATTGTCATGGCTGAAGTCACTATCTTCATGCAAAAATCAAAGCCATAAAAACCACGCCAAATACGGAGCTTTAGTTTAAGTAGCATTGACAACATGGTTAACGTAATAGCGGTTACGTTAACCACTTTCCTACCATTTAGTTGCCAGTATTTAGGGATAGCGACATAAACACACTAAGTGGGTTGTCGCGATACATACCAAAACGTTCACAACGCTCAAAACCTAAAGTTTCATACAAGTTGATAGCACTTGTTTGCTTTGAACCTGTTTCTAAGCGAATAAGTGGAATTTGCGCTTCACCAGCGTAATGAAGTAAAATCTGCATAATCCGTTTGGATAGCCCCTTCCCCCTATAGCTCGGCTTTACGTACAGCCGTTTAATCTCGCCATAAAGCGTTTTATCAAACTGCTTAACGATAGCTCCACAAGCAACTATACCGTCATCATTTTGTAAACCTACAGCGTAGACATTAGGTTGATTGATCTCTTCCACCGATAAAGATTGTGCACTTGCGATTGGATATAAGCTATTCATAAGCTTATCTATTTCAGAAAACACCGACATTACTTGTGGATCATCTGATTTTAGCTGAATTAATTGCATACCTGCCTCTGAAAACTAAGGCCTATTTTATGATGTCCATATAATATGGACGATATTTTCCTAACCTGAGATTAAGGTAAAGAGGTAATAAAAACGTTGTTTTTAAAGCTCACTTTAAACAGCACTTTCGTCCACTAAAATGCGTTTTATACCAATTTACTTAAATAAACTATTTTGAGGTAAAGCAAGCATATTGATCACATCAAACCACTGCTGCTTTCGCCAACGTACTTATGCCCATTCAAGCTCGGGTAAAAGTTGCTATTTAGTGGTCCCAAACAAAAAGCTTTTCACATAGTAAGCCCCAATTTTACTCCCTCAAATTGAGCAAGTAGTCTGACAGCATAACTAAGTCGTCACCGTTTGCTACCAATACAACCAGTTTGTCATGGCGGTTTGGTGTTAAAAATACGTTTACTACCCAAGCTCAGGTTTACTTTATTTGGCCAGCGTTAAACTATACCGAGTTGAGAGCAATAAGCAAATTATCGCGGCCAGAATTACACCACCAAACAATTGAATTACGTTACCCGACTAACAAAGAACCATAAGCATTTGTTTTAAATATTAAATTTGACGATATAAAAACTGTTACAAAGTGTGGAACAAGCTCAGCTGAGGTTGTTTTGTTGATTTATTGGAGCAAAGGTTTGAATCGTAAACTACGTATTCCGCCCAAGTTTACTCCAGTTTGGTTCTGTATCTAACTGTATAAGTTTAATAGAGGCACCGAAACGATGTGCTAATTTCACTATGGCGTCGACATTTGAAAAAGCTCGAGTTATATCGAGATGAAAAGCGATTGGAGGTGCACTCTACGCGGCATTTCAGGTAGCTTCTACTCATTAAGGAAAATGCAAAAACGTAAACACTAACAACAACACGGTCATGAGCAGCACAAGAGGTAATGATGTACGTGAATTGGGGTGTAAAGTTTTACGAGACATAAGCAAACCTATACGTATCAATTAAATAACTTACCCTCCTGGTGATTCCTCCCTTTACAACCAGCCGAAAAATATGAACTTGTTTAACTCATAAAAATATTCAAGTTAAAATATACCGTACCTACTACAGCAACTTTAATCTAAGGCAGAGGTTGTTTATCACGTTAACTGTATTACAAACCACCAAAAAGAACCAACACTAAAATAAAAATTAATACAAAATAATTACCAAATATTAAAGTAGAGTGATGCCCCCTCAAAAACAAACGCGAAGGCTTTGTTATAGTAAGGGGGCAGATGTGTATTCGCAGTTTAATTACAAACAGGTACACAGCTTAAGAGCAAGCTACAGTGATGTCCCTGTTTGTTTTTAATCCGAACTGCTTACTTATCAGTTGGCTGTAAAACTCACTGCTTTGCATCAATTCATCATGCTTACCTTGTGATTCAACTTTTCCATTTTGGATTACCAAGATATTGTCAGCATCTACAACCGTACTTAAGCGGTGCGCAGCAATAATCGTAGTTCGGCCGGCTTGCGCTTTGTGTAATGCAAGTTGAATAGCAGCTTCCGTATGCGCATCAAGATTAGCTGTTGCTTCATCTAATAAAAGTACAGCTGGCTCCTTCAATAATGCTCGCGCTAACGCAATACGCTGCCTTTGCCCTCCTGATAGAGTGACGCCGCGTTCACCAACTTGAGTATCTAGCCCAACTGGCAGGGTATCGATAAAATGCTTGAGATCGGCATCAATAATAGCCTGCCTCAGTCGCTCCGGATCTGGTTGTTGCTTTGCACCATAAACCAAGTTCTCGTATATTGTCGCACACAATAGTGGGCTGTCTTGTGCCACATACCCAACTTGTGATCTAAGACTCTCTTTGTCTATCTCATTCAAATTTGAACCTGCGACTTCGATACATCCACTTTTAGCCTGATAAAAGCCCTGTAGCAATGCGAACAAAGTAGACTTACCTGCGCCAGATGCTCCAACAATGGCTGTCGTTTTTCCAGCCATGAACCTACAATTCAATGTATCAAATATCATTTTGTCATCACGGTAACCAAATGATAACTCTCTGACAATGATTGACTCATTGGTCAAACTTAATTTCACCCCCTCTTCTATTTGTAAAGGAGTAGTCAATATCTCATTGATCCGAATAGCAGCGCCTTTTGCTTTATTGAATGCAGCGACTACCATACTTAGCTGACCCATAGGTAAGACTATATTTAATAAAAACATGATAAAAGCGACAAAAGCACCAAGTGTCATCGCTCCACTTGCAACGCGTGAAGCACCAAACCCTAGTACCAAAACAATAGACCCCATAATAACCAAATTGACTAATGAACCAATCGTAGCAAGTAAGAAATGTTCTTTCATTGCGGTATGATAAAGCCCATTTAACTGGCTATTATTGTGATTAATTTCAAATTCTTGAGCACATTGTGTTCTGAGTAGTCGAATATTAGAAAACAGCTCTGTTAGTCGCCCTAACAAAGATGCTTCCGTATCTTGTAGGTGCTTTGAAAGCATGGTGAGCCTCATTGAAAAAGGTAAAATCAGCATAAAGCTCACCATAACAGCCCCGAGCATTACCATCGTCATTTGCCAATCTAGAAACCATAGAATAATAAAAGACCCCAGTAATGACACCACACCAGAAAGAAATGAAACTGATTGCTCACTCACCAGATTTTCAATAATTTCTGTATCTTTCACGATACGGTTTGCAGGCTCTCCAGCCCGAGTGTTATCAAAGAATGACATCGGTAAAGCTATAATGTGGTTAAATAAATCTGCACGCAACTTGCGTTTTTGCTCATTACCTATCTTCCCCATAATATAAGTCATTACCCCAGCTAATATCGCAGAGCCTATTAGTACCGAGAGCAAAACTAGCGCTTGTTCATTGGTAAACGCCCCTGCCTCACTCAGCTTATCTAGTAGCGCTTTAGTTTGTAGCGGGACTAATAATCCTAAAAGACTAGACATCAAGGTCACTACAAAAAGTGTCGACAACAACAGCCCACTAGGCCTTGTGCGACGCACTAATCGAATTAATGATGCTGTACTATTCATATTTATATATTCCTGTTGATTTCATAGCAACATAATTGACCAAATTTCAATCTCAGTCAAATTAAAAATGACCTATTGGTCATTTTTAATTTGACTGTATACTATTTACGATTACAGGAGGCATGATGTCTGATAAGCGAAAACTAATTTTGGAGTGTGCAGAAGCACTGTTGGTTTCTGAAGGAGACTGTGCGTTTAGTATGCAAACTATCGCCGACTCCGTAGGGATCTCAAAAGGGGCTATTTATTTGCATTTCAGGTCAAAAGAAGATCTACTATTAGCTGTATTTCAAAGTCAAACCAACAACTTACTGGAAAAAATAACCACGGTTTTGAAAAACGCCACACTCACCCCCGACGAAAAGCTGCGGCAACAAATTCGCTTTCAACATGAAGATTTACAGCAATATCAGGCGATGTTTAACCTGTTATTACAAGAGGAGTCTCTAAGTTTGAACCACAGCCTACTCATGTTTTACCAAGAATTCCGCTTGACTTGGTTGACCTTACAAGTAGGGTTTTTGAGGGAGAAGTATGGTGACCAAATTCAACGCTGGGAAACCGACTTGGCGATGACGTTAGACGGAATAATCGCTAATTACCTTTCCCTTTCGGTTGTCGAGGGAATTGACTTTGACACTGAAAAGCTGGTCAATTGGGTTGTATCTTGCTTAGACTCAATCTGTACACAGCTACCAAAGCAGGGTCTACCGCCCGTATTGACCGAAAGAGATCTCCCTTCACTCAAAGAAATTGAAGCGAAAAAGCAGCAGCTACAACAACAACAAGTTCAGCAAGCATTTTCTCAGCTCAAAAATAAAGCGCAAAAGCTGAAGCTATCCGAACCAAAGCGAAAAATAGTTGAACATACCCTCACACTGTTAGAGAACCAATTACAAAATAACAACCCAGATACAATATTACTAAGAGCATTAATCGCTGGACTAAGAGATTATCGAGGCCTCAACAATGAGCGTCAATTACTCGCAGAAAGACTAGATGTAGAAGTAGTGTAGGTAATAGGATAACCAAAAATACTTATTTCTGGTTATCCCGTTAAATCACGCAGATTTATTTTTTATGAGATGAGCACCGTTTGTGCAACTAAAATTAGATATTAACTCATTTTTTTACAAATCTTCGGCTATTTTATTTCATCAGCTTCCGATTACTCGCCTTTTAACGCCGCGAGCTCCGCTTTTAGATTCAATATTTCTTGATTAAGTGTAGATATATGAACATCTTTTTGAGCACTCTCCTCTAACAGTAACATATTACTATTTTCTAGCTCTGTAATTTCTTGCTGCTGATTTTGAGTAGTATGAGTCAATTCCGAAATTGTTTTATTTAGGCTGTCATTTTCATTGACTAATGACGCCACTTTATTTTCTAAAATGTTAGATAAGTTTCTTAAATTAACAATCTGAGTACTAAGACTACTGATACTCAATTCCGCTGAGTCTAGTTGGCTCTTGCATAGTTGCAAAGTGCTTTTAGCAAAAAGACCACCTTGACTAAGTCGAGCAATTTCAGTTTCACTGAGTGCCCTACTATATATTTGAACATCATCCAACACTGATGCGCTGTGACTATATAGAGTCGACTTTTCCCACGTTGCAAACCGTAACCTTCTGCTAGTATCTGCTATTGAGCCATTCCCCACATATTCAGTACCTCTTAACTCACCGTTTCTATATAATTTTATATATTCACCTTCACGCACACCTGTAATAAAGTACCACTCATTGAGTGTAAGCGCTTCATAATCTCTCACGCTGACGGACTGCTTGTCTACTTCAACTCCAAATGTAAGTCCTTTGGAGCTTCTACCGCTACAGATAGATAAATGCCACTCATTTGTTCCCGGCTTATCTCCGCTGTGCCACTTATTAACTGCGGCACATCGGTTCCAATTACTCGTTGTAGGTTGGAGCTTTTTAACCCAAAACGCGACGGTAAAATCACCATTGCCAAAGTTTAAACTTTCACTATCAGGTATAATAGCGGTATCATTTACACCATCAAATTTTATTCCAAGATTATTTTTCCCCTGCGTAGTTACAGGGCCATTGTAAAATGTACCGTGATTTTCACCAACAGAGTCGATAACAGCCTGAGCATTGTCTAGCTTCCACAAACTTACAAGTCCATCTGGGTTTTTATCTAATGCGTAAGAAAAGAACGAGAAAAAAGATATAAAAATAATAAGAAGCCTTGGGAAATAACCAGTTAAAAGCATAAATATCCTATATAAAGTTTTTAATTTATTATAATACATTTCAAAATTAATAAATCCAACTAAAATCTCATTCCTATATATGCAATAAATTCAGGAGATATGAAAACCACCTATTTCCCCTCTCAACACTATCGTAACATAAGCAACACACTAATAAGCTGCTATATTATTGAGGGGAACTCAGGAGGATAAGATGTTAACAGCATTGAAAAATAGCATGCCTGTGCTGATCGTGACAGCTGACTGGAAGGTGAGCCACTCAACCACTGTAGCTCAGCAGCTACTTCACTCTCCAGATACACTTATCAACCAACACCTAGAAGACCTATTCATATTTCCTTCTTGTACCACCGAGCATCGTTCACTGTCGGAAGGTGCACTCATACAGGTATCACTTCGCGGATCCCCAACAGTACAATTTTTATTGTCTTTTTATGATGTAAAAAGCAATGAAATATTTGTGCATATTGCAGAATTATCAACGTATTACTGCCAGAACCCATTGGAAGATGAGCAAACTCGAATTTTAAGGCACGCTGTAAATAGCGCCAACCTTGGTGCTTGGTGTTACGACTTAGTCAATAAAAGTGCCTATTTTTCACCAAAATTTAAATCCCTAATTGGCTTACCTGTATCAGCAGCTTTGGATTGGGGATCACTACAAAACATGATCTATGATGAAGACCGGCCACTGTTTACTGAATTTTTATCACACCATATAGAACTCGGCTTGATGTTACACTTTGAATTTAGGATTGAAGTTAAAGGAAAACTGAGGTGGTTTGAGTTAAAAGGCGAGCAAGTAAAGTACTGCGTTCGTACCCATAGCATATATGGTATTTTGGCTGATTGTACACACGAAAAAGACATGTTAAGTGCTTTGCATGATGCAGAAGAAAGTAAAGCCCTGGCAATGCAAGCAGGAAAAATAGGCACATGGCGAGCGACTAGAGTTTCAAAGCAGTGGCTTTGGAGCTGGGATCATCAAGCGAATAAAATCTTCAAACTTCCAGAAGATGCTATAGGTCAATTAAGTCAGTGGGAGCAAAGCTTACACCCTGAAGATAAGCCTCGTGTTATCAAAGCACTTGAACACTCGCTATTAACTGGTGAAGTGTTTGAACAACGTTATCGCGGTTTGCTCAATGATGGAGATATTATCGTCGCCTATGCTAAAGGTGTAGTAGGGAAAAATGAAGCTGGAGAGCCTGCTCGTATCGACGGTGTGGTTATCGATCAAACTGATGTTTATATCGCGCAAAAAAAATTACAGCACATTAATCAAGAATTGGAACAACGCGTCGCTGAACGTACCGCAGACTTGCAAGCGGCAATCAGCAAGGCTGAGCAAGCAAACAGCACCAAATCCGACTTTTTATCAATGATGAGCCACGAGCTAAGAACGCCTATGAATGGCATTATCAGCTCGCTAGACTTAATCGGATTGTCAGAGCTTGATGAAGATAACAAAGAGCTGTTAGAAACAGCACAGATCTCTGCTAATAACTTAGTTGCCATTTTAAATGACATTTTAGATCTCGCCAAAGTGGAACAAGGAAAAATGGAGCTCGAAAGCTACCCATTTTCACCTTCGAAAATGATTCACAATATTCTTAAGACATTCGAGGCTCATGCCAAAGAGCATCGCGTACAGCTCCTTGTACTTGAAGATCAGAGCCTTCCACTAGAGGTAGTAGGTGATGAAAACCGTACTCGGCAAATTATTTTTAACATTCTTAGTAATGCCATCAAATTTAGCATGCCCGAGCGTGACGAGGGGGCTTTTGTCAAAATATCGGTTCATTGGGAGTCTGAAGGCGTCGCGTTGTCTCACCTTATTTTTGAGGTAGAAGACAACGGTATAGGCATCGCAGCTGAAGTACAAAAAAAACTGTTTACCCCCTTTACACAAGCAGAACGCTCCACCACAAGGAAATATGGCGGAACAGGGTTAGGACTTGCAATTTGTGGCAAACTAATCGATTTAATGGGTGGCAAAGTGGCATTGGAAAGTCAATTAGGTAGTGGCTCTACGTTTACTATTAGTATTCCCGTTTGGCAAGCAAGCCCTGAGCAACCAAAAAATAAGATTTTCGAAACGTTATATTGGTTTTGTGATATTTCGTGGCAAAGCCAAGTAACGCTTAAACAACTTTATCAGGCATGTTTACATTGCTGCCATAAGCTAGTCGTTATTGATGCAATAGAGCAAATGGAAGAGACAAACAATTGCGCATTAGTTCACGTTATCGTTGGTAGAAACAATACCGGCAGTAATATAGATTGTTATCAAGTGCCGACATTACTGTTTGTTGATGAGCGGTCAATGCGGTCTGCTGCTAATTGCCCACCTTTGTCTCAACCGTCCAAACCCGTATCGCCTCAAACATGTTATTCAATAAGGCAATTGTTAGAAAAGCTCGCTGAAAAGACAAAGCAATGTGAAGTAACAAAGCTAGAAAATTTGAGCGATTTCAGCGCCATTGATGAGTTTTTATTGCATCAAGATGCTGCTGTTCAAAGCGGCTGCGCAGCTGTCGACAATAAGACAGCCGTTCATATTTTACTTGCTGAAGATAATCCATTTAACCAAAAGCTCCTAGTCAAGCAGTTAACTAAGCTCGGATTATCGTGCGATATTGCCAACAACGGCAGCGAAGCGCTAGCTATGTTTAAAAAACAAAGATATCAGTTATTGCTTACTGATTGTCACATGCCTGAACTTGATGGTTACGAGCTTGCTAAGTTGATACGTGCATTTGAGTCTGCCAACACGCTCAACCCAACTCCCATCATTGCTGTAACTGGTGCTGCAATGAAGGGTGATAAAAAGTTGTGCCTTGATAGTGGTATGAATGACTATGTCAGCAAACCTGTCAGGTTAACAGAGCTTCAAAGTACATTGGGCAAATGGCTAAAGATGGAATTAAAGTTATGAGTAAAACCCTCAACCCTAATGTGCTGATCGAACTAATCGGCGATGACTTTATTACGGCTAAAAAGTTTTATACTGACTTTTTAATTCAATCAAAATCGAGCTTTGCAAAAATGAGGGCAACGTATCAAGATAACGATTTAAAGCGCTTGAAAGATGAAGCGCACTATCTTAAAACCTCAGCAAAAGCAGTCGGTGCTGAGTTATTAGCAGACTATTTACAGGAGCTAGAATATGCTGCAATGGACGGCAACAGCAGCCTATGCGCCGAAAAGATAAAAGCTATCCACCATGAAATTGGCAGCGAATTTGTAAGGGAATTAAAGGCATACCTCTCCTCTCACCCCCATAGTTAATACCTACTAGGTAACCTGAGGTTTGGGTAAAGAATGTTCCAACTCATTGTTGCTAAAGCACAACTTAGTTTTTCCCCTGTCTAGCCAGAGAGTTTTAGGGAAAACACCGCTCCCGCATCCTGCTCTCGCTAAGGTACCCACATCCTGTAGGCAAGGCGAATTTATGCACCAATAGCTGGCTATTGGAAGTGAATTCAACGCAGTTAGCGCTAAGGAGTAAACCTGGCGCTAACTACGTTAAAAGCTTCTTATTTAAAAATACTAAATAGCAAAATTTTTGCCTACCTACATATACTTAGGTATCTTGGCACTAGCAAGACGCAGAAACGATGTTATCGACAAGATTTTCTCGCCTCAGAATAGATCTCTTAATTAAGGCACATTGTATAACCTGCTCAGCCTCGAGCTGCAATATTACGAGTCCTACTTTATTACCATCAGCCACACTGTTGCTGTGCGGACATTTTATGATGGTTTGAGACTTATAAAAGTTACTAGTGACACCACTAGCGATTGAAGATGAGCCTAATTCACTGGGGGATCCGTGCCAATAAATCAGTTTCTCCCATATCGATGTCGATTTGATTAAGCAATGTTGTTACCTGTCCTCTATGGTGTGTCTGATGATTAAATAAATGGAGTAGTAACAAGCTTAATTTGCGAGCAAAAGTCTTACCTTTTGTGTTCTGATAGTGAAGCTCTGTTGCTAGGACTTCATCTGTTACCTCTTCAACAAAATTTATAATGATTTCATCCATTGCTACCCTCGCAGCCCTCAAGGTCGCAAACTCATCATATAGTAGGTCGTCTAATTTTGATGGTATTGTCATATCTAGTAATGGATGCAATGTTTTGAATTGATGGCTACTTGTAGAAAATCGTTTGAGCCAAATAACATCTGCAACAAGAATGTGATTTAACGACCCTATGATAGAACTAAAAAAAGCCCCCCGAGATTGGTGTAATTCAATGTCGCTTAATTCTGCAATTGCCTCAAACATCCTTTCATTCATCCAGCGATTGTAATCTGCCATTAATTCAAAATGTGATTTCATCTACTATTCTAATTCCCTAAAAAAGCCTAACTTGAGTTTTTGGACAAGAAGCAAACAACTTCTCTTACCAAGGTATGAAAAGGAGGCTTGCTCTCACTAAAATAGCGCCTACACTTGCAACAAGGCGGGCATCAACTATCCAAAATTCAGATTAACAATGTTCATGAAGTAGATCAAAGTTAACGGTGTTCAAAGTCCCAACCAATCTATTTTACTGTACGATTCAATCAAAACAATCAATTATACAAATAGATAAACTCTCGGCATACTAGCCACATCAACTTAAGAAGGAAAGCAAAATGTTAAAGAATATTGAAGGTCAACACGTACCACAGGTTACATTTCCAATCAGAGAAAATGATCAGTGGAAGCACATCACCAGCGATGAAATCTTTAAAGGTAAAACCGTCGTTGTGTTTTCATTACCAGGTGCATTTACACCAACATGTTCATCGACTCATCTGCCTCGCTATAACGAACTTGCGAGTGTATTTAAGCAAAACGGCGTTGACGAAATTGTATGTTTATCTGTGAATGATACCTTTGTAATGAATGCGTGGGCCCAGTATCAAGAAGCGCAAAATATAACGCTACTCCCTGATGGTAATGGCGAATTCACTGACGGCATGGGGATGTTAGTCGATAAAAATGATTTAGGCTTTGGTAAACGAAGCTGGCGCTATTCAATGCTAGTTAAAGATGGTGTGATTGACAAAATGTTTATTGAGCCAGAAAAGCCGGGAGACCCATTTGAAGTGTCAGACGCAGACACCATGTTAGAGTATATTAACCCAAGTCAAATAAAGCCTGAACCCGTGACTATTATCAGCAAAATTGGCTGTCCGTTCTGTGAAAAAGCCAAGGCATTACTAACGGAAAAAGGGCTAGCATACGAAGAGTTAGTACTAGGTCAACAAGCATCACTAACCAGCCTTAAAGCGCTGTCTGGACGTGAAACTGTACCACAGGTATTTATTGGCGGTAAGCATATTGGTGGCTCAGACGACTTAGCCGAATATTTTGCGTAAATAACTTCAATAACCTTATTACACAGTGACTTGGTATATACAGATATCAAGTCATACTGCGCCCCCCAACACGAGCAAATAAGACAGTGAATCATATATTGTCAAGGGGGTTTACACTTTCAAATTTTGGGATCAACAAATGAAAAAGATAAACACTGACGTAGTCGTGATTGGTGCGGGAACTGCTGGTCTTAGCGCCTATAGAAATGCTAAGAAATATACATCAGAAGTATTAATGATCGAATCAGGTGTATATGGAACTACTTGTGCTCGCGTTGGGTGTATGCCCAGTAAGCTACTAATCGCAGCGGCAGAAGCTGCACATCAAATTGAAACTGCGCCAAAGTTCGGTGTAAAAGTACCACCAGCCACAATTGATGGCAAAGCAGTAATGGCAAGAGTAAAAAGCGAGCGTGACCGCTTTGTAGGCTTTGTTGTGGATGCCGTTGATGAATTACCTGAGCACGATAAACTCCAAGGTAAAGCCAAATTCATAGACAATCACACGGTACAATTAGATGAGCATACGCAGATCACAGCCAAACGTTTCGTCATCGCCACAGGCTCTAGACCAAGTTACCCTGAGGCGTTTAATAACTTTGGAACACGCTTAGTCATTAATGACAACGTATTTGACTGGGACGACCTGCCGCACTCTGTCGCTGTATTTGGACCTGGAGTAATTGGCTTAGAGCTTGGCCAAGCGCTGCACCGCCTAGGTGTGAAAGTCAAAGTATTTGGCGTTGGCAAAGGCCTTGGCCCTTTGACGGATCCCATTGTGAAAGATTATGCTACTACTGTATTTAGCAACGAATTTTATCTCGATACCGATGCCAACGTCTCACAGATGAAGCAAGTGGGCGATAAAGCCGAACTCACCTATATAGATAAGCAGGGTTACCCACAAACAGAGCAGTTTGATTATGTGCTAGCTGCCACGGGGAGAATTCCTAATGTTGATAATTTGGGGCTAGAAAATACAAGCCTTGAACTTGATAGTAGAGGCGTTCCTATAGCTGATCCACACACTATGCAATGCCTTGATGGCTCAGGTAACGCGCACATTTTCATTGCTGGCGATGCCAGTGATCAAATCCCATTGTTACATGAAGCTGCGGATCAGGGCACCATTGCAGGTGAAAATGCCGGTCGCTTTCCGGATGTTAGAGTCGGACTACGCCGAGCCAAACTTGCAGCAGTCTTTAGCGATCCGCAAATAGCGATGGTAGGGGCAAGTTACAAGGATCTAGAAAAACAATACGGTGATTGTGGCTGTTTCGCCATCGGCGAGGTGAGCTTTGAAAATCAAGGCCGCAGTCGAGTCATGCTAAAAAATAAAGGACATATGCGCGTTTATGCTGAGCAGGGGACTGGGCTATTCTTAGGTGCGGAATTTGTTGGCCCTGCGGCTGAGCATATCGCTCATTTACTGGCTTGGGCGCTGCAAAATAAGATGACAATACCGCAAATGCTTGAGATGCCGTTTTATCATCCAGTGATAGAAGAAGGCTTAAGAACTGCGCTTCGTAATCTCAATGCCAATCTAAAGTTTGGACCCGACATTATCGCTCATTGTTTAGAGTGCGGACCAGGTGCCTAAGCATTTCTTGATTTAATAGCTGATCGGCGGGTAAACCACTACTTCACTGGTTTACCCGTTAACGTCTTGCATCTACTTCTCTGGCGAGATCTTTGTTTATTGCTCTTATAGTATTGATAACTGAGGACTCAGACACAGGACTTGAGAAATAATAGCCTTGAACTTTATCAACATTAGCCTCTTTACAAGCATAATACTGCTGATATCTTTCAACACCTTCCACCACAATACTTAACTGCAAGCTTTTCAACATATTTATTAAGCCAAAGAAAACTCTTTCCCCCATTTCATCTGCTTCTATTCTATCGGTAAGGGATTTGTCTACCTTTACAATATCAATTGGATAATTTAGCAGGTGAGAGATAGACGAATAACCGGTACCAAAATCGTCTAAAGCAAGTTTACAACCAATATCCTTAATGCGATTTAAGCTAGTCATTACTCGCTCACTATCATTAAGCAGCGCGGTTTCGGTCAGCTCGAATGTGAATAATCCCCCTTCCATGTTTGCACGCTCAAGACAGTCATTGATAAAAGCAGGTAAGGACATATCCACCAGCTGCAACGGTGAAAGGTTAATGGCTAAACGGATCGGATAGCCGAATTTCGAGTTAATTTGTTTTAATGTGTAGATCGCATGCTCAATAATCCATTTTCCTAAAGGCTCTATTAACCGTGACTCTTCCGCTACCAAAATAAATTCCTGCGGACTGCTAGTGAATTTAGCAGTAGGCCACCTGATCAGCGCCTCAAGTGATACTACCTTCCCTTGGCGAATATCTACGATAGGTTGAAATGCAAGCTCGAGCTCTTGTTTGTCGATTGCTCCTCTTAGGTCTTGCTCAACGTTATATTTCATTTGAAATTCAGTCTGCATGTTATCTTCAAATATACATGCCGCACTGCTCTTAGCTGATTTCGATCTAAAAAGTGCAATATCAGCGAAGCGGATAAGGTCATCTGCTCGCTTACCGTTTAGAGGATAAAGCGCTAGCCCCATTCGTACTTGGCAGCGAATATCCTTAGACATAATAGAATAGGTACGACTTAATAGCTTTATTAACTTTTCTGCCTCAATTTTTATTTGTAATGGGTTGTCGCAAGATACCAGCAAACAAGCAAACTCATCCCCCCCAAAACGGCTTACTATATCTTCGGGTTTGGTATGCCGGTTAAAGCTTGCACCAAGCTCAACCAGCAATTGATCGGCTGCCTCATGACCAAACCGGTCATTGATTTTTTTAAAATCAACAATATCTACAATCAAAACCCCAGCACAGCTATATCGACTTTTGCCTGCTTGCATCAGCCGTTGACAAGTTTCTTCAAAGTAATAACGATTATACAAGCCGGTGAGCGCATCCAGCTCAGCCATTTCTTTTACTTGTAAGTAACTATCGTGGAGCTGGCTTTCAAGTTCAAAGCGCTTTCTCGCTTGAATAATTGAGCGACTCAATATTGAGGCTGTGACTTCTTCTTTTAATAAAAAATCCTGAACCCCTAAATCAAGGCACTTTAATACCAGCTCATCAGATTGCGCATTACTGATCATAACGATAGTTAGATCTCGAATATGGTTAATCCGTTTCAGCTCTATCAATAGGTCTAAGCCATTCTTTGCTGGCATATTGTAATCAAGAAGCAACAAATCAAACGAAAGCTGCTCAAGAGCAATTATCCCCTCTTCAACACTCTCCACTTCGGTAAGTTGATGCTCGATACCTCCCTTTATTAAAGAGCGGCGGATCATTTTCCTATCAACAATATCGTCATCGACCAGCAATATATTCATATATGCACCATTTACTTCGCCGGAAACTGCACAATCCGCCAATACCCATCCAACATACCCACTAAACTCGACATCGAGTCACTAGCCTGCTCTTTTAAAAAATAACCGGCAACATTATTTGCATAGCTGTGGTGAATATCATCCTCGTCTTTTGACGTAGTAAGCACAAATACCACCGTTTCTTGTAACTGACTATCTGCTCTTAACTTCTCTAAAAATTCAAGCCCGCCCATCCGTGGCATCTTTAAATCAAGAAGAATAATAAACGGTAATCAACTTGGCCACCTCGCAGTAATTCGAGTGCTTCAACGCCGTCAATTGCTCTAACCATAGGATTCATGATTTTGCGCTTTGCGAAGCTTCTTTTTACTGTCATATAATCAACGTCGTCATCTTCAACAACTAACACTGTAATATCGTTATTTTGCATCTCTTATTCGCCTAAATAGGATTCACTCTGGTGTCTACTTTTGGCCACTTAATTACAAATTCGGCGCCTACACCTGTATCCAATATCTCAATGCTACCACCATAATAATCTAGTACTTTTTTAATAATCGCGAGCCCCATACCACTGCCTTCTTGTTGGTCTCGGGGTTTGAGTGTTTGAAACATTTCGAATACTTTTTCTCGATACTCTTTGGGGATCCCGGGGCCATCATCAGTAAAATGCAACTGGTATAATTCTGGCGTCTCTTTGATGTCTATGATCAAATTACCACTCTCACAATGGTGATGTTTCAGTGCGTTACTGATCAGGTTTCGCGTGACAACCTCAAGGGCTGTTTTTGGTAAAGTGACCATTAGTGACACACATTGCAGTGTTAGCGTTGATTCGATATCAATTGAGTCATAAATTTCTTGTGAAAACTCACTAAATTCAAAAGTTTCGCATTCACTATGCTTGCGATTAACCCGTGAATATATCAACAAGTCATGCAACAGCTTATTCATTCTAGAGACGCGCTGCTGGATCAACGCAAAGTTTTCTTTTGCCCCTTCAGGTAATTCATCTTCATCAATCCAAGTTACTAGTTTTGAAATCGCATTGAGTGGTGCTTTTAAGTCATGTGAAGCTATATATGCAAATTCATCTAATGCGTCATTTGAGCGTCTGAGCTGCACAACCAAATGCTCTCGCTCGGTAACGTCACTCGAGAGCCCCAATATAAACGCGGCACCATTGGCATCATAAAATCGCTTCTTGCGAGTGAAGAGTGTACGTACGCCGCCATCTGGAAAGGTTACCGTCTCATAGCATTCGGCATATCCGCTAGCAAATGCAAGCTTGTCGTCTTTGATAAACGCTTCCACCTCCTCAGGGTGATACGACTCTAAAGTGGTGTAGCCGATAATTTTCTCACGGGCAGACTCTGGGTACATTGAACGAAAAGCGTCATTTGCTTTCACAATCCTGAACTTGTCATCTTTAATGAAGGCATAGTCAGGAATATTGTCGAAGATTAGATCAGAGAGCGAGTCATCACCAACAAACCGCTCTGCTTTGGCGAGGGGGACTGAATTTGTCATCGTTATTCCTTTAAATCACGTATACTTTTGTATAGTAAAAATCGCCGTTTATTCAAGCAAAAACCGCTCTTTTGTTATAAAAGTGTTTTAATTCATGAATAAAGCGTATACTTCCATTAAGGTACAACCTTGGTACAACCTTGGTATGACGTTGACATCGCAGCAAAGCAGGTTTAACGCTATATTAAACCTTGAGCCATCATGATTGGCAGCCTCGCGTAGGAGTAGAGCAACACAATGTTTGAAGAAGTGACTGAGCTTAATGATTGCACCGTGGTCATTATTGAAGACTCCCCGCTGACACAAAAAGTATTAACAGCTTGCCTTGATGATATGTGCACAGTGGTTGCATTTGAAGGCGCTGAAAAAGCCATTGACTATATTAAACTCGCTCTGCCGGACTTAATCCTTATGGATTGGATGCTCGATGGGCTCACTGGCATTGACGCCTGCAAAGAATTGCAAAAGGATCCGATCACAGCGCAAATTCCGGTTGTATTTGTTACTTCAAATATAAAAGAAAATCAGCAAGAAATGTGCTGGGACGCGGGGGCGGTCGATTTTATCAGTAAACCTATTGTTGCTCGAACACTGGTAAACCGCGTAAAAACCCATTTAAAGTACAAAAAACAGGCTGATCAGCTAAGAGAATATTCTTATGTTGATGGGTTAACAAAAGCATTTAACCGTCGGCTTTTTGAGTCAGATCTTGAAAAACATTATCGCGGTGCAAAGCGAGCCGAGCATGCTTTGAGTGTTATTATGCTTGATGTTGACTACTTCAAACTGTACAACGACGAATATGGACATCTTATGGGAGATGACGTATTAAAGCATGTGGTTAAGTCTGTCAAAAGCCATATCCGTCGCCCAATGGATGCCGTGTACCGCTACGGTGGCGAAGAGTTTGTGATCTTACTCCCAAGCACCCCGTACGACTCGGCAATTAAGATCACCGAGCGTATTATCAAGCATTTTTTCGATGCCAAAATCGAGCACAAGCATTCCCCTTTTAACTATGCGTCCATCAGCGCTGGAGTGGCAACTTACAATGCACAAAGCCATCACGAGTCAGCTGCCTCGCTGGTACAACAAGCTGATGATGCACTGTATGAAGCAAAATATGGCGGAAAAAACAAAGTCTGCGGCGCAAACAGATAAAAGGCCTCATTTAATGTGAGGCCTTAACGTTTTTATTCATATCGCAATGAATTGATAGGCCTTGCCTGCGCAGCTACCATAGTTAAAGAACCTACTGTCACCCAAGCTATTACAAAGGCTATCACGGCAGCGGCCAAAAATGGGACAAAAGATAGCTCAATGCGATAAACAAAATTATTCAACCACTCTCTCATCACAATGTATGCCAACGGCCAAGCAATCAGGTTTGCAATCAAGACTTGTTTTGAAAACTCTTTGTTGATCAATAAGACAATGTCCATCACCGAGGCACCCAACACTTTACGCACGCCAATCTCTTTTGTCCGACGTTTCGTTGTAAAAGAAGCAAGGCCAAAAAGTCCAAGGCACGCAATGAAAATGGCAAGGAGAGAAAACAAGTTAAACACAGTGATTTCTTTATCCTCTTGTTGATACATCTGTTCAAACTCAGTTTGAAGATATGTCAACTCCATCTGTTGCTCGGGTATCAGCTTACGCCAAGTCGCCTCTATAAAATCGCGAATAAGCGACGCATCTCCTTGGAATTTAATTGCCATAGCATTCCCCTCTCCTTCCCTCAACAAGTGATAGGTTGGACTTATTTCTGTTCTGAGCGACGAGAAGTAATAGTTCTGTGTGACGCCAATGATGGTCGCTGTTGCGCTTGAGTGTCGAGTTAATCTCACTTCAAACGTTTTACCGATAGCCTCATCAGAGCTGAACCCAAGACTCTGTGCTGCTTTTTCATTTATCACAACAGAAAAGTGAGGGTGTGGATTGGTCTCACTAGGCAGAGTAAATATATCCGCAGGAAAATCACGGCTAAACCCACGGCCAGTTAGTAGTTTGATGTTGTAGCTGCTAAAGTAATCTTCATCGACTGCTAAAGTAGGCATGGTTTGCGATAATTGAGTCTTAGGGTTAACCATTCCAAAGGCATCAACTATGCTTTGTGTTGGTACAGCAGAGCTTGCCGTTACACTGTTAATATTTGGATGTGAGAGCAGTTCTGTCTTCAGTGCACTGCGTTGCTGGCTTGCAATATCGGTATAGAGACGATTCAGTACAAAAGTGTTGTCTTTGTCATAGCCCAACTCTATCGCTCGGGCGTATTTTAATTGTTGGTTTGACACTACAGTGGCAATAATAAGCACGATGGCAACACTGAATTGGAACACCACTAGCCCTTTGCGTAACAGTGCCCCTGACCTACCTTGTGTGATTTCTCCTTTGAGTACCTTGGCGGGTTTAAAGCCGCTCAGATAAAAAGCAGGATACGAACCTGAAATGATCCCAACGACAAAGCCTAGTAGCAATAGAATAGCTAAAATAACGGGCTGTGAATAAAAATCAAAACTAAGTGGTTTACCAATAAAGCTTGCGAACATAGGTAAACAAGCCTCAACCAGTGCCACGGCTATGATCAAGGCAATATAACTTAACATCATCGCTTCAACGATGAACTGTACAACCAAATGCTGCTGCTTCGCACCCAAGGTTTTACGCACCCCAACTTCTTTTGCTCGCTTAGTAGCAGTCGCGGTAGATAAATTCATAAAGTTAACACAAGCAATAAAAAGAATAAGTGCCGATATCACACTAAATGAATATACCGTATTAATGTCACCGTTTTCTTTCATCTCGCCATACATTTGAGAGTGAAGATAAATATCGCTGACAGGCATTAATGTAAAGTCTAACGTGTCACTTGCACCCTGGCCGTAGCGGTTCTCTAAATAACTTGGGATTTTTGCCTCTACGTCGTGCCCCGACACGCCATCAGCAAGCCTAACATAAGTGAAATAGTTAAAACTTGGGTCACGCTGCCAACTGGTATCACCATAATAAGTTGTTGCCGTTTCCATACTGATTAGTGCAAACACATTCAAATGAGTGCGCTGTGGTAAATCTTTGATAACCGCAGTGACTTTCAGAGGTAACTTTCCATCACCTAGTAACGCTTCGCCAACAACAGAGGTGCGGCCAAAATAAAGCTCTGCGGCAGCTTCTGTTAGCACGATGGAATTAGGATTATTGAGCGCAGTTTGGCCATTACCATGTAGTACTTGCAAAGAAAAAAAGTCTATAAAGTTCGCATCAGCAAGCAGTACACCTTCATGAATAAAGCTCTCCCTACCTTCACCAAGTGCTACCGTCACCTGTCTAAATCGAGTGGCATCGACGACTTCTTCAAAATGTGTTTTGTAGTTTTGGGCATTAAACACTTGCCCCTGAGCATAATAAATTTCAGGCGCACTGGGAGGCATCCACTTTACTGACGAACGATACACTTGCTCGTGGTTCTGGATAAACTTGTCGTAGCCAAGCTCAGATTCAACAAAAATTGCCATACTAATACAAATAGCAAGACCAATCGCCAAACCCAAAATATTAATAGCCGAATAAAGCTTTTGTTGTAGCAAGCTACGATACGCAATCAAGAGATAGTTTTTAAGCATAACGTACCTCCTGCATTTGGCTGGAAACGATATGCCCATCCAAAACGTGAATCGTTCTGTGTGCATAATTTGCATGGTGCTCAGAGTGCGTTACCATCACAATTGTCACGCCTTCTTGATTGAGTTGAGCCAGCAACCCCATCACCTCTTCACCATTTTTGGAGTCTAGGTTACCAGTTGGTTCATCCGCTAAAATCATTTTTGGCTTGGCGACAATGGCTCGTCCAACTGCAACTCGCTGCTGCTGACCACCGGAAAGCTGTTGTGGGTAGTGATCTTTACGGTGAGCAATATTCACTTTCTCTAATACCGCAGTGACACGCTGCTGACGCTCCTTTTTTGCAACTCCCTGATATACCAAAGGTAGCTCAACATTTTCGTATACTGTTAGTTCATCAATCAAGTTAAAGCTTTGGAAAATAAAACCAATATTGTCTTTGCGAATATCCGCCAATTGTCCCTCTGTTGAGTGGCTGATGTCACTACCATCAAAAATATACTCACCACCATCAAGCTGATCTAGCATGCCGATAATATTCAGTAGGGTAGATTTACCTGAGCCTGATTGCCCCATAATGGCCACAAACTCACCGCGCTCAATTACCAGCGAGACGTCCTCTAGCGCGTAAGTTTCAACCAATTCTGTACGAAAAACTTTATTTATTTTTGTTAGCTGTATCATATTCTTGTGCCTTCTAAATCTTGTTAACTTGGGGTTTGGCTTACACTTAGTGCGTCAGGCTTACTGACTGCATATCCTTAAAGCTACCGTAACTTGAGGTGATCACTCGGTCACCCACTGCCAGTCCATCTAGTACTTCAATAAATTTGTTATTACGCAGACCAAACGTCACCGGCTTTTTCACCGCCACTTGACTGCCTTGCTCTAACACAAACACCCATTGACCGCCGGTATCTTGATAAAATCCGCCATTTGGCAACAATGTTGCTGACTTAGCATCTGCCAGTAATAAATCCAACTGTAAGCTTTGCCCTCTGCGGATCCCACTCGGTAAAGCATCATTAAAGGTTAACTCTACCTCAAATCGCCCATTTGACACCTCGGCATACACTTTTGCTAGGGTTAACTCATATTGTTGACCTTGCAAAGACAATCTTGCAGCTTGCCCTGCATACACACGGCCAAGGTAAAATTCATCGATTTGTGCCGACACTTTATATTGAGAAACGATATCAACTTGACCTAACCGCGCTCCCCTTGCTTTAGATGCACCCAACTCTGCACTGAGTGCAGTCAACTGTCCATCAATAGGCGCTTTGATTATCAAATTCTCTAAGTTCTTACGGGCAAACGCTAAGTTTTTATTTAATTGCTTAACACTGTCTTCTAGCTGCGCAATTTGTGCGGTACGGATCTTTTCATCTTGTTGTTGCTGCTCAATAATTAGTTTGCGGCGATTTTTCAAATACACGGTTTCGTCTTCGGCGGCTTGCAGTTCATCTTTTGAAACCAAGTTACCATTACCTAGGCGCTTAAACTGAGCAAGCTTTCGTTCACTTTGACTAACTTGAAAGTCCAACTCCAATAGATCCCGTTTTAAATTTAAGCGATTTTGATCTATTGCTAAGCGTGTATTGTGCAAATTATTCAGCTGCTCTGAAATTTGCGCCTCGCGAGAAATAACATCAAGCTGCAAGCTGGTATTGCTTAGCGCAAGTAGCTTGTCGCCTTTTTTTACCATGGCTCCCTCTTCTACAAAGCGCGCCTCTACTCGCCCTCCTTCTATGGCGTCTAAGTACACTGACTTACTTGGGGTAATATTACCTCTTAGAGGGATCAGATCATGAAACTCCCCTTCTGTGACAGTGCTTATTTTGATTCGATTGATATCAACATTTAATCGATTTCCGCTACTCGTCGCAGCACTACCGAATGCAAAGTATGCGACTACAACCATAGGCAGAGCCAACCACCAAAGTCGGAATTTTTTGTTAGGTGTTATTTTTCTATCCATTTTGTCACTCACTTGAATTTAGTTGGATTTAATAACTCAAGTTACATGCCAAATAAAAAACAGCATAAAAATCATGAAGATAAGTTTAAACAATAAAATAAAGGAACAAAAGAGTGTAAAAAAATTAAACACCTAGTGTACGATATCGTACAGTTTTACGAGGTAAGGAGATCCTATGGCGGTCAATAACAAAGCGATTTTAGTTGTAGACGATAACACCGAAATACTTGTCGCCACGAGAATGTTGCTCAAACAATATTATAAAAAAGTGGTAACGTTAGATAATCCCCATGACATTAAAAAAGCGATGTCTGAACAAGACTTTGCGCTAGTACTGTTAGACATGAACTTCACTCGAGAGTCTACCTCGGGTGCTGAAGGTTTTTATTGGCTAAAGCAAATAAAAGCAATAGATGAAGATGCTGTCGTTGTGCTCTTTACCGCCTACGGTGACCTAAACATGGCGGTTGATGCTATTAAACTTGGCGCCAATGATTTTGTACTTAAGCCTTGGCAAAATGAGAAACTTCTGGCCACAGTCGCAAACTGCATTGAACTGAGCGAACAAAGACAAAAGTCCAAAAAACTGACGCAGCTCGCACAAATTTCAATGGCTGCACAACATAAACCGTTTGAACACTTAATTGCGTCAAGTCCCGCCATGGAGCAAGTCTTTCAAACCATAGAAAAAGCGGCAAAAACCGATGCCAATGTACTTATTTTAGGTGAAAGTGGCACAGGGAAAGAAGTCGTCGCGAGGGAGCTACACAAACAATCATTGCGACAAGAGCACACCTTTATGTCTGTGGACATGGGGACGATTGCCAGCTCGTTATTTGAGAGTGAACTGTTCGGTCATGTCAAAGGTGCATTTACTGATGCCAAGAGCAATAAGCCAGGCCGTTTCGAATTGGCAGACTCCGGAACTTTGTTTTTAGATGAAATCGCAAATATTCCCTTAGCATTACAAGGGAAACTACTTACCGCTATCCAAAATAGAATAGTCACGCCTGTAGGTGGCAGCAAGCAAGTTGAAGTCGATTTACGGCTGATCACAGCAACCAACATGAACCTATATGATATGGTTCGTGAAGGTAATTTTCGCCAAGATTTATTATATCGCATCAATACGGTTGAGTTGACGCTCCCAGCGCTCAGAGATAGGCCTCAAGACATTCCGTTACTTATCGAGTTTTACGCCGATTTATATAGTAAAAAGTACAAGTTAGCGCGCAAAACTGTCAGCGATAAAGTGATGGCAGAGCTAGTACAGTACCAGTGGCCAGGTAATATCCGTGAGTTGCAGCATTTAGTGGAGCGTGCCGTTATTTTGTCTGACTCGGCACAGCTCGAGTTCCAACTCACTACATCAAAAACACATGCACCTGACAACCTAGTGACAGACTCTTACAACCTGGCAGAAATTGAGCAAAAAACCATTGAACGCGCGATTAAAGACTTCAAAGGCAACATCAGTCACGCTGCTAAAGCGCTTGGCATAACACGCGCATCGCTTTATCGAAAAATGGAGAAGTACGATGTGGAATAAGCCTCTTACTCGAATGATAGCCTTTCAACTTGGGGCTATTTTATTCGCGACGCTTGGGGTTTTAGGCCTACTTCATAGCTACGCTCACCTGTTTAGCATGCTGGCTGTCGCTATTGCCGCAGGGTTCTCTGCTTTATCTATTTCCACATTAAAAAGCCAAAAACAACAATTCGAAGAGGTATTTACTGCGCTCAAATACCAAGATAGTAGCTTTCGGATTAATCATGCACACCCTATTAGTGAGCAAGCGCTCACTGTTTGTCACGAAATGATGCAAAAGGTGCGAGAAGATAAAGTCAAACAAGATGAGTTAGTGACCACTTATGAAACCATGTTACAACATATTGAGGCTGGCCTCATCCTCATAAAAAATGGCCATACTATTATACTCTGTAATAACAGCGCAAAGCAGTTACTCGATATTCGCGGTGCCGAAACAGGAACTTCATTGTTAAAAGTTCACCCAGAGCTTGAACAGGCCAAAGTAGGTAGTCATATTACTGCCGATCTACTATTTAAATACTTCACTTTTTCTAATCATAATAACCAATACGAGCTTTGGCTGTTTACCGCTATCTCAGAGCAGCTTGAAAGTACGCAAATTGAATCTTGGCAAAAGTTGATCCGAGTACTTATTCACGAAATTGGTAATTCAGTTGCGCCCATCTATTCGCTCTCTAATACACTTGTGAACATGACTAACAATCACCTCGCAGGTACAGTAGCAGACAAAGAGCTTGTTGAAGACTATCTTCAGAGCTTACAAGCCATAGGGATACGCAGCCAATCTTTGCTCGGGTTTATCGATAATTATAGAAAGCTCACCCATATTCCAGAGCTTGAGCTGAGACCAGTTACAGTCAAAGCACTGTTTGATGATATTGCTCCCCTTGTCCAAAACGAATTTAATGAAGCCAAAATCTCTTTGTCCTTTGATGTTTCCCCTGCGTCACTGACCATCAAGATCGATAGAAAAATGATAGAGCAAGTGCTATTGAATCTCCTCAGCAACGCCAAAGAGGCGCTTAACGCAACATCTAACAAGCAAGAAAAAGTAGTCCAAGTAACCGCTACTATTAATCGCTACGGCAAATGTGAGATAAAGGTCACAGACAATGGTGTAGGAATAGAGCAAAGTGCCATTGATAAAATTTTCGTGCCGTTTTTTACTACCAAATCCAATGGCTCAGGAATAGGACTTGCACTTAGTCAACAAATTCTTCATCGTCATAAAGGCCGGATTAGTGTCTGCTCCGAAATCGAAAAAGGCAGTTGTTTTAGTTTATTGCTATGAAGCGACATCACAAGGTAAGTAGCTTGAGGTAATGGTCTGCGCCCGCATTCGGCATCAGTGTGCCTTGATTGAATTACAAAAAATCAAGTCACACTGATGGTGCTGCGGCTATGCCTTTTTAATCGCCTTTTTCAGCTTTTTGATTTTAGCTTCATGCTTTTCAATCTTTGCTTTACGGGCTTTTATTTCCTTTTTAAGTTGCTTTATATCGTCTTTTTTCGCCATGAGAAAACTCCTTGATTAATTGATTTTTGTCCACTGAATATCAACTAATTCCTAGCTTAGTTAAGCCAACTAGTTGAGATTATACCAATTTGCTTAATTAAGTGGTCTATTTTGAGGCGTGAAAACCTTGTCGATAACACCGCTTCCGCGCCCTGCTCACGCCGAGGTACCTACGTCCTGTAGGCAAGGCAAAGATTTTGCTATTTAGTTGTTCTAAATAAAAAATTTTTAACGCGGTTAGCGTCAGATATACTCCTTCAAATTGAGCAAGTATTAAGTCAAATTGGTATTACACCTTAGCAAATGCCACAGTGATTTCAACCTCATAGAAAAGGCCAACCAGCGAGGAGTGAAATTCATTTGCTTAATCAAGTAGATTATTTTGACCAAATAGTAGGCTCATTCGTTAAGTTTTAGTGTTTATCATAAAGTCACGTTTTGTTGTTATTTTAACCATTTGATTTTATTAAAAGCTTTCAGTGGCTTAATAATTGCTTAATACCTAGCACATCAACGAAATGGAACCTCATGTTATGTCTGTACCACTACAAGATAGGCCTCTCGAGTCAGTTAGAGAGGAAATCATCGACCAGCTAATACTCAACTATAGCCATGGTGAACTATCAGCTGAGGCGTTCGAGAGAAGATTAGATCAAGCCTACAATTTACAAGAACAACAAAAAATTGCCGCATTGAGTGCCGACTTACCACTCAAGTCAGACCCCAGATATCACACTGAAAAAGCAGCTCGGTTGGGACCAAAGTTTACCTCATCGACTGAGGATGTCGAAAAAATGCACATGACTTCAATGTTAGGGTCAAGCCACCGCAGCGGTGAATGGATTGTTCCCAAGGAAATCCATATAAGAAATTATCTCGGTAGTATTGAGTTGGATTTTACTTGCGCTATTTTTAGCCACCCTGAAGTACATATTTACATGGACTGCATTCTAGGCAGTGGCGAAATCTATATTCCTGATTCAGTGGATGTGATAACCGATATAAACAATGTTATGGGTTCGGTCGAAAATACACGAAATACCTTAGCGACAAATACTCAAGTAAAACAACGCCCTCGCATATATATTAAAGGTAGAACCATTTTGGGAAGTCTTGAGGTCAGTGTAAAACGCTCAATGAAAATACAGTTAAAACAGTTTGCAGACGGGCTAAAGTCTTTGTTCAGTGATCAATCTAACTCAAAATACTAAATGAAAAAGCCCCTTAGTTGGTCACTAGGGGGCTTTGGTGTGCATATTCAGTGTTACTTTTCTACTGGAAAACCTCTATCACGCATTAATGCTTCAACTTTGGCATCACGACCTCTGAACTTTCTATACGCCTCGGCTGGATCCATTGCGTTACGTACCGAGAACAGATAATCCACCAGACGCTGTGCAACGTCTTTATCGTAGAAACCGCCAGGAGAGTCAGCAAAAGCTTCTGCAGCATCAGATGTTAATACCTCAGCCCATAGGTAACCGTAGTAGCCTGCAGAGTACCCTTCACCAGAGAATACGTGACCAAAATGTGTCGTGCGATGACGCATAACCACTTCACTCGGCATGCCAAGCGTATCTAACTGTGACTTTTCAAATGCAACTGGGTCGCCAATTTTGTCTGGATCCGTTGTGTGGAACAACATATCCATAATCGCTGAACCTAAGTACTCAGTCGTTGCAAAACCTTGATTAAAGGTCGCTGACTTTTTAATTTTCTCGATAAGTGCCTTAGGCATAGGCTTGCCTGTTTTGTAATGTACTAAGTAACGGTTAATTACTTCATCAGTTGCAAGCCAGCGCTCCAATAGCTGTGACTGGAACTCTGTATAGTCACGCACACCAGAGTTAGAGCTTGGGTATTTCACATTCGATGATAGTGCATGAAGTGCATGGCCAAACTCATGGAAGTAAGTTTCAGCATCAGACCAAGAAATAAGTGTAACTTCTCCTTCTGGTGCTTTTACAAAGTTAGAGTTATTTGAGCTCAACACATTGGTTTTACCATCAAATGTGGTATGACTGCGATACGATAAAGCCCACGCTCCAGAGCGCTTACCTTTACGTGCAAATGGGTCTAGGTACCACAGGCCGATATTTTCACCTGATGTTTTGTCGGTCACTTCCCACACTCGAACATCTGGGTGGAAAACAGGTACCGACCCATCGGTGATTTCAGTAAACTCAAAGTTAAACAGACGACCCGCAACATAGAACATCGCCTCGCGCAGGTTATCCAATTGTAAGTAAGCCTTCACTTCATTTGAATCTAACTGATATTTAGCTTGGCGTACTTTTTCAGCGTAAAAACGATAATCCCATGGCTTAATAGTGATCTTGGCTCCTTCTTTATCAGCGATAGCCTGCATATCCGCAACTTCTTCTTCTACACGAGCAATGGCTGCTGGCCACACTTTCTTCATCAGTGCCATGGCATTTTCTGGCTTTTTGGCCATACGGTCTTCAAGACGCCACTGAGCATAATTCTCGTAGCCCAGTAAATTAACACGTTCGTGTCTGAGCTTTAAGATTTCAGAAATAATAGCTTTATTGTCAAACTCACCGCCATTGTTGCCACGGTTATAGTAGTTATTCCAAACTTTTTCACGTAGCTCACGTTCTGTTGAGTAAGTTAAAAATGGATCCATCGAAGAACGAGAGTTTGTAATCGCGTACATCCCTGACTTACCTCGCGCTTTCGCTGCAGCCGCTGCAGACGCCACAAATGACTCAGGCAAACCTGACAGCTGCGCTTCACTGAGGTAAACAACATAGTTTTCTTCGTCAGCAAGTACATTATTCGCAAATTTTGTGTGTAGTTTTGACAATTCAAGATTAATGTCTGCATAACGCTTAGCGTCATCACCTGTGAGGGTTGCACCATTACGTGCAAAGCTATTGTAGCGCATCCAAGTAATACGCTGCTCTTCCGCAGTTAGCTTTTTATACTCTGCGCTTTCATACACCGTTTTCACTCGTTCAAACAGCTTTTGATTTTGTGTGATCTTAGAGCTAAATTCAGAAAACTTTGGTACTACTCGCGACTGAATTTCTCTAAACTCAGGACTTGAAATATTTGAACTCCACAGACCGTAGTAGGTAAAAACACGATCTAAAGCTGCACCAGTGCGCTCTAATGCCACAATTGTATTATCGAAATTAGGCTCTGCTGGGTTGTTCGCAATCGCTTCAATTTCTTTCAGATTATCTGCCATACCGATTTCAAGAGCGGCTTCTAAATCACTCAGTTTCATTTTATCGAACTGAGGAACACCTTGATAAGGACCTGAAAATTCCTGTAACAGCACATTATCATACTGTTTGTCTTGAACTAATTTGACCGGCTCAGCCGTTTTGTTAGTAGTACCTGCGCAACCAGCAAGGGCTACACACACTGCAGCGCTTAATAATGTGATAGAAGGTTTGAACATAATATTTCATCGCTTGTTGTTATCTTGAAGGGAAATATTACGGATTGCCTTCAAAAGTGCAATTGCTTTGCGGGTAAAACCTGATTCTACGCGATAGAGCAGCAAGAAGTGCACTCATCGGCTGCAAAATGGGTTAATCTCAACAGTTACGCTGCATAAATAGCCCAACGCTTAGTGCAAAACCAAAAGCTTTTTCATGGATTGTTACAATTTACCTTGAAAAATTAGCTGAAATCAGCCAAGTTAGTAAAAAACTGATCTGTGAGAATAGATAATGGAAGTAGGCATTTTCATATACGATGGCGCAGAATGTTTAGACTTTTGTGGTCCATTTGAAGTATTCAATACAGCAAAACGCTTTATAGATACCCCCATTAACGTCAGCCTAGTTGCACCTACTCATATCCCCGTCACAACAAGGGGTGGAATGAGTGTAAACCCCCATTACAGCATACATTCACATCCTAAATTCGATTTACTTATTGTCGTTGGAGGACTTCACCACAAAATTTGTGGAAACCACAATGTGCTCAATTGGCTTGCAGAAACCGCAAATCATACTTCACAGTGTGCATCAGTTTGTACTGGCATATTTTTGTACGCAGAGGCCGGTATTATAGATGGCAAACGTGTCACAACACATTGGCAAGATCTCGATGATTTACGTGAGCAATATCCTAGCCTAGAAGTCATTGAAGACACACGATTTGTGATGGATCAAAATTTTACTAGCTCAGCGGGTATCTCTGCTGGTATCGATATGAGCCTGGAGCTTGTGAAAAAGCGCTTTGGGCAGGCTACCGCTCGAAAAACCGCGATGCAAATGGACTACGACTGGCCGAAATATCCTAACGAATAGTTCAGCCTAACTTTATACCAAACCCATTGTATCGCTTTGGTGCAATGACGCCAGAATTTACGGAAGATTTATACACAATAAATTTTGTTAATTAACCCCTTGTGAGCGATAAAACCTCGTGATAGCGCCATCCACGTTTCTTGATGGCAAAAGGGGAACTGTATCCATACAACCAAACATTTTACTAACTCTTGGCGTGTTGTTGTTCTAGCTCTGCAACTCGATTTTTTACAAACTTAAGTACATTCTCATACTCTATTTGCGCAGCTGCGAGGTGGGACTTACATTGACCAGCCTGATGGTTTCGGGCGTATGTTTCAATATTATCGAGCACATCAAACAACTTTTGAGCAGCCAAATCTCCAGCTTGCCCTTTCAGGTAATGACTGTATTTTACAGTTGCGTCACAGTTACTATTTTTAATGCTTAGTATTAGTTGCTGCATTTTACTTTCAGAGTCTTGTAAAAACAGCGCATAAAGCTGTTGTAACAGCTCGTAGTTTCCTGATAACCGCGCAATTACCTCACTCTCTGAAATGGGGAGTTGTTGCCGTACCTCTTCATCGTCTTGGTTGCCAAAATCAAATGGTTGGATAAGCACCGAATCATCTTCTTTAGCATAGATGTTGAGGCTCTCTAGCACTGAAAATAGCTGCTCAATTACAACTGGTTTGGTCACAAATTCGTCCATACCTGCACTGAGACAGCGCTCTTTTTCTCCCGCCAAAGCACTTGCTGTCATCGCAATGATTGTTGTATTGCAAAAACACTCACCACCTTGCCCTTGACGAATAGCTCTTGTCGCTTGGTAGCCATCCATTCCAGGCATATTGCAATCCATAAAGATGGCATCAAAATTAACCCCTTGATCCTCAAATAATAATAGTTTATTGATAGCATCCTGACCATCTACTGCAAATTGCACTTTAGCACCTTGTCCTTCTAAAATACCTTTAGCAACAATGCGATTAATTTGGTTATCATCAACCACAAGAAACTCGCACCCTGCTACCAAGTTGCCTGTAAGCGTTACTGCCTCTCCTGATTTCTTTAAGCTCGGCTGAAGGGTCACAGCTTTATTGAGGTCAAACACAGAGACAAACTCGCCCAACCTCACAGGTGCGGATATATGCACAATATTGTCAGAATCATTGATATGTTGCAGTTCATCGCCAACCAAAATCACCTTTTTGAACTCACTTGCTACTTGCTCTACCTGAGAAAACGCTTGTTTACTGGTTGCAATACAAATATCGCTTGGGCGAGCATGATCAACATGTTGCCCGCCAAACTTCGTGATGAGTTTAATCATGTAGTCCAACTCAACAGTCGTATCGCAAAAAACAGACACGGTTTTTCCAGCAAGAAAACTGGGGAGGTTGATAGCCTTAGCTTGTGATTTAGCAAACGGTAGCTCGAACCAAAATGCACTACCTTTATGCTTTTCACTTTCAAAACGAATATGCCCCAGCATCTTTTCAACTAATTGTTTACAGATAGAAAGACCTAGGCCTGTACCTCCGAACTCATTTGCGGTGTTGGTTGACTCTTGGCTGAAAGACTGGAACAGTTTATTATGGTTTGCTTTGTCTATACCTACACCAGTATCTTCCACTGCAACTTTAAGCCATACCGTATCGTCTGTCAGTTCAGTGGTGGCACTTAATTTAACATAGCCTTCTTTGGTAAATTTAATTGCGTTACTAAGTAAGTTATATACAACTTGTTTGACTCGCGCAGCATCCCCACATAATTCGATGTATTCGAGACCTAGTTGGTCGACTATGTAAATTATCTCTTGCTCTTTGGCTTTGGTAGACATAGACAAGGCTACATGCTCAATCACAGAAAGTGGATTAAAAGGTTCATTATCAATCTCTAACTTTCCAGCTTCTATCTTTGATAAATCAAGCACATCATTGATCAGTGACAACAGTGTGGTTGAGCTAGTTTCCATCATTTCTAAATATTTTTGCTGATGCTTTGTTACAGGCTCCTTTCTAACCAAATTCAGCGACCCCAAAATACCGTTGAGTGGCGTTCTCATCTCATGACTAATAGTTGAGATAAAGGCACTTTTCACTTCTGAGGCTTTATCAGCTTTATCACGCGCATCTACTAGCTCCTTGGTACGCTCTGCGACTTCATTTTCAAGACGCTCATTCGCCAATAGCAATTGTGTTTCAGCCTCCTGTTGTGCGGTTATATCTTCAACAAACAATGCCACACCTTGGATCACTTGTTTACCACCATAAATTGGCGATAAATTCAGCGATAACCAACTGTTATCTTGACCGCTTTGAGTCAGCTTAATCGAGCGAGACTCGACTTCTTTGCCTTCAAGTACTTTACTTGCATTAGCATAAATAAATGCAGATACGGGGTCAGGTAGAAACTGCGGTTCACTCCTGAGCTTGGTATTATTCAATTTGTTAAAAAAAGATGTGGCCGACTCATTAAAACTTGTGAGCCGTAGAGTTTTGTCAAAACCAAGCACCCCATCTGATGCTCCATCTAAAATAGCTTTGAACTCTGCACGCGTTGAGTCAAGCGCTTGTAAACTTCGGGTATATTGCCAAAAAGCAAAGAAAATCAACGCAAATACACCACTGGCAACTGCAAGTAAACTATATGTTGTGAGTCGTTTTTCATTCAAACTTTGCTGGTAAATTGAAAATGAGATCAGATTGACTAATTTCGCTTTCAAGCTGCCAACGTTTACCCCTTCCACTTCATTAATTAATGCTAAAAAGCGTGCATTCGTTTCTTTGTCTTCCACTAGCTGTAGTTTGTTGTTCCATGGCTGCACTTGATAGCGGCTACGAAAATCTATATCCGGATTGAGATCTCTGCTGTAACGCAGAGCAAAGTCTGGATGATAAATAAATGAGTCGCCCTCTCCTAGCACTATCACTTTTTGCGTATTGGGTGCTTGTGAGACAATTTTATTTATCATTTTTTCTGCATTGGTGTTGATCACTAATATGCCGAACAAATCGTTATCAATATCGTAGGTGGGTAAGGTAAAACGCTTCGTGGGTTGAAACGGCACAACAATTTGACCGCGCTCTTTGTTCAAATTAATTGACGTTGAGTAGATAGTTCGCTCAGGCAGTTGCAGTGACTGCGTAAAATAATCATATTGGCTTTTATTTTGCAACTTGCTATCTAAAACCGTAATAACTTTTCCGAGTTGTCGCTCCACTCTGACTAGCTCCAGTCCAGTGTGTGCATCCAATAACCGGATCTGAATCAGACCGTCGTAAGAATAAAGCATAGATCTAAAAATTGTGCTTAGTCGCGCTCGCCACACTTGTAAAGGCGTATTCTCCTGCGGGTCGATGCCATTATTTTTTTCAGCTCTGGCAATACCTTGGATAGGGGGCGTATCAAGTAGAAAGTACAAAAACCTTCTACTGGCATCAATTTCACTTAAATAGATATTATTTTGAGCTAAGTGCACTTGCTCCAAGCGCTGATAAAAACTGTCATTGAGGTCGTCTTGAATGTTATTTTCAAAATATAAAATAGCCCCGAGCAGAACCGCCAACAATAATACAATCGCACTTTTAGCAATATTGGAAGAAGACACGCTTTCTCCTTGATTTTGTGACCGCAGCATGTACTCCCTGCATCACCACTATAGCTCTATACCTAGACAGGCATTGATTTATACCAATTTGACTTAATACTTGCTCAATTTGAAGCATTAACCCTAGCGCTAAATGCGTTGAAAATTTCTTATTTAAAACCACTAAATAGCAAAATTTTTACCGTGCCCGCACAAATGCAAAAACCTTGGCGATAGCAAAGCGTGGTAACGAGACTATCGACAAAGTGTTCTCGCCTCAAAATAGAAAGCTTAACTAAGCGAATTGGTATAACTTAAAATCGCAACTTATCTCGCTTTTTATCCAAATTCAACACTACGCAAAGCTGCGACTAACATTACAATAAACAATCGTATGTGTTGACGCCAACACCGCCTCTCAACTTTCAGAATAGACGATGACGACACCATAAAGCCACATAATCATCGCCTATTTAACTCTAGTCTAAATCAATACAAAGGCAATGTTGGCTCTCTTTTACAATGAAAGTCTGTGGCGGTTATGGCCACTCAGATAGTCAATATTGGGTCCTTCCGGTACTACCTGGGTCGGATTAATCATAGTGTGGCTAAAATAATAATGCCGTTTTATGTGCTCAAAATTGACGGTTTCAGCTATCCCAGCATGTTGATATAAGTCCCGCAAATAAGCACTAAGATTTGGATAATCTTCTATCTGCTTAATATTACACTTGAAATGCCCATGATATACGCTATCAAACCGGAGCAAAGTCGTAAATAGTCGCCAATCCGCTTCCGTTAATTGCCCTGCAACCAAGTACCGAGTGTTAGCAAGCCTAGTTTCAATTTCGTCTAATGCCTCAAACAAATCATGAACAGCAATGCGATAGGCATCTTGCGTTGTAGCAAACCCTGCTTTATATACACCATTATTAATATTGTGGTAAACAAAGTCATTGATTTCATCAATTTCACTTCTCAGCGCATGTGGATAATAGTCGCTACTATCTCCTGTGATGTGATTGAACGCATTATTGAACATCCTGATGATTTCACTCGACTCATTACTGACGATCTGTGCAGTTTGTTTATCCCAAAGTACGGGAACGGTTACTCTGCCTGAGTAGCTTTTATCATTTTTTGTATACAGCTGGTGCATAAATTCAAGCCCGTACACTCGTTCTTCAACCTCAGGGCGTTGACTTAAGAAACTCCAACCTTGGTCAAGCATATCAGGATCCACAACCGAGACATCAATATGCGCTTCTAACTGTTTGAGCTTTCTAAAAATAAGCGTACGATGTGCCCAAGGACAGGCTAGCGATACATACAAGTGATAACGACCAGACTCAGCTTTAAATCCACCCTTTCCTGTTGCTCCCTCACGACCATCGGGCGTGATCCAATTACGTAGCTTTGCAGATTCCCGTTCAAATTTGCCTTTGCTGCGCTTGGTGTCATACCATTTGTCGTGCCATTGACCATCAATTAATAGTCCCATGTAAACCACCTATACAATGTCGCCAAAGCGACCCATTTGGTAGTCTCTCACCGCCTGTTGCAACTCTTCTTGCGTATTCATAACAAACGGTCCCATATGCGCTATTTTCTCGTTAATCGGTTGTCCAGCGAGGAGCAAGAAACCGACGTTATTTGTCGCCACCATATCAAGCAAAAAGTCTGAGTCTAATTCGATAAGCGTTTGCTCACCATAACTTTCCAATTGTCCGGTATGGATATAGATCATCACTTTAGCAAATTGAGTAATATCTACCTGTAAATGCGCTCCTTTTTGTAGCCACACATCAGCAAGTGCACTTTGACCAGCTAACTCTTGTAGCGCCGTCTTTAGCTGCATCTCTCCAACCTGCCATGTACCCGCTAGCGCTGTAAAATAACTTGTTTCGTCGAGCATTACTTGTTTTGCAGGTTGCTTTGTTGAATCTTGGTATCTGGGCGCCCGCATCTTTTCTTTAGCTGGCATATTCAACCAAAGCTGAAACCCATGCATCCCCTCTTTATCACTTAACGGCATTTCACTATGTATTACGCCACGCCCCGTACTCATCCATTGAACATCTCCGGCTTGGATTGCCTTACGATTGCCCATTTGGTCTTGGTGCTCAAATCCACCTTTTCTGATATACGTTAATGTTTCTATACCGCGATGTGGGTGAGGTGGAAAACCAGCCATAAAATCCTTCGGATCTTCCGACCTTAATTCATCAATCATTAGAAATGGATCTAAACTTTTTCCATCGAAACCTGCCACTCGGTTAATCTTTACACCAGCTCCGTCACTTGTTGCTTGTGCTTTTTGTATTCGACGTATCTTCATAATAATGTCTCAATATCTTTGTTGAGAATTAGCATAACAAAGCTGAAAAAGATTAAAATTAGTCAAATTTGGTTAGTACGTTCGATTTAATAGAATGGAATAAACTTAGCCTATAATTAGATTAAATACTCAGCAGCACTTCACTCTGGTCTGAACAGTGATAATGCACGTCAAAAATAACAATTTTTAACAGTAATAACACAATTATCTGACAAGCTTGAGAGGCTACAATTTAACTGCTACTAGGAGCAAAGGATGAAGTCTCTAATTATTTTGATGGCGCTAGCATTACTTACGGCGTGTAGTTCTACCAGCCCTGTCAGTGTAAACGCTGTTGCAGGCCCACCAACTAATCTAACTGTTGAAATTACTGAAGTAAGTAACACTAAAGGACAAATGCTGGTATTGTTATTTGACAACAGCGCCGACTACCACAGTGACAAGAATGTGAATGATCCCGATGCACACTTTTTTCGAAAACTGGTTGTCGCCCCAACTTCTCCCTTAACCACTGTTACTTTTGAGTCGGTACCAGCTGGTAAGTATGCCATTCATGTTATTCATGACGAAGACAGTGATGGTGGCATGGATCGAATGATTTTCCCATTTACAGGCATGCCCAGTGAGCCTTACGCCTTATCCAATAATATTCATGACAGTTTTTCAAAAGGTGATTTTGAAGAAGCGTTATTTACGGTCAAAGCGCCCAATACAAAAATACAACTTACGCTCTCTACACATTTATCAAAAGTCACAGGCCTTTAATATCTGAGGTTTTAACAGGTGTGGTGTTCGTCACACCTGTCTTGCGTTTTCCACCTCTGACAATTGTCATTTTATTTTCTGACAACACTCACTGATATTCATTCCGTTACCTATACATACTGCAAATATACCTAGTAAATGGAATCAAGACCGTGAATAGCGCAATCGATTTATCAAACATCAATTTTGGATACCGAGACAGTAACCCCCTTTTAGCGGGGCTAAACCTTACCCTTCAACAAGGCCAAGTGCATGCTATTTTGGGGCAAAATGGTGCAGGGAAGACTACTTTAATAAACATCATGCTCGGAAGAATAAAGCCAACATCGGGACAGGTTCGTGTACTTGGTCATCCTCCAGACTCATTATTTTGTCGCCAGCGTGTTGGCGCTATGATGCAGTTGGGCGGGCTGCCTCTGCATATCAAAGTGCGAGAGTTTATCGAGCTTTTTTCAAGCTATCATCAACACCCTACCCCATTGGATGACATTATCTCACTCTGTCAGCTCGAAGGTTTTTTACAGCAAACCTTTGATACGCTCTCTGGAGGGCAGAAACAAAGATTATTTATGGCCATCGCGATGGTGGGCGATCCGGATGTTATTTTTTTAGATGAGCCAAGCGTTGGTATGGATGTAGAATCGCGACAACAACTTTGGCAAGCCATTTTCGCGCTAAAGCAGCAAAATAAAACGGTGTTGCTTACCACACACTATCTTCATGAAGCTGAGACACTGGCTGATGAATTATTGGTGTTAAGGGAGGGTAAGTGTACAAACCTAACCGATATACCAGAATTAGCTAACATCTACCCCCGTGCTCAAATAAAGTTTACCTGCGATTTGCCTGAGGTCACACTTCTTGACGCTCTCCCTATGGTAAATCTTAGTGTTGAAGGCAATAAGTTCACCATACTAACGAACGAGCCAAACCCCATTCTACAGCGACTATTAACGCAATTTGATGTTCACAATTTACAGGTAGCACCAATGAGCCTAGAAGAGGCTTACCTTTCTTTAATGAATAATGGAAATGCTTAACATGATGAATACAACGTCTTTTTTACTAGAAAGCAAAGTTGAACTATTGAGTATTTTTAGAAGTAAGGGATTTGTGATCCCTGCATCAGTCTTTCCATGCTTGTTTTATCTTTTCTTTGGCATCATGTTCAGCCATGACGACTCTCACAATTATATGTTTATCAACTATTTGATATTTGGAATGATAAGCCCGGCGTTATTTTCATTTGGTGTGAACGTGGCTATTGAAAAGCAAAATGGCTGGTTGGTTCTTAAGCAATTATCCCCTGTTTCTGCATACCAATACCTCTTCGCAAAATGCGTAAGTGCCTCGGTTTTTTCATTAATTGTGGCCTGTTTAATGAGTATGTTAGCTTTGTTTTCAGGTGTATCATTAGCCTTGGAACAGTTTCTTATAATTGTGTTAATCGCCTTATTAGGTACCTTTCCTTTATGTCTGTTAGGGCTCGTAATTGGCTTGTGTGTGTCGGCAAAAGCAGCGCCAGCTGTCGTCAACTTAGTCTACTTACCACTTTCACTGTTGTCAGGTCTTTGGCTGCCAATTACTCTTTTTCCTGAGCCTATGCAGTGGTTTGCTTGGCTTTTACCTACCTTCCATATTTCGCAGTTAGCGCTTGGTGTTATTGACGCCGCTTTAGGTTTTGCAATTTATTACCACCTGAGCATATTCACCCTACAAACCTGTCTCCTGTGCTTTGTTGCACATACCAAATTTAAACAAGCCTAGCATTGATCCCGCAAGCGCACAGACCCTACCCTGTGCGCTTCTTTTACGACATTCGGCAATTATTTTTGCAAGGGCAGCTTTAGTTTTATGACTCGCCTTTTACCTTAATCAAACGTGAGTTATTTAGTTTTTTATCAACACTAAAGTCACCAGCGCCAGTTGCCGCTAATGCCAAAAAGCCTCCGGCCATGGCTATATTTTTAAAAAACATTAAAAACTGGATTTGATCCGCAAGGTCAAAGTGAAACAGCAAAGCACTAACTAAGCTAAATCCGGCAAAAGCGAGCGCTGTTAGTTGAGTAAAAGCGCCAATCAAAATGAAGAGCGCTCCAATTAACTCAAACGCAATAACCAAAGGTAATAACTCACTAGGCAAACCACTGGAGGCCATATACGCCGCGTTGCCTTCGTAAAATTGGATCTTATTAACAGCGGCTAAGATGAAAATCGCTGACAACCCAACGCGGCCAAACAAAGATGCTAACGATGAAAACGTACTACTTGGATTGATGATATTAATGATGTTCATGATACTTTCCTCAGTTGATAAAATTGGGAGCTCTTTATTGAAGAGCCGATGAGGAAAGTATACATTCCATTTTATAATATAAAATTTGTAAAAATCACTAACTTCATTCTAATTATAAGAATGAAAGCGAGTCTTAGGCTGAGATAAGGAAGAAACTGATTTAACCTTTAAGCTCGGACTAACTAGTATAATATATAGCCGTCCCCAAACAGAGAGGACATAACTCATACACAACATCATTCAATACCAGTCTAATTAACCTGATGTAACAGCTGCATGGCGTTAAGCATTATCGATGGTTTTCAAGAGTTGAAATCAGTAAGTCTCTACTCACCAAAAATCCACAGATGCTGACCACGACGAGAAAAATCCCATACATAGAACCGATATACACCCAGTCGCTTTGTCCAAGTAATAAGCTGGCTCGCGTGCCATCGTTAACCAATAGTATGTTAACGAGTGATATGCCTATCGCCCCGCGAAAATAAATAGGCCTGTCCATGTGGCTCGCGAATGCAGCAATAATGAGAGAAAACAAACAAAGGTAGAAACCAATAACAGAATACGCACCAGGCTGCATACTTGGATATAATGCAACGATAGAAAGGAGCACGGCGGCCCAACCGGTAGCTTTATAAATCATTATCAAGTCCTTTGAAAATGTTAAAAAGTGTATGTGATGTAAACAGAGTGAAGTATGGAGTAATACACTTAATTACGCAACCAAATGATGAGAAATATTCACGCAAATTACTGCTTGGCGCAGGCTCAGATCACCTAAGCTGGTTTACTTCTGCCACTATGGCTGCATTGAACGAGCTAATTATTGACCACATATAAGGTTACAAAAAATAAAATTATATGGAATATCTTATTCCCAAAAGGGGTATTTCAAATAAATGTAAAGTTTCGGTATTTGAAACAAACAATGACACGAATCTATCGCCCACTTTTTATACCAATTTGCTTAATTAAGTGGTCTATTTTGAGGCGAGAAAATCTTGTCGATAACGAGGCAAAAATTTTGCTATTTAGTTGTTCTAAATGAGAAATTTTTAACGCTGTTAGCGTCAGATTTACTCCTTCAAATTGAGCAAGTATTAAGTCAAATTGGTATTATCGCCGCTTCATGCCCATCTAATGCCTTCCTTACCTTTGCTTGCAGTTGTGGAATAACACACTCTTCAAACCAGTTATGCTTTTTCAACCATATTTGGTTTCTAGGGCTTGGGTGAGGTAGCGGGATCATGTTTTGGGTTTCATAATTTGCTGCTTTTACCACGTCTGTCACTGATGAGTACTGCGGTAAATAATATCGCTGTGCGTATTGACCGATAAGTAAGGTCAAAGACACTTGTTTCAGAGATGCGAACACCTGTTGATGCCACTTTGGCGCGCACACTGCCTTTGGTGCTAAATCACCTGATTTACCTTTACCGGGATAACAAAACGCCATTGGCATGATGGCAAAGAGATCTGGATTATAAAATTGCGCCCGCTCCACAGCGAGCCAACTGCGCAATCTATCGCCGCTAGGATCATTAAACGGTAACCTGCTGTTATGCGCTTTCAATCCCGGAGCTTGTCCAATGATGAGTATTTTCGAAAGACTATTTCCCTGAATAATTGGGTTAGCCCCAAGAGGTAACTCAGGTTCGCAGAACCGACATAAGTTCACTTGTGTAAAAATATCCATTTTAGCTTGCTGGTTTTGGCAATAAAAAACAACCAAGATTATCGCATAGCAACGCTTATCCCCCAATGCACTGAAGCTTTTATTTAATACTTACTTAGTTTAACTCCATTTGAAGCCTGTTGTGTAACCGACTCCCACCATAACAACTAGACGAAATATACAAGTACAGAATATCACCCAACGGTAGCAGCTCAAGTTATGTCAATTGAGTAGCAGGCCATGAAAACAAGTGCGAATCACTATCATTTAGATGCAAATTATTGGATAATAATCTATTACTCTTGTTGTAATTTTAAGGGGTACTATGCCTAATCAGGATAACACTAAAATTGAGGCAGCTTTATACAAATCGCAAGTAATTTCACGTTTTTTAATCGCTATAATCGGCGGCTATTTTGTCACCGTTATGGCTTCGTCTCTGCTTGCTTTAACCTTACCAATAAAGCGCTTAGATGCGCTTTTATACGCATTAACAACAGGCATTCTTTTTTATCCTATCACTTTTATATGGGTATTCGGATGCCGCTCTTTTAGAAAGGTATTGCTTAGCATGATTGGAGTACTTTGTATTCTTTACGGCACGTTGACACTGCTTGGAGGCAAGCTGTGAGGGAGTCATTTTTTCGTAGTATGACTTGGTTACACACCTGGGTTGGTTTACTCGTTTGTTGGTTGCTATTTTTAATCTTCTTTGCTGGGACTGCGAGTTTTTTCAGACATGAAATTAGCTTATGGGCGCAGCCAGCGACACATCATTTACCGCAATATAACCATGCTTTTCAACAGCAAACCGTTACAAAAAGCATAGAACGGTTTCAACACATTGCTCCCACAGCCGAATCTTGGCGTATAGAACTGCCAACCGAGCGCCGCCCGAGCCTTTTACTTATGTACTCTGAGAAACCCGAAGAAGGAGAAAGAAGAGGGAAGCGCCATTCAGAATACTTGGATCCGATCACGTTAGATGCGCTACCTGAGTTTAGAGATACAAAAGGAGGCAACTTCTTCTATCGCCTTCATTTCGACTTACATTATATGAATGCAATAACCGCACGGTGGATTGTATGCTTCGCGACCTTATTCATGCTGATTGCGCTAATCTCTGGTGTGGTGATCCATAAGCGTATTTTTAAGGATTTATTTCAATTTAGAAGCAAAAAAGGTCTTCGAAGTTGGTTAGATGCACATAATGTCTCATCCGTCATTGCTTTGCCTTTTCATATAATGATCACCTACACCGGTTTGGTTACGCTAATTTTTATGCTGTTACCACAACCTGCGCAGCAACGCTATGAAGACAAACGAACGCTAAGAGCCGAACGCTATCCTCTACTTGCGACAGCACCTGCTACAGGGCTGCCGCTTCAGGAGCTTGCGTTAAATAAAGCATTGGATCACTATTATACTAACTCAGGCAATGCGCCACTTCGCCGTGTCGTTATTTCATCACCAAACGATGCAAGCGCAACTATAAAGCTTTATGCCAACGCGGGGCGTGCTGTACAGGATGATCCACCGAGCTGGATGTACAATGCCGCATCTGGTGAGTTATTAAAAACACACAATGTCACCTTATCTGGTGCAGAAAACCTCTACGGCGGCATGATAGCACTACACACAGGACGGTTGGCAGAGCCGACCCTGCGATGGCTGTACTTTATTGCAGGACTCGCAGGCTGCGTAATGATAGCAACAGGTGCTGTCATGTGGGCTAAGCGGCTACGCCAAAAGCTTAAGAGAGATGAAAAGCCAGGCTTTGGCCTTAAACTGGTAGAGTCTCTAAACTTAGGTACAATAATGGGTCTACCAGCGGCAACGGCAGCATTTTTCTATGCCAATCGTTTATTACCCACGGAGCTTGTTGCACGCGCAGACAAAGAGGTACTCGTATTCTTTATTGTCTGGGCTATCGTTGCCATCGCTGCCTGTTACAAATCGGATAGATTAGCTTGGCAACTGACGGCTAAAGTAAACGCGCTCGCATGGGCGGGACTTCCTGTAGTGTCCATGCTCACGATTGAAGGGAACTTGGTGAGTTATTTAATACATAAACAGTGGGTATTATTTGGTTTTGACGCACTGGCTATTGGTATTGCCGTAAGCTTTTTGGTGCAAGCTAGGAAGTTAGGTCGCTCCCAAGTAACACCAGCAGCACCCTCCCGCCGCTCTCAACGCGAGGTTAAGATCTGATGCAATGGCTGATATTTTTATTTTGTCTACTTGCCTTTATGGGATTTGCCATAGCGAAACCCAACCACTATAAAGAAGTACTAGGCAAACGCCCAAAAGGTAATATAACAAGTCACTTAAATATTGCCAGCTGGCTTTGTCTTATAGGCAGCCTGATACTGTCAATCGTAACTCAAGGCGCATATGGTAGCGTACAATTTATTGGTTACATGACAGTAGCAGTGCTGCTACTGGTGGCTATTTTTGCAACCAAGCCTCACTATTTCAGATCACTATTTTACCTAGTGAGCTTTAGCATCGTATTGTGCTCACTATATTGGATCATTATTTAACTAAGGCGCTGCTTGCAGCGCCCTTTTCAGATCACTATTTTACTAAGGTTTCTTAGTTAACCCTTTGAAAGAACAACATTTAGAACAAAATATCGCCAGCACTCCACTTCAAGACGCAAATTTACTAACTCAAACCACATACACTTAGTAAAATTCTGATCCAATTCGCTCTTTTTGATTGGTTAGTTAGTAAAAATATGATCTATATATTTTCTCTTTGCATTAGCTTAGTAAAAATCTGATCCAAACAAGGGAACATAGCCCTAAAGTTACAAACCAACAGAGATGAGGGATGTGCTAACTCATGGCTTTTAAACTCACAGCATATTATTCCTTTATCTAGCGTGTCTATTTTAGATAATTGAAAAGCTGATGGTGAAAGTTAACTTTAATGTCACTGTCCAACTCAGTTAGTAAAATTACGATCTAATACATGATGGGAGTGATGATAGGCCTTGAAGCCGCTATTATTTCCACCGATACGATATTGAGGAATAACAGCGGCTGAAGTCATTGCCTACTGCGAAGCTTACGTACTAGAGTAAACTCACAATGTATCGCTTAACTCTTATGAAATGAGTACCCTTTTTATCGTGAGACATGCTGGGTTGTTGCCTTCCAGTCTAACTGCATATCCCAAACATATCGGTGTTGGGGGGCGAGTGGTTGCTGCGAGTCATCAACTTGCTCAAGCACGTTTTTTGCTTTCACTAAGGTAGCATCGCGACCAAATAAGTAGCTTTGCTCATGCACAATCGTCAAGTATGCTTTATTCAATGCCAATGCACGCGCTTTTGAAGGTGTAATTAGCTCATATATATTTTCAATAGCATTCACTTTCTCTGTATTTAGCGAGCCATCCTTGTTGAACCAGCGCATTAGCATTTCTTGATTTTGCCTAAACTCATCCCCTCCTCCGACACGCATCATATAAGTTAAAAACTCTCCTTGTACTTCACCTTTATTTGGCACATCTTTTATATCGTGTAAATTGATATAACCCCAACCAAGCTTACCCTCAACTTTTCGCGCAAACGAGAAAGTCTGATCATACGTAGAGCCGATCGTCTTGTGGCAGCCATTACAAAACGCTAATTCTTGCTCATGCTGCGGACGAAGTTGCCCCGACTTGTCTTCGATGTATCCGTTAATGGTCCAGCCGAAGTTGTTGTTAATCCCTAAATCACCAAGGTAAAGTGTTTGAGGGTAGTTTTCAAAAGACTTTTCTTTTGCTTCACGATAATAAGCGGCTCCCAGAGATTGTTTTGACTTAAAGTTATGCTTTTTCATATAGCGTACTTCTTTCATTCTGGGCGCGTTAAATATCTGCCCATTATCGTCTACTCCTATGTAACGAACAGTATGCAAAAACTCAGTATCTTCAGGGTACAGCTGATGGGCAAGTTGGATGTGCTTCGCATCTCCAACATAATGTAGGCGGCGTTTTATTTTATTTACTTGTGCTATTTTGCCATCGCCATTTAAATCCTCACCAACTCGCAATTCTGAAATTAAGGGCGTAGATATTTCGTCAAGCCCCTTTACAGCCAACTCCACTAAACTCAGATTTGTTAAGTACACATCTTGGTTATACGTATCACCTTTTTCTCTGAAAGCGTCGGCAAGCCTTATCATCACATCCCCAGTTGAGCCGTTGGTTGGCCAAAAGGTGCTAGGAAAAGGTTTATAATTAAATGCCACCCAACCACTATCGTCATTCGCTATCCCTAATTCATTGAATGCTTTATCTGGGTATGCCAAATCTTTGATTGGTGTTATTTCGCCTTTCCAGCTTGGGTCATTTTTAAGCTTTTCAATAAAAGGTGTGTAATTGTCTTGATTAACCCAGTTAGTAATATCTTGATCTGAAATACGCTTAATAAGTTCAGAGCGGTCTATAAACAAGTTTTTCCAGTGGTTTTTGAACCCCAAATCAGAAAACTCATAGGCACCTTGTAAGTTTGCATCTCGCATCATGTTCGGCCTACTTTTATCGTCGTATGACTGATGACACGCGTAGCATGGGTTCTTCACGCCATCTGTTTTTGTGTAACACTGAGGTGGGATAACTGATTCAGGGTTATAAACTTCATTATGTTCCATATATGCAGTAGCGGGAATATCATCTCCTGGCTGATAAGGTGGCGAAGCTTGCGCTACTTCTAACAACGTATTGTTCACTATGTTAGGTTGCTCATTATCGCAACCAACTATGCTAATACAACTAAAAAGTACGGTAAAAAGGCTAACGTATTTCACTTTTATGACTCCAAAATTTGGACAAAAAAATGCAGTGCATCGATAAATGCACTGCCATCTATTTAGTTATTTTGCTTTGGATCATAAAGCCATAGCGTATTGTTTTCTTGGAAGCCATCTTCACCGATAATGATGCGACCATCTTCCATCACAATCACGTTGTCAGGTTGTGAGAGTTGATTCACATCACAGCGCTCAGCACCAGTAAGTGAAGAGCGGTACGTCGATCCCATCACAACTGGCTCAATACGTGTTAAGTTATAGTTATTGTCGATATGTGCTCGATATACACCGCCACAATCTTTCACCCGTGCTGAAAGTTGAATATCACCCTCACCATCAATCATGGTTTTATCTATATCTGCAATCCCGATATACATATACGCTTTATCAACGACTTCTCCAGGCACCACATCTTGTCCGGTTACAGCCTCCAAAACGCGGTTATGATTAATACTAATGCCCTCAAGCTTGCGCCATTCAGCCGTTGCGCCCTTTTGACGTGCAGCTTGTCGTGACTCAAGGAAAATAGCTCTGTTATCCATAGGTTTACCAGCTGTTACTTTGCCGCCACCATTTTCTATGGTTGGATAGGTTGCAGCCCCTGTCGCCCACGCTTTAACGTCCGCAACAGACAAGTAGCTTGTTTGCCCTTCCACATAGTCTGATGTATTAATACCATCATACTCAGCAATCCAAGTTTCAATTTGCGCATTACTACCTCGGCCAAGCTCCACCCAAGAGATGTCAAACCCGGTAACAGCAGGATCTGTCAATCCGCTATCTTGCTTTAATTTTGCCGCATATAGCACACCTGCACTTAAATCTTCAGGTTGATCGGCAATAAACTTAAACAATACTCCACCGGTATCATCTTGTGATGAATAAACAGTGCGACGATCCGGCATCACGACTGAGTTTTCATGTTCATATCGTCCGATTGTGAAGTGCTTCACCACATCTGGAGTGTCTGTTGTCGGGTTTTGGATCTCTGCAATATAGCCGTAGCGATATGGATTAGGAAAGTCAGGTGCTGTCAACGCTTCCATCGTGTCATTCCCTGTTTCGGCAGGGTTATTCCACTGTGGATCTTGTGTCGTATCAACCGCGGACCATACAATCCACTCTTCAGAAGTTAGCGGAGTTCCCCAAGGAGAAACTGAGCCAAAGCAATTCGCCGCAGTGCCTTTAACACCATCAAAATCAACCATCATTGCTTCTTCAATTGACCACTTACCAGTTGTCGATTTGCTCATTTTTAAACGGCTTACGCCACCAGGGTAGGCTTCCCAGTTTGTAAACAGGTAACCAGAATCCGCAGTTACTGGAATAAAGCCATTAAAATCAGGATTGTCGTTTTTAATGATTTCTTCACCTGTGGAGATACTGTAATGTACCCCAAGACCGCCGGCTAATCCTTTGTCACCTAGCTGCGAGAACTTATCACCTGTTTGCCCCAAAATTTGGTATTGGCCAATTGCAGAAACCACCGTTTGTTGCTCCATGGTTGATGCAGGTACTGGAGCACTGGGTATATTAGATGGCAAGTTATTAAAATTCACACCTGTGAGGACACCCACTGTACCTGTATTAAAAGGCGTGTTGTTAAAGTTATCTGTCTCAGTGTTTGTGTCATTTGGATGTTGCACATTAAAGAATAAATCACCACCTTGAGAGAGGAAAAGACCCGTTACCTCTGCACCTGCTGGTACCGTTGCGATACGGACTAGACCAGGAACACTATAACTACCGTCACGACCATCAGTACCGTCAGTACCATCCACACCGTCCTTGCCGCTGGTGCCATCAGTGCCATCGACACCATCCTGACCATTGGTGCCATTTGTTCCATCTTGACCCGCAGTTCCTTGCTCACCTTTCGGGCCCGTGGCGCCTTGCGCACCATCGTCACCGTCACAAGCTGTCAGTGCCATGGCAACTGCCGCTGCTATTAAAGAATATGCTACACGCTTCATGAGTTACTCCAGTTCCTAAGTATTATTGTTTTGAAAAGCGTGCAACAGTGTGAAGTGTTCCTGTTACAGTTGACTGAATGATTTATTAACCATTTCCTACAGGAATAAGACACGATGGCCGTTGTCTCACGACCATTGAAATAAAAACCCAAAAAGGGTACTTGTTGTAAAGGGGGTTTACACTACTCTGGCTCTATTGCTTCATGCTCCATATAAATAAGTGCTTCAGTGTCAAAGCCATATCTATCAGATGTCGCTTTAAATTTATTCATAACAGCTTCAGACACTTTCGGAGTTCTTGAAAGTAACCATAGATAATCTCGGTTATAGCTTGTTACAAAAGCATATTGATAGTCTTCATCTAATTCAAATACCACATAGCTTCCATAAAATGGTCCAAAAAATGATACTTTAAGGTGCGCTATTTCCTTATTTGCAACAAACTTGGCCTTTCCTATCGCTTCTTTCCACACTCGCTCTTCTGTTACATACCCCCGATTAACAACCTTGATAGAGCCATCCGAATTTTGGCTGTAAGTCGCGGTAACATTTTGCATTCCTCTCTCAAATGCGTGATCCAACCTTGCAATTTCGTACCAAGTACCTTGGTATCGCTCAACATTAAATTCTTTGACCGGTTCAATTCCATTTGGCAGTCCGGTGCAGGCCGCCATCGATATGGTCACGATCGCACCCAAAAGTAGCTGTCTTAATTTCATTATTGTCTCCAATTTTGTCATCCTAATCATACGCGCTTATTAATGTTGTAGATTAGATCAAAATATAATTAGTACTTGGTATGTAAAGAAAGTAGTGATTTACCGTTTAGCATGCCAATTTTTCCCGATTTATTTTACACTTATAAAAATTTATCTCAGCAATGCCCCATGGATACAACACAAAACAAAAAAATACTAACTCGTGGCTTTGGTGCAAAGACAGGTCATGTTGCCTTTTATATTGAACATCCACCAGCCATACTTTCCTATAAGAACATCAGTAAAATCATACCCCTAGAGGGTGGAGAGATTGATTATATCAACAACCAATGTGGTAATGGCTGGCGGAAAATATTTAATGTTTTTGCCAAGTTTTTGTTCGCTGCTCAGTTGCCAGATCACAATATTACTAACTTCCCAAGTTGGCAGTCATATCGAGATAGCGCTTTATTACAAGCCTCAAGCCAAGAAGCCCTACTCTTTTCATCACCAGATTTTTCAATAAAATCATACAACTGGCATATAATTGCAGGGCGAACATATGCTAAATCGCTATTGAAAGATCAGATTTTTACTAACAGCTTGATATGGTTAGATGATGAGTTTGCAGTAGATACAGAGTTAAACCTGATCGTTTCACCATTTTTAGACTATCGCCAGCTAAGTAATATAAAAATCAATAGGTTAGCAAAGATAATTAAGGGAAACTAAGCTCATTCCTGCCATCATTGACGTTAACTTCACACTCTTAGATCACACTTTTACTAGGTAAAAATGTGATCTAACGTAAAGCGCTTTAGTATCAGATCATCATTTTACTAACCTAATTAGCAGTTATATTGCTTACAAATCGGCTTCTTAACGTCGAAATATGGGATAAAACAACAGAAAGCGAGCAATCTAGATCAATATTTTACTAACACCTCTTATACCAATTTGCTTAATTAAGAGGTCTATTTTGAGGCAAGCAAATTGGTAGTAGACTTGGTAAAAACTTGCTCTATTTTTTGGTTGCAACAACACCTGAAAAACCAAGTGCCTTGAAATAGGGTTTAGCGACCCCAAACCCTGCTGCATCGAGTAATTCCGCTAAGCGTATTTTATCGACTGGAAAAAACTCATGTTCTAAATTGACTCGCATGTGCTGCTCACCTTTCTCAGATAGCCCCAGTTGCTTACAAGCGATAAGCTGTGCGTCACGTTCAAAGGGCGTCACCGGCTTCTCCAAATCAGCAATAAAAAGGTGACCATTGGGTTTTAGCTGCTCACTCATTTGTTTAAATAACCGAGCCTTATCGCCATTGTCTTTCACAAAGTGCATCACCAATAAGCACAGCACAGCATCAACTTGATAGGCCGAAGGCGAAAGCGCACCATAGTGAAGTTGAACACGTGAGTTGATTTTCAGCTTAGTAAAATATTGATCTGCTATTTCTAACATATCAGCAGATACATCCTGCGCGATAAAACGCCACGTATGATTAAGCTTTGCTAACTCAACCACTTCCTTTCCTGTTCCAGCACCAACGATCAGAATTGTCGCATCATCAGGATAGAGCGCTAATAATTGAGCGCTACTTAACTGATGAAGTAACTCATAACCTGGTACTAGTTTAGTGATTCTTGAGTCGTAGTTTTGGGCTTCTTCGCCCGTAAAAGTCGGCATCCAAATTTCCTTATGTTTGTGGTACCAAATGTAATGATGAATAGCCTCCAGGCTGCTTATCGACATGGATCCGCGTTGCGATCCGCTCACTCATTTGCGCTACGTGTGAGATCACACCAACCTTACGCCCCTGAGATTGCAGCGCATCTAACGCGTCAATCGCGACTCCCAGTGTTTCTGGATCTAATGTCCCAAAACCTTCATCAATAAATAGAGAATGTATACTCACCTGATTGGAAGATAATGCGGCAAGCCCCAGAGCTAAAGATAACGACACCAAAAACGACTCACCGCCTGATAGCGTATTGACACTTCGCTGCTCATCCGCCATGTCCTTGTCTATTACCGCGATTTCTAATGACTGCTCAATCGTCGTCAACAGATAGCGTCTAGACAGTGTCCGAAGTTGTTGATTAGCGTACTGTAATAATATTTTTAATGTTTGTGTTTGCGCCCAATTGCGTAATTTTTTGCCCGTTGCATCGCCAAGTAACTTATCTAGTAAATGCCAGTGCTCATAGTCTTCTTGCAGCTGAGCCAAAATAGTTGCTTGGTCTGAAAATTGTTGTTTATTCTGCGTATCAATTTCCAAAGTGCTCTGCACTTGTAGTAATTGATTTTGTACTTCCTCGAGTGCTTGGTTGCTCACCTCAAGCTCAGCCTGCACGCGCTCTTTATCTATTCCATCAGGAAATTTTTGTTGTAGCTGTAGCAACTCCTCACGTTGATGTGACAAAAGTATTTTTGTGTCATCGCACATACGCTGGATTTGATGATACTGATCCAACTCGGTACGTGCCTCCTCTGAGCAAGCATCGAGTAATATTAATACCTGTGCATGTTCTAAGCGATTCTCATTTAACCAGTGTTCAAATCGCTGTGTTAGCTGCTGCACACGTTCGCCGTACTCAGCAAGTTGCTCTGTTAATTGTGATTTAGCTTGTGAGGCACTTTCACGTTTGGCTTCCGTCTGACTAATGTCAACTCGCAATTGTATGAGCGATTCTTGGGTCGTATTTTGCTGCGATTTTAACGCAGTAACCCACTCATCTAATGTCGAATGTTGTGATGGTAGATGCTTTTGCCTTTCACACACAATATCTTGTATGTGCTGTTGATGCTGCTGTAGCACATCTTCCAACTCAGCTAGCCTCAGCGCTTCGTCTTGCTTTTGCTGTGCCAATAAATTGCACTGATGCGTCAAACTGTCTTGATTTTGTAACAGCTCATCATAGCGCTTAGTGGTGGTAAGCCAACGTTGTACTCGCGCTTCCAACTCAGCCAAACCGGTACTGCATGATAAATCAAATTGCTGCCACCACTGTTTATCATCAATTAATGACGCTAACCTGTCTCTTAATGATTTGGACTTTTGCACAAGTTTCTCATGTTCAGTACGTATATGAACGATCTGATTATCTAGGTCATGATGCTGTTGCTGTATCGCCTGCTCTTGATCTTTAGCTTTCTCAAGTCTTTGCTGTGACAGCTGAACATGTTGCCACTGTTCGTCTATCTGGCTTCTCAAACGTGTTAATTCAGCGATCTGAGACTGAATTTGGAGTAACTTTTGTTCGGCTTGCGTCGCGTTTTCTACCTGATAGTTGTTCGGTAACGTCTCTAAATATTTGCGACTTTCATCAATCTGCTTAGTGCAATGAGCAATCTCTTGGTTCACAGATTGCCACAACGCATTCTCACGCTCTTTTTCACCCACTTGTTGATTATACCGCTGCAACACTTGTTCGCGAGCTCGCTCCGCAGCCTGATATTGAGCACGAAAGTCCCGCAATAATTGCTCCCAATGTGTATCAATATGCTCAACACCATAGGGGTGCTCTTTTGCACCACACACCATACATTCTTGGCCGGCTTTGAGTTGTGAACGTAAGTCACTGATCCGCTCACTAGCTCTGAGTTGCACTTGTTCTAAATTATCTCGGGTGAGTGCTAGGCGCTGTTTTGAAAGTTCGTCCTGCTGTTTAGTATCTTTTATCTGTAATTCTAATCGCTCTAAACCAATATGATGTTGAGTTTGCTGCGAGCGCAGTTGATGTAAAAGTGCCTCTCCTTCATTGATACTCTTGTGCGCTTGAACACACGCCGTCCAGTTTTGCATATCTTGAGTTAAGTCTCGAGCCGTTAACGGGGCTAAGTTTGCTTTCAACTCTTCAAGCGTTTGAACATCAGTAAGATAGGCTGAGTTTAGGGCTTGTGCTTGTACTTGGCATTCCTGTAAACGCGTCGCGAGTTGTTGCTGCTGCTCCGGTAAGCTATCGAGTAACGAAGTACATTCTTTGAGCTGTAACAATAATTGCTGTAAGTCCTCAAACTGAGGCAGTACTGTGTGCCACTGCGATGCTATGTTGGCAACCGATTGTAAGCCTGTTTGCTGCTGTTTAAGCTGGGTAAGTTCGCTCTCAATGTCTTGACGCTGCGATAGCTGCTGCTGTAATTCAAAGTCATACTGAGCTGCCAACTCAGTGTGTTTTGCAATGATGGGTTTAGTTTCTTGCTCCTGAGCACGATGCAACTTTAATTTGTCATCTAATTGCGTGATTGCATCAAATTTTGTCGCTTGCTGGGTAAAGTGCGCCTGCTGCTGGGCAAGTTGCAATTCTAACGCTTGCTCATGTGTTCGTAACGTATCCAAGGTAGTCTCAAATTCTAGCTCTTGTAGTTCTGAGAGCTGTGTTTGGCACTTTGTTTGGCGTAATTGTACTTGCTCTAGCTGCTCTCTATTATCTCGGATCTCATTCGCTTTGAGTACTTGCTCTGCGTGTTTTTGCTGCGGTTCACTCTGTATCAGTTGCTGTTCTTGTTGCTGCAACCTCTGTTCAATATCAATAATTTTTTGTTGTCGTGTTTCAATATCAACTAACCACTGAAGCTGGGTGTGAAACTGAGTGCTTTTGCTTTGTAGTTGATTTCTGTTTGTCAGCAGTGAGTCTTTTTGTGTTTTAAGCTCGGCACGCTGCTCTGCTGATAACAAGACAATCTGCCCTAACCTTTCTTGCAGTGCAGTTAACTCTTGTTTTTTTACCTTATGCGCTTCAAAAATTGCTTTACCGATCTGGCTGAACTTTTCGGTGCCGGTTAGGCACTCGAGTAATTGCGCTCGCTCATCACCTCCCGCTTTCAAAAATGCGGAAAATTCATGCTGAGCAAGTAATACAGCCCGAGTAAACTGGGTAAAGGTCAGCCCGACTAACTGTTCAATTTTTTGCTCAGTGTCTTTCTTCTTTTCGCACACCAGCGTCATATCAGGTAGACGAAATAGCTCTATCGATGCCGGTTTTAGATTGCCTTTTGGGCTTTTCCTGGCACGCTCAACAGACCAAACCACTTGGTATCGATTATTATCTTGTGCGACAAAAACAACCGATGCCGATCCTGCTGTACAGCCTCTGCGCAGCAAATTTCGGGGATCATTGAGTTTTATGTTGTCGCCGTTAAACGCTACCTTTTCTTTGTCATCTGATTTTAACCTTGCGGTTTTACCATAAAACGCAAGACAAATGGCATCAAGTAAGGTGCTTTTTCCCGCGCCGGTGTCACCTGTGATTGCGTAAAGACCGGTATCTTTGAGAGGCGCTTTCGTAAAGTCTACTTCAGCACTTTCAATGGATGCAAGATTGGTGATCTGTATCTTTTCAAGTTTCATCGTTTAACTCTTCCATGTTAGCGATAACTTCCGCAAGCTTATTGTGTAGACTTACAGGCGCTTTTTCTTCATCAGGCTCAAGTTCTCTGTATGCAATATCGAGTAAACTGGTAACAGACAGTGATTCTACTTTGGCTAGGTCCTCAAACAAATCCTCTACGGTGTCGCGCGCCTGTGTTACACGCTCAATTCCGCAAAACTTTATCGCTTTGCCTTTTAATGCAGCATCAATTTCAGCACGAAAGCGACTACTCGTCTCTGCTGAGGAAAGCCTTAACCTAATATAAGGAGCACTGTCGTACTGGCTAAAATCGTTTGTCGTGATTTCCTCACATAACTCGCGAAGACGCTTTGATCCCGTATCAGGAATATAAAGTACATCTTTGAAGCGTGGAACGTAAAGGGGATTTACAGCCACCAGCCTGTGTTCACTGAATTCGGCCAACAGTACTTGGTGGCTATAATGTCGTTCAGAAAAAGACATAGGTAAGGGTGTGCCGCAATATCTAATCGCATCGTGCTTTGCCACCTTCTGCGCTTTATGCAAATGACCCAATGCAACATAGTCAAACTGCTCGCCAAACACACCCGCTGAAATTGAGTCGAAGCCACCTATATTGAGGTTGCGCTCTGAATCCTCCGAAATAGCGCCACCTTTGGCATGCAAATGCCCCATCAATATAACCGGGCCTTTGCGTTTGGGTATGGTATCAATCGCCTGTTGGTAAGCGAGCTTAACACCTGTTTGATAATCAAACTCTTCATCTGAGGGTTTAGGAAGATCGGCACTACGCAGAAATGGCATTGCAACGACGTGTAGTTGCTGGGCTGCGACTGTCAGCTCTATCACCACTTTCTCTGGTGCTAATTTGTCAAAGCGACCAATTACATGTGTGTTGAACAGTGTTAATAGAGGTTTTGCAGCTTCAATACGATTAGCTGAATCGTGGTTGCCAGCAATAATTATGATGTGCAGCGCAGGGCACAATTGAGTGGCTTTTTGAATGAAAGTATATAGTTGTTTTTCTGCCGTAGCTGGCGGCGTAGCAGTGTGGAAGATGTCACCACTTACCAATAACACATCGATTTGGTTTTTGACCAACTCATCACATAACCAGTCTAAAAAGCATTGGTGCTCTTCTATCCGATCATGTTCGTAGAATGTTTGCCCTAAGTGCCAGTCAGATGTGTGTAAAACCTTCATTTAGCGTTCCTTTTTCTCAAGAAACGCTAATATAACATCGTCAAGCAATATTCGTCTTGTGAATATTGGCGCTTTACCTACTTATCGAGTTAATTGCCACCACGCAAAAATGATCACCGGTAGAGCGACTAAAAAGAATTTTGCCGGCAGCTTCAAAACGCGACTGTGTTTATCTTGCACACGTTTGATAGCCGATTTTTCATTACATGCTGCTACTTTATCAACGTAAAAATAGCCATCATCTAGATAGTCTTTACAGTTCTGTTCGTCTGCAGGAATTGCAACAAACTTCTCTTGTTTTTTTAGTATGTAGAAATCCATACTGCTCACCACATTAGATTCGCTAAACGGGTATTTAGTACTGAGCAAAACTAACGCCAGTTTTACTCAAATATTGTGAAGTGCGCGATTTTAATGACAAACTTAGGTCAATATCAACAACTAATTTTGATTTCTTTATTTATTTATAAAATGTAGACAATAAATTGGCAGAATACCTTTATGGCATGCAAATTAATTTATCCTAATTTGCCACTTTTCCTTATCAAAAACAAAGAATTGAAAAGTATGAAAGTCATCGGTTATCGGAACTTGTTACTTTATCTCAAAACTTTGATCTCTGGTTTTTTCTTTGTCAACTTATTGGCATTGACCGAGCGCCTTCATCACCACGTGTCGACACACTATTCGCTTCGGATTCATATAATATAAAACATTGAAAAATAGGACTTATCGATCAGAGTTTTGGTACGGTAAAACAGGAAATAATAATGAAAATATCAACACGTGCCATCCCTTTGATGGCAATACTGGCTTTATCACAGGTCGCGCATGCTAGTGCGATTGCTCAGACCAAAGGCCATTTCGAAGATAAGTTCCGCCAACTTGACGAAACACTCCCCACCCCCAACATATATCGCAGTGCAGCAGGGGAGCCAGGTGAACACTATTGGCAACAAAAAGTGGATTATGATATTGATGTTCACTTAGATGAAAAGGCTAAAAAGATAAGTGCGAAGCAAACTATCCACTATAAAAATAACTCACCCCATACCCTCAAATATTTATGGCTACAATTAGACCAAAATATTTTTAAAATGGACTCAATTGCAGAGCGCAGCACCACATTTGAGAATAAATTACAGAGTAATCCTGTTGCAAACCCTGCAAAAATTTCACTCAATCAACTCAGACGCCAGCAATTTATGGATGATAACGAATTAGGGTTCATCATCGAAAAAGTTACAGATAGGCACCATAAACCGCTCAATATAACCATTGTAGACACCCTGATGCGTGTGGACCTAAACGAGCCACTAAAACCAGGAAAGGAAACACAGTTAAACTTAGCGTTTGCCTTTAATATTGTTGAAGAAGATGCCGTCGGCGCACGTTCAGGATATGAGCATTTTGATAAAGATGGTAACGATATATTTTTACTTGCTCAGTGGTTTCCACGACTTGCGGCCTATACCGACTACGAAGCGTGGACAAATAAGGCTTTTCTTGGCAGTGGTGAATTTACACTAGAGTTTGGTGATTATAATGTTGAAATTACTGTGCCAGCGGATCATATCGTCGCCGCAACAGGAGCGCTTGAAAATCCGCAAGAGGTATTAAGCCAGTCACAACAACAACGCCTAGTTCAGGCAGAAACAGCATCTCGCCCAGTTTTTATAGTCTCTAAAGAGGAGGCAGTTGCCAACGAAAAAACCGCGACGAATGAAACTAAAACATGGCATTTCAAAGCTAAGAATGTGCGTGACTTTGCTTGGGCATCCTCACGAAAGTTTATGTGGGATGCAAAAGGCTATCAGCAAGGTGGTAGTGAGCAACCACTCGTCATGGCCATGTCATTTTATCCAAAAGAGGGTGGGGAACTTTGGAAAAAGTATTCAACAGAAGCAATTATCCATACCATGGAGGTCTACTCTCGGTTTTCATTTGATTACCCTTATCCAACCGCACAGTCAGTTAATGGACCTGTTGGAGGAATGGAGTATCCGATGATTACCTTCAACGGACCAAGAACTACACTACAAAAAGATGCTACCCGGACTTACTCACTTGCTGAAAAACGCTTTTTGATTGGTGTTGTTATTCATGAGATTGGGCATATTTACTTTCCTATGATAGTCAACTCAGATGAACGCCAGTGGACTTGGATGGATGAAGGTCTAAACAGCTTCTTAGATGGCGTGGCGGGAAGAGAGTGGGATCCCACCATCCCCTGGGGAGTCGAGCCAAGAGACATTGCAGCCTACATGAAATCTGAAAACCAATCTCCCATCATGACTCAGTCTGATAGTGTACTACATTTAGGACCAAACGCTTATACCAAGCCAGCCGCCGCATTGAACATATTACGTGAAGTGATTTTAGGTCGTGAACTATTTGATTTTGCCTTTAAAGAATATGCGCTGCGTTGGAAGTATAAGCGCCCAACCCCAGCTGATTTTTTTAGAACCATGGAAGAAGCTTCAGGCGTTGATTTGGATTGGTTTTGGCGCGGCTGGTTTTATAGTACAGATCACGTCGACATCTCACTGGATAAAGTCTATCAGTTACGTTTGGATACCAAAGATCCAGACATAGACTTTAATCGCCTAAGAGAATTTGAACAAAGCAAGCCCGTGTCGTTGTTTGTTATGCGCAACCAAGAAGAAGGCCGTGAGCTGTGGGTTGATAAAAACAAAGACATTCGTGACTTTTACGATGACCATGATCAGTTCACCGTAACGAACGAAGAGCGCAATGAGTATCAAGAGTTCTTATCAGAACTAAAACCTTGGGAGAGGCGAACCCTTGAGCGCGCAATCAAAGAAGACAAAAATTATTACGTACTCGCTTTTAGCAATCTAGGTGGACTGGTGATGCCTATTCTCTTGGAGCTAACCTATCAAGATGGGACAAAAGAGTCGCGATATATTCCAGCTGAAATTTGGCGCCGTAATGCCAAAACGGTGAATAAATTAATCATCACCGACAAAGATAAGTTACTTGCATCAGTCACAATTGATCCGCGCTGGGAAACCGCTGATGTTGACATTGAGAATAATCATTATCCGAGGCGGATTATAGAGTCTCGTTTGGAGCTTTATAAAAAGAAAGCCCGTGAAGGGAAGGTATATCGTGACATTATGCAAGATGTAAAATCCAAACTGAAACCACTTGACGAAAACGAGGATAAGCCATGAGGGTCTGGTATTTCAGCTGTGTTTTAATACTACTAATGCTGTCTTCATTATGTCATGCACATCAACTAAAAGCGGCAATCACTACTGTGTTATTTAATGAGCGAAGCGGAAACATTGAAATAATGCACCGCTTTTACCTACATGACACTGAGCACGCAATTGAGCACCTTTTTAGTCAAGATGCTGACATTTTTAACAATCAAAAAGATAGAGATAACTTTGCAAGCTATGTCAGTAAACGAGTTGAGTTAAAAGCAACTAACGGTAAAGCGCTCCCATTACAATTAGTGGGTGCTGAAATCGACGGTCAGTTTTTTTGGGTATACCAACAGACCCCTTTATTCTCACCAATTACTGCGCTGAATATGCGTCACGGTGCACTCAGAGATGTCTGGCCGCAACAGGTGAACCTAGTTAATTTTGAAGGTAAAGGAAAAGTGAAGTCCTTACACTTCGATGGCAGCGATGACTGGCTCAAAGTGACATTTTAACCTAAAGCGCTACGGCGCTTTTTACTTTCCCCGTAAATATCCTAGACTAAAACTAACTATAAATTTATCCGATAGTGAGGGCAAGGAATGAACGCCTCAGTGGTATATATACTTATCTTTATTTTGCTAGCGCCTCTTACTTCTGTGGCAAAAGATGTGGTTCGCTACAATATTTCCAAAGAATTTGCCGATCCTAAACAAGATTATTATATCGCCTTGTTGCGATTGGCACTTAATAAAAGTCGTGATCAATATGGCCCATATCAATTAATCGAAAACTCCTTTGATCAAACACCTCAAGGTAGGACATTGGAGATTTTAGAACAAGGGAAGTTACTAGATGTCCACTGGAGTATGACATCTATTCAACGAGAACAACACTTAGGCACCGTGTATATCCCGCTTCTAAAAGGGATGATGGGGGCACGGCTTTTCCTCATTCACAAAGATACCGCAGCTAGCATAGCATTACTCAACTCCCCCGTGCAGTTGGCAAGCCTTACCATAGGAAGTGGCATTGACTGGCCTGATACCGCAATCTATGAAAAAAACGGCTTTGATGTTGTTACCAGCGTTGCAACACTATTACCTAAGATGCTTGAGGAAAAACGTTTTGAGTTATTTCCAAGGGCACTGCATGAGCCCTGGACCGAGCTTGCGCACATAGATAACGCAGTAGTAGAACCTCAGTTTGCATTTTGCTATCCCGCTGCCATGTATTTCTTCGTTAATAAAAATAACACACGTTTAAAAGAGCGACTCTCTTTTGGCTTGAAAAAAGCCATTGATGATGGGTCATTCGACAAACTATTTTTTAGTCACCCAGTAACTCGCGAGGCAATAACCAAAGCAAAATTCGAGGACAGGCAGGTATTAAAACTCCTCAACCCAAATCTAAGTGGCCATACAAGAGATACACTTTTTAATCCACGGTTCACTTGGCAACCGATCCATCAATGTATATCCCCTCATTGACCAAAGGCTTGTTTGTAGTCCTCAACTCACTACTCTGATATTAGCGTCAATGCGCTTTCAACTACGCAAATAGAAATGAGGTTTCACATGAAAATTGCAGCTGTTCTGAACTAAAAATAGGAACAGAAATCCCCGTATTGCTCATGCAAAAAAATTACAGATGAATCAAAATATTTTAAACATAAGAATCAATAAGATAAAAAAATACACTAGATACAATTATCAAATACTGAAATAAAAGCTAAACGAATCAACCACTTTAACGCAACATACTTTAGTTACATTTGTTTGACAAAAAGGAGATTCAACATGATAAAAACACACACATTGTAAAGATTTGTTAATGAAAAATATACATACATATCATGAAGATATTTAATCTCAATGAATCCATTTGAAAAAACATCGTAAATTATAAGTTGATCAAGATCCCGCATCATGAATAGTATTTCACTAATTATTAACGTCGTCGTGGTGAATTATGCGGTTACTGATTATTGCATTACTTATTGGTTTTATTGGTATTGCTGTTTGGAAAATGATGCCTGAAACGGGGCAATCACATACAAATTTAATTCAAGTAGAGAATACTCAGAGCAATGAACAAAGTGATGAAATAAGTTCAACTTTAAAGGTCATAGTACCCACATCAACGTCTCAAAAAGACTTACAAGCAACTTCACAACACAAAGACAGTGATTTTTATGCTGTAAACAAAGTATCAGACAAAGCAAAAGCTGTACTCGAAGCCGCAAAAGTGCTGCCAAAAGATCTCAATAACGAAGCTTATATTGAGTTTGATTTAGCATCGCTGAGAAAACTCGAAGGTGGTGATAACTTTGAGCTGCTGATCCCACAAACGCAGGAGTCATTTATTGCCGAAGTTACCGGAATTTCTTCAGCTGAAAATGGCGATAAAAGTGTGTTTGGTAAAGTAACGGGTGCAGATGGGCGCTTTCACACCACAGTATTAACCGTCGGCAAAGACGCTGTTTACGGTCAGCTTACTGCACCTAGTGGGAATTACGTATTTGAGTCCAAAGATCAATACGGCTGGATTGCAGCGAAACGAGATCTGTATCGGTCGCATCAAGAAGAAGAACTTCACCCCCATGATCACCACAAGGACACGAAACAAGACTTAGTTTCAATAGAAGAAGATATTTTTACACCCAAAAAGTAATACCTATTTGCTTATTTAACTGCTTTATTTTGAAACAAGAGGGTCTTAACTAAAACTTGACGGTAAACTTTCTATCTATTTGTTTTAAATAGAAAGTTTTGACTCTTTTCGCGTCTAATTAGCGCACTGAAATTGAGTAAGTATTATGGCAAATTGGTATAACGTTCACTAAAAGAAAGGAAAAACAATGAAAACAACAGTAAAGGTAGCATCGCTGGCAACAGCACTCGCACTATCAGCAAGCGCATCAGCAGTTACAGTCGATATTGGTATTTTATATACTGACCAATCAGCGGCTGCAACATCAAACATCGATACAAAAATCAACCAATTAATTGCTTTCACAAACCAAGTGTATAGCCAAAATGGTATTGATCTACAACTACGTCTTGCAGGCAAACAAAACCTAGGTAACTACAACATTACTCCAACGAGTGGGTGGTTAGACTCTGTGACTAACAGTAGCTATGTGGCAAACCTGCGTGATACTTGGCGTGCAGACATGGTCGCAGTACTTGGCACTGGTGAACGTGATGGTAACTATATTACCTGTGGTTTAGCGTGGGTAGGGCAAGGTAGTAGCAGCACAGGTAACCTGCACTCATATATGAGTGACCGTATGTTTAGTATTACAGGTATTGATTGTGGCGCAACAACATTCGTACACGAATTAGGTCACAATCAGGGCTTAACTCACTCGCGTGAGCAAGGTGATACGAGTGGCGGTGTTTATGTCGATGGTATGGGCTACGGTGTAAAAGACAAGTTTGCTAGTATTATGGCATACCCACATGTATTTGGTAATGCAACGCAGTATGACTATTTCTCTAATCCAAATTGGTCAGTAGGCGGTGAACCTTACGGCATCGTTGGTAAAGCGTTTGCTTGGAAAACAGTAGATGCAACAAAAACGAGCATTGCAAACTTTAAGTAATACCAATTAGCTCAACCAACTAGGGCCTGCTTGCGAGACAAATGATATTGCGTAAAGCAAGCATGTCCTGATTGGCTTGAGACGAAAAGCCATGAATAATACCAACTTCCTTAATTAAGCGGTTTATTTTGAGGCGAGAAAATCTTGTCGATAACGAGGCAAAAATTTTGCTATTTAGTTGTTCTAAATAAGAAATTTTTAACGCTGTTCGCGTCAGATTTACTCCTTCAAATTGAGCAAGTATTAAGTCAAGTTGGTATACGTACCTTTTTCACCAGCGTCTCAGGTTATTAATAAGGCTGTATTTCCTTGGCACAAGCTAAATCAGTGTAGTGGTATCCGCTATCTATGCTGCCCAAAAACTAAAACACCACCAAACCCGCAGGATTGCGGGTTTTTTAATACAGTCAACCAACTATCCGCAAAGCGATAAGCATCATGCAAAGCGGGCTGTGCTACTCAGCTAACCATTGGTTAATGGCATTATACATAAAGTCTCTGATGATCGGCTGTGCTGCTTTATTAGGGTGTAGATTATCATCCTGCATTAGTTCGGGCTTACCTGCTATCTCAAGCATAAAATAAGGCATCAGGTGACTCTTTGTTTGTTCTGTTACTTGTTGGTAGCTTTGCGTAAACATAGTGGTGTAGCGCGGCCCTAAATTAGGAGGAATTTGGATTTCCATTACAGCCACTTTCGCGCCGAACTGCTGGCTCGAAACAACAAGCTCAGTAAGATTGGCTCGTAATCGCTTGATTGGGAACCCTCGTAGCCCGTCATTCCCACCTAATTCAATCAGTACATGGGATGGGGCAATAGTTTGTAATTGTTGATCAATTTTAGCTAGAGCATTACCAGTTGTTTGGCCGCTGACACTCACATTGATAATTTCGATCGGATTTTGTTCTGCTTCGTATTTATTTTGTAACAATTTAACCCAGCCATCGTCTTGTTTCAGGCCATAAGCGGCGCTTAAGCTATCACCAACTATCATGAGTTTTTGCTTGGCAATTGCGCTAATAGGCGCCATTAAAATAACAAGTATGAACAACAACTTTAGGAAATAGTACTTCATGTCAGTGCTTTCTCAGTTAAATATGATCCAAGTAAAAGACCTTACTAAACAGGTCTCTACAGTTGAAGGTAATCTAACTATCCTTAGTGATATAAATTTCACTGTCAAGTCTGGCGAGTCCGTCGCCATCGTCGGAGCCTCAGGCTCAGGCAAGTCTACCTTGCTAAGTTTACTCGCAGGGCTAGACATCGCCTCCAAAGGAGAGGTTCACTTGGACGGTGAGCCGCTGCAAACAATGAATGAAGAAGCCAGAGCGCAACTACGCGCGGAAAAGGTTGGCTTTGTATTTCAATCTTTTATGCTGGTTCAAAGCCTAACCGCTCTTGAAAATGTCATGCTTCCTGCAGAACTAGCTGGGGACAAAGGCGCAAAAAATCAAGCAACAAAGCTATTAGAAAAGGTCGGCTTATCACACCGCTTAACCCACTACCCATCACAGCTTTCAGGTGGTGAGCAGCAACGAGTGGCCATTGCGAGAGCCTTTGTTGGCAAACCTAAAATTCTATTTGCTGATGAGCCGTCGGCTAACTTGGACAGTAAGAATGGCCACCTTATCGAGCGCTTACTATTTGACCTAAACAAAGAAAATGGCACGACCTTAGTGTTAGTTACACATGATGAGCAACTCGCCCAACAGTGCGATCGAATCATTCATATTGAAGCGGGTAAGCTGGAGGTAATAAAACAAGGAGCATCGGTTAATGTGGTTTAAGTTAGCACTCACTTTATTCTCTAGAGAGTTAAGAAGAGGCGAGCTAACCATCATTCTTGCAGCGATTGCGCTTGCTGTACTGACGGTGTTTAGCTTATCTTCGATTACCGAGCGGATCCGCTTGAATATAGAGCAAAAATCCGCAGATTTTATCGCAGCCGATAGAAGGCTATCGAGTAACCATGACTTTGATGACAGAATCTTGACCACCGCACAAGATTTTGGCTTAAACACCGCAAAACAGGTCTACTTTGACTCTATGTTATTTGCCAATGACGAGCTCGTTTTAGGCTCGCTCAAAGCAGTGACAGATACTTATCCACTCAGAGGCGAGCTAACACTAAGAGATCAACTTGATGGAGAGAATTACCAAGCTCAAGCTGCGCCCAAAAAAGGCAATGTATGGCTCAGTGAAGGCTTATTTTACTCACTTGGTCTCAAAATTGGTGATGAGGTAGAAATAGGAGCTGGACAGTTTACTGTGAGTAAAGTACTCATTAACGAACCCGATGCCCCCTTCTTCTCACTCGCGGGGAATAAACGTGTACTTATTAATTATGACGATATCCCTGTGACTAAGGCTATTCAGCCAGGAAGTCGCGTATTTTATCGATTACTGTTTTCAGGCTCCGAGCAGCAGTTGGCAGACTACTACACATGGCTCAAACCACAACTCAAAAACAACCAGTCTTGGCAGGGAATAAAAGATAGGCAGTCCCCTCTTGGAGAGAACTTAGCCCGATCAGAGAGCTTTTTACTCCTAGCGGGGTTATTCGGGATCATGCTCGCAGCGGTAGCAATGGCGGTTTCTGCAAAGCGCTACTGCGAACGTCAGTATGACCCAGTAGCCATGATGAAAACCTTAGGTGGAAGCAGAAAAACTATTCGCCGTATTTATCTGCTACACCTATCTTTGGTTACGTTTTTTTCTGTTATTTTGGGTCTTGCAATTGGCTATGTATTACAAAGCGTAGGAGCATCTTATCTAGTAACCTTTATGGATACCACCTTGCCGGAAGCTAGCTTTAGACCTTGGCTTCTGAGTATTGCGGTGGGAGTCGTCTGCGCCATGATGTTCTCGTTAAAGCCGTTATTAGATTTATTTGACATTCCGCCGCTACGCGTCCTTAGGCGCAACCTGGGAGACACCATTGCAGTTAGCCGGATCCATATGGCGCTCTCAGTGTTCACTATTTTTGGCTTAATGTGGCTATTTAGTCGTGATATTAAGATCACTGCGATTTTGTTCGGTGCAACTTCACTACTCATGGCGGTATTGTTCGTTATCTCACGACTGCTGTTTTCAGCAGGTCGAAAACTTGGACTAAGCCCGGGCTCAAGCTGGTCTTTGGCTATTGCTACCTTGCAAAAACGCGCTAATGCAAACGCGATACAGCTTATAAGCTTTGCTCTGGCTATCAAACTAATGCTGTTTTTAGTGGTGCTTAAAAACGACATGATCTCAGATTGGCAAATGCAAGTGCCACAAGACGCGCCAAATGCGTTCTTTATCAATATCTCGGAACAAGAAATTCAGCCAATGCAACAACAGCTGGATGACAGTGGTATTAAACATGAACATTTTTATCCCGTCTTTTTAGGTCGAGTCAATGCCCTAAACGGAGAAGTGTTTGCACGTCGAGTGTCACTTCAAGAAGGTGAAGAGAAAGACGATGAAGCGCGAGAAGGGGTAGGGCGAGAACTCAACCTAACATGGCTTAATACACTACCAGAGGGCAATGAAGTTGTTGACGGCCAATGGTTTGATGACTCTGATACACTTCAAGTTTCGGTTGCACAAGGACTTGCTGAACGTGTAGGAATTAAGGTCGGCGATACGCTTAGCTTTTTGATTAATAGTCAGACGCTTGACGCTAAAGTAACAAGTTTACGTAGTGTCAACTGGGGGTCGTTAAAGCCAAACTTTGTGATGATATTTAACGATCAAATTGCTGGCCAATTTCCAGTGACCTATTTTACTGCTGCTAAGTTAAAAGAAACAGACACGAAAGTAATCAGCCAATTTTTGAAAGATTACCCGACTATCAGCATGATAGATATTCAAAGTAGACTCAAACAAGCGCAGTCTATGATTTCTCAAGTCTCTTTGGCTATCAGTTTTGTCTTGAGTATTGTACTGATAAGTGGTGCTTTAGTTCTTATATCGCAAGTTCAAGCGAGCCTTGCAGAGCGGATGCAAGAGATTGTTATCTTGCGTACTCTTGGCGCCAAAGGGCGGCTCATTAAATTAGCAACACTTTACGAGTTTTTGCTACTCGGAGCACTCGCAGGACTCGTTGCAGCCGTTGTAAGCGACGTTACTCTGTTGGTGATCCAGATCCAAACCTTTGATGTTGATGGTCGATTGCATCCATATATATGGGTACTTGGACCTGCCACAGGTGCAACATTTGTAGCAACTATCGGCTATTTTATGGTTGCAAAGACCATGAAGCAAAACACCCAAGGCCTCTTACGCAAACTAGCTTAATACCGTTAACCAGAATCTAGACTCACCCATGTAAAGGTGAGTCTAAATAATGGGCCAAAACTCTCTCACCTTGATCTTTACAAACCCCAATTACGTACCTACCTTTAACTAGGGCTGCGCAGTACTAATGCAAAACCAAAGGATATCAAAATGGATAGGATACCGGTTAAAGGCATCATATTTGACTTAGATGGCACATTAGTGACATCGGAACTTGATTTTTCTCTTATTCGGGCACAGATTGGGTGTCCGTCAGGACATGATTTACTCAGTTATATCAACTCATTGCCATCTCCATATATGCGAGAAGAAGCAATGAATATAGTGCACCAACATGAGCTTTGCGACGCACAACATTGTGAAGTGATACCTGGGGTGAAGCCAGTGCTAACGCAGCTTTCTCAGATGGGTGTACCACTTGCTGTGGTCACCAGAAACTTTGCTAAAGCGGCACATTTAAAATTAAAAGCGACGGGACTCCCTATACCTCTGACACTCACCAGAGATGATGCCCCCGCCAAGCCAGATCCAACGGCACTCCTGCGAGTCGCCCAAACATGGCAAGTTCCTTCTTATCAATGTGTATATGTCGGAGATTACTTATATGATATACAGGCCGCACACAATGCTCAGATGCCTTCATGTCTATTTGCTCCTAACAATATACCGCATTACGCGGAGCAAGCAGATATTGTCATTAGGGACTTTTCACAACTTGTAGATGCGTTATGCACACTCGATATTAACAGGTGTCGAGATTTGGCTTGATACAAGTAGCAAGTTTTATATTGACTGTGCGCTTGTATCCTCTTTTAAAGCACCTCTATTGCTAACGTGTTTATTGGAGGTGTAGCACTCTATCTCTGTATTGTGAGGTAAGCGTAATCACTCAGATCCAACATTATACCAATTTGACTTAATACTTGCTCAGTTTGAAGGAGTAAATCTGACGCGAACAGCGTTAAAAATTTCTTATTTAGAACAACTAAATAGCAAAATTTTTGCCAGGTTATCGACAAGATTTTCTCGCCTCAAAGTAGACCACTTAATTAAGAAAATTGGTATTACCTAGCTACTGCATAATACCACTTTCTTTGTCACGAAAAGTGGTAAAAGTTCATACAGGTGTAGTAAAGTGGTGTGACGCTTTTTTGGCAAAAATAGGAAAGTCCGTCTTACTCATTTACTTTGGATGACTCATACTCTATCCAAACCTTAGATTACGTAAGGCAGTAGTTAGGATACATAATGATAAATAAAAACACGCTAATTGCAGTATATGAAAGTGTATTAATTACACTGCTTAACGAGCGCAAAAGCGCACTACATTTTTATATTAATCAAAACGCTTTTTCACATATGTCTCTCTCGGTTGAATTTTGGCACTATGATATTAATTGGCAAATTCACAGTCATCCAGAAACGCATTTTTCTCCTCACCAGCACTTTTTAGCAGCCCCATTTATTACCTTGTCTGACTTTGAGGAAGATCACTCTCACGTCTATGAATTAAGAGATATAATGGAGAGCTGGGAAAAGCTAGAGCAAGATGGTGATGGTACCTTAGAGGATATGTTATGTTTACTCTCACATGAAGCACTCGCTGAAGCATTAAATAAAAACACGGTTAAGTCGTTACTATTGACTCTTTTTTCAGAAAACCCAGCTTTACAAACAAAGTCACTGCATGAACTGGTCATCGTAAAGGATCCTGATGGCCGCTTTGATAAAAATTTCATGAATGTTGCTGCATAGCCGCCAACATTCATAAGGCACATCAATTTACCGTAAAATCTAGAGTCACGAAAAAGTGTAAGCCCCCTTTGTAAAGGGGCTTTACATAAACCAAAGCCCTTCCTTTGTATTGTAGCCTGACACTGAGGCGAATAGATTTAGGATTCACCTGATTGTTACCTGTGAGCAAGGAGGTGGTCGTTGCCATCAAGCTTAGACCGTGTATATGACTCCTCGGCAGGACAAGAAAAATTAAGTTGGTTACCCAAGCATAGTTTTGCTAGCGTGTTGGATATGTTAGATAGCGAAATAGCGGAGGTATTACCTGTTACAAAGAGCAGCTAGGAAGCTATTTACTTATGGCAGCTGCCATATGGGTTTCTTCAATTCATCGAGTTCAGAGTAAAATCGTTGAATAACTTTTAGGAAACCTACAAATTTAAAGGGGTTATCAGCGACGTTGCTTAGTCGTTTCACTTTGCTATTTCGTTGCCATATATCATAGTGTTTATTTAAGTATAAAATCCAACACAAATACCATATTGATAATTCAGTTCTGAATTAAGATAATTACTCAGGTCATAAGGAGATTAATATGAGAACCCATTTACTTTCTATTGTATTGGCTAATAGCATAAGTATGCACGCATTGGCCGATCAGTCGCATTTAGTCAATGCGGATTTTGAACAAGGCTATAACGAATTTACGGCCTCTAACCCACAAACAGCGCAATTAACTTTAAACCAAATTGAACCTATCTCTGGGCTACAAAGTTTGCAGCTCTCGTTAACTAACTGGAGTAGCGGTAGCTACAGCTATTTCTATCCTTGGGGGCAAGCACCAACGCTTTTAGGCGTGACGCTCAGGGCAAAAGTGAAGCTACTTAACCCAGTTCAAGGTGGAACATTACAGCTTCGCAGTTTAGTGAAGGTGAACAGTGGTCAACATATTCAAGACAGTATCAATTTGAATCCGTTCACAGAGCAAATTCAAACAATTTGTCAGCCCATCATATTGCCTGAAGATGAACAAGTTACAGGATACTCTATCGCCTTAGCGTTGCAAGGAGGTACAGCAGAGGTGTTGCTTGATGATGTGACATTAACCCCTAATTTGCCAAACGAAGCATGTGCCTCAGATATTGATGACGGTATACATAATAACCCCAGTTTAGAGCCAAGTTATTTGCTCCCCGCTGATAGAATAGCTCGGCTTGCTCAAGCCGCTCAGAAAGAAACCCCAGCTTGGCAAACTTTCCAGAGTAAGCTTGCTGCCAACCTTGCAAAAGAGCGTATATATAATACTTGGGACTACGCTGGCGCGTACGCGCTAAGCTATCGAATAACAGGAAATAAAATACATGGCACAAAAGCCAAGCAGCTATTTTTAGAGCGATACGTAAGTGAGCCGATCGTAGGGTGGCAGTATTACAGCAATCGAAACTTGTTTCGCTCACAGGCCCGTTGGTCGCAGTATACGTACGCATGGGCGAAGACCATGTTTAGTGAACAACAGCAACGGGATATTGAAGCGATCTTTGCGTTATGGGGCGACTACTGGCTTGATTACTTGGGCTATAGTGATGACTTTTCGAAAATGCGCTGGCAGGACACAGATGAAGTCACCTCGCTAGCGGAAAACCTTTCTTTACTGGGTATGACGCTACAAAACGCTCATGATCCTCAGATCCGGGAGAAAAGCACACAGTACTTAAACGCCGGAGATCGATTGTTAAAAGAATACGTTGTCGATAAGTTTATGGATGATGTTATGGCTGGCGGCGTATGGGCTGAGGGTATTGATTATAGCCCTGGTACTATGATGCACTGGATGCGCTTGTACATGTACAATAAAGAGCTACGTAATATTGATTATCCAAACGATTACGCAGAGCAGGTAGTACTGGCTTATCTCCATCAAACCTTGGCTGGTGGCACAGGTATGTACTTTTATGGTGATCAGGAGCATGTTGATGATTACGTGCCTCTCTCAGGTGATCATCGCTATGCCATGATGCTGCACTTAATCGCTATGGTCGAAAATCCAGAGCGCCGAATTCAGGCTCAAGCTTGGCTTGAACAAGTCATCGAAAAAGAGGGCTATCCAAACGGCTCAATGGACACGGGATTAGAGCGCGTGTTATTCGAACCAGAAGAACCAATCAGTGAGGCACCACAGCAGCCCGGCACATTTTTTTATGCGCCTGGAACAGGGCTAGTCGCATCACGTTCTGATTGGTCTCGTTCAGCAACCAACTTGTATTTTTTGAATAGCCCGGCGATTGTAGACCATCAACATTTCGATACACTCTCATTTGATATAGCTCATGCTGGAAAATGGATAACCAAAGAGATGACCGGGTATGGTAAGTTTGCTATTAACTCAACAGCCCATAATACCATCTTAATTGAGAATGCCACTCATGATGGCTCTTCTAATCCAGCACACAGAGCGGCTGGTCGTGGTCAATATGTTACTTTATACGATAGTCCTAAAATGAGCTTCATCGCAGCACGTGCCGAACAAACCTATAATATGTTGGGTTATTGGCAAGCAAGTTACGCGAAAAAAATCGCAAGACAACTGGTTTTTTTAAAGCCCAATATCGTTCTGGTTTACGATAGCATTGAAACTGAGCCAAGTGTGATCCGTGACTTAATGCAATATCATCAAGAACTTGGATTACAGGCAGGTGATCAGTACGTGCGCAGCGTGAAGCAAAATCAACGCTTTTTAGCACAACCTATATTCGATGGTGATAGGGTGTCGAGCATAAATGACGGGAAAGAGTTTATCTATCAGCCCATTTTACCTAAAGACTATACTTTATCGATAGTTGACGAGACTCAGTATTATCAAGATGTACTGACCTATCAGGCTCCATTGAACCAGCGTAAATGGCATACTCAATTAGAAGCAAATACCCCCCAAGTCAATAATGAACTGCTGTCAGTGTTAAGTTTTGCAGATGTAGGTGAGGTGCCTGAAGTTAATGTACAAGAACTTGATGAAGTATCGCCTTCTCATTTAGGGGTGTATGTGCAAGCTGCTGGAAGGGTAGATGAGATAGTCTTATTCAGCAAAGAATTGTTATCTCCATACGCACAAGATATTTATTTCACTCAGCCTGTCGAGTCTGGGGCAACGGTCCATATTAATGGATTAGCCGCAGGTCAACGTTATCAATTACTTCACGATGGGCAACAAGTACAATTGCGCGCTGATGAACAAGGAGAGATGCTCGTGAGCGAGCAGGGTATGCTTATTTTCCATCTCTAGTATTATTTTCATGAATTTTAAAAAGCCAGCTAAAGTCATTAGCTGGTTTTTTTGTATTAAGTGTCTATATGCCAAGAGCGTCTAATAGATGCCTTTGATTTTTGAGTTATACCTACTCGCCTAATTCAGTGCGTTATTTTGAGGCGATAAAATCTTGTCGATAAACCGCGAACACGTCCTGCTATCGCCAGGGTAGCTGCATCCTGTAGGCAAAGCGAATTTACGCACCAATAGCCGGTTATTGGGAGTGAATTCAACGCAGCTAGTGTCTGATTTGCTCCTTCACAATGAGCAATGTATTAACAATCATTGATATTAGGAAGGGTGAATCTCCCATAAATGTGACAAGCAAAAGGGTAGACAACTTCTACTCCTTTGTTTTATTCGTAGTCTGATGCGTAAGTATCTTCATAAGAGTGAGAGTAAAACTCGAATAGGTTACCAAATGGGTCTTCTAAATAAACCATTTGCGCTTGCTTGAGTTCATCTTCAGGGTGGTAACGATGAATATCCATACGAACTTTGCCACCATACTCTTCAACACGTTTAATCGCAGTATCAAACTGCTCTTTTGGCAGCTGTAAACAAAAATGAAAGATACCAAGGCGAGAAAAATCAACGTGATGGCGATCTTCGCGCTCAACCATTTCAAAAAGCTCAACACCAATACCATCAGAAGTGACTAAGTGAGCAATATTGAAGCCTTTGAAGCCCTCACCGAATACCGCAATACACATGCGACCAATCGCTGATTCTCGCTCTTCTATCACCTTGGTGTTATTCATTACTATTCTGAGGCCTAGCGCTTTGGTGTAAAACTCAACCGCTTTGTCCATATTGCCAACCATAATACCGACATGATTCATTTTCATAAATTTCTCCAACATTTTTCAATAGCAACTCGACTTAGTCAGTAAATTCTATGGCGAGACATTGATTATATGAAATTATCAATTATTATTAATTCAATAAATTATTGTTATGGCTTTGTTTGTGCTCAATCCAGTTTGGTTAGAAACATTTATTACCTTAGTTGATACGGGGCATTTTACAAAAACCGCCGAGAAGCTGTATATGACTCAACCGGGAGTTAGCCAGCATATCAGCAAACTTGAGGAATCGTGTGGATATAATTTAATTAGAAGAGATAAGAAGTCATTCGCGGTTACCGAGCAAGGTCGGTTAGTGTACAACTATGCCAAAGCATTGATCAGGGAGGAAAAGCTGCTCTTTGAGCAATTAAATTTTGACGACCCTTTATCAGGAGAGTGTACTTTAGCATGTTCTGGCTCAGTAGCCTTATTGCTTTACCCAAAGTTATTACAACTTCAAGTTCAACACCCCAATATTCATATTAATATTAAAGCAGCACCAAATCATCAAATTTTGACTGACATCAAAAACGGCCAGATTGATCAAGGAATTGTAACCGATATACCCAATGAGAGTTTCTTTGATTTTGAAACGCTTGGTCAAGAAGAGCTCTGCTTGATTTTACCACAACAGGCCAATACTAGTGATCGATACGCGCCCTTACTTTTAGAGTTAGGACTAATCAATCACCCAGATGCCGAGCATTATTTATCTTTGTATTTTAAGCAATCCAAAGAGCAAGAACTAACACAACTAGATGTTAGTAAAATCCCTATCGTTGGTTCAATTAACCAAATTAGTCAAATCTTAGAGCCAATCGCTCAAGGTGTGGGCTTTACTGTGCTACCAAAAAGTGCTGTCGGCGGCTTTCATAGCCCTGAGCATTTACAAGTTTTGCGGCCAACACAGCCAGTAATGGAAAGTTTATATTTAGTCTGTAAAAAAAACAGAGCATTGCCCGCTCGTTATCACGCCTTTAATACAATTATTCGGCAGATATGGGCTTTTAACTGATACTAGTACTTAGCCAAAGTTCGGCTAAGTACCAATAACAGAAAAATGGCAAAATATAAGTTGAGTTGTTCTGGGCTGCAACGAGTGCCAGCGCTAATTTCAAGTGTAAACTTAAGACTGGTTATTGATGCAGAAGTCTTTTGTTAGGTATCTTTTAGATAATGTCTTCGATGGTACTTGATAAACTCCAAATTAATATGATGCTTTTTTACCACCCTAAGTTTACCCTCAATACCACCAATAAGTTCTAATTTATCACTTATAGTAAATCCACCATTATCAAACATAACATGATGGTTAGGGCATAGACACAAGAGATTGCTTTCTATATCAGGCCCATTATGTGGCTCACCCAAAGGCTTTATATGGGCTGCTTCAGCATACAAACCTGCGCTTGTTTCAATTGCAGTCCCACATACTTGGCATTTGTAATTATACCAAGACTTCACATTTTTAGCTTTTTGATAGTTTCTTACAATGCGATTTACGGTTGATGGTTTTCTATCTGGTGCGTTATATGGATTAGCAGGCTCTTTCACTATGTTGCCAGTAGATAAAGGCCCCTGAGCGATTAACCTGTACCTCCACACTTTATAACCTGATTTTCCTGTTTCGTACCAAAAGCTTTCTACGCTATAGAGTCCTACATAGAGGTAACCTTTTATGGGGCTTAATTCATGTTTATGTTTGTGTCCTCGGGTTACTCGGACCGGAAGGTTTTCTATTTTGTTTTTAGCTAAGGCTAAATTTACGCCATCTAGTTTTTGATCTGAAATTTGTTTACCATTTTTTTGGCCGCCAGCACCTGTATAAATGATAACGTCACCAAAATCTTCGTCATCTTCATATCCCCCTGATAGCACTATAGAGTCTGCTCCCTCGTTTTTTCCGCCACTTATTCCGGCAACTAAAGGGGAATGAACTTTAGCTCTAGCTAAAGATTTTCTATCATCAAAGAGATCACCTGGACTAATTCCATCTATCTCACCGAAAATGCGCATCTAAATCCTTGTATACATAACGCTTTGTTAAGTAATAGCGAGTTACTACTATATTCAAATAAAGTATGTGTAATGACTAAATTCAGCCGACCCCTAGTCGCTGAAAATTAGCTGCCTACATGGGTGATTTGTTATCCGTGTTTTACACAGACGCTTATACATCATCAGGTGTACAAATCCTTTTAAAAGGAAACTCGTACGGGCTGTTGCTACTCTTCCAAAGACACTCCGATCGCTCAAGTACTTCCTCGGTTAACCCACCAGAGAACATGACTTTCCTCTGCTATACCATCAACCAGATCCAGATTATCAACAAAATCTTTGATTTCCGGGGGACCCGATGGGTACCTCGCCAATGCTACATTCAACTATGCTAACTTCATTATTTTTTCCACATTTCCCTCCACCGATAAACTTTCCACTGCGTATAACAATTTGCAGGTGAGGCTTTGTAAACCCAACATCAATTCTAATTTAACATATTGAAAAGTATATTAAATAATAAAATGAATTTACTGTCTACAATTGGCGTTTCTCACCTACAGCTACCAACCAGATAACATACAAACCTCTACTATGAGCTTAGGAATAAACGACTACAGTTGAGTCTGCTAACGCTAAGCGACTTTTCATTGTCGCTAAAGCACCGAGAAACACCTAGCCTGCATCTAGAGTAATAACAAGTGTCTGGCTACTCAAATTTGAGAAAAGGGTAGAAATACATGCAAGCTCTTTCCGCTCTTTGACTGAATGAACACTATCACAATAAGATTGACACAGACTGCTGTTCATAGACAACACTGGAAGTGTGACGACGTCAAAGTGGCTTGGTAATCACACTTACTTATCAAACTGTTTAGTCTAAAGTTTATATTTTTATCGTAGCTCTTGTTGCATTAGAGTGTCACTCTAGACAGCGTGGCTATTCTTTCAGAATCACGACTTGGAAAGTCTGGGTCTACGTAAATGTACATTCTAGCTATCAAATTATCATTACATTCAAATACACTACAAAAGCGCCCTGATGATATATGATTATCCGGCCACTTTGTGCCATCGCGCATAACTCCGCCCTCTTGCCCTTCTACCACAACAGTATTCCCAGAGACAATAAAGTTAAATTGCTCAATATCATGCCAAATACTATTGAGTGAGCTCCCTATCTTGTCACCAAACTCTAGTAATGCTTGTTTGCCAACCGCATCGCCAAATTTGGGGAAAAAGAATGTAACTTCGTCGTGAAACAGGTCTATATAGGTCGGATCTCCAGCATCTATCTTTTCAAAGTAGGCTTTCACCAACGTGATAAGGCTGTTTTTTTCCATATTTGAATTACTCCTTGTAATTGGATTGTCGCCATAGTTAATTAGGGCGAAACGCCAAAAAGCAATATACACAGCTCAATAATCAGATAAAGAAATCTGGCTTTGAGTAAGAAGCCATACTCAAACGCGCAATTTTCAATAAGGTATGTGAGTTATCTGATACATATCTGTCTTGGCAGATTCATATTGAACCTGCCCATGACACCTGTACACTAGCTTTGGGTGAGTAGCCTTGCAAAATATCGTTGTTAACGAAGCATGCTCCCTTGGGGTAACTCGTAGATAAATTATGATTCAGGACATATCTCATCTGTGAGCTCAAATACCGCGTCAATCGCTCCGACACAAGAAAGGTAAACAGCCCGAGTTTTTCCATCAAGAAAGTATTTAAACAGGAGCTTTTTTTGATCGACCCATTTAGGGTAAAAGCTATGTTGTTCCGATGAGGAAATATAGACTTTAAACGGTTTATCTATTTTGCTTATCTCGTGCGTTTTTGAGCTATTTCCTGCACTATCCTTCTGCATTATACAATTATCATATTGATAATGTGACGTTTTAATACTCAAGGAGTGATGATCCCAGCTTTTTTCATCAATGTCCAACTGAGAGTCTTGTGTTATCGGTTTCGCATTACCGCTTAGTGGAACAAATTTATATTCAACTGTTGAGTCAAACCCGTCATCGAAAGAATAATAGTACGACCACGTGCTGGAATACATTGAAGAATTAATGCGCTCGATAATTGCTTGCTGCTCTTTCTGGTGAATATCATTGGAAAAAAATCCAGAAGCATTTAAGATTTGTAACTGAGAAGGTATTTCAAATTTAGCGGGGTTCCCGATTAAATAAAGTGAGGAATTTTCTTTTTGCTCCTTCATTAATCGGTCGTCATCATCCCTTTTGTCAGCGGGAATAACTTGATTTCTATGGGAGCCTGCCAGAACAAGCTTAAACCCAGTTTTATTTACTAATGTCGTGGAGCACTCACTATCCAGCTTATCGGTTACTTTGGATTTGTGGAACACAGAGCTTATGAGCCCATCAACTTTCTTTAACTCCTTAAGCCCTTTCTCTATTTCTTCTGGTTCTATACACATATTAACTCTCCTTTCAACAATGGTTTAATTTGTGAAAGTGACCCTTTCACAAGAACCCCTAAAGCTAGCACGCATACAACTGACCATCCATTACACTTTATTACAAGTGAGCAGCTATGAAAGGTGCAGTAGCCAAATGAAATTGGCCACAACTTTAAAGCTTGCTCAATTGACGTTTAATAATATAAATACTTCCCCCAATAAAACCTCTTAATCCAACCACAACTTATGGCAGGTTCGCTCTGAAATCAGCGTGAAGCGTTCAACCCATTCGATCAAGCCCTCAATTGCCATTGGTTTTGCATATAAATACCCTTGAACATACTGACACCCCAAGTTTTTTAGACTGTCCAGCTGACCTTGCTGCTCTACACCTTCTGCAATCACCTTTAATGAAAGACTTTTTGCCATAGACAATATTGCATTGACTAAAACCGCTGCATCTTGGTTTTGATCAATATCTTGAATAAACCCTCTGTCTATCTTTAATGTATTGATTGGAAAGCGTTTGAGGTAACTCAGCGAAGAATAACCCGTTCCAAAATCATCAATGGCTAAATTCACGCCTGTTGCTCGCAAGCTTTGTAACCACTCAGTAACCGCTTTATCGTCTTCTAATAATATGCTTTCGGTAATTTCAAGGGTCAGATTTTCAGGATGAAACCCTGATTGCTGCATAATTTGCTTAATGATAGTGGCATTAAAGCCTAACCGATATTGTTGACTCGATACATTTACCGTCAGGTAGCAATTGAGTCCGATGGCTTTATTAAGCCTACGAATATCTCCACAGGCCTGTCCTAATAGCCACTCCCCCAAAGGTGCTATCAGACCACTTTCTTCAGCCACAGGAATAAATTCTGCGGGTGAGATATATTGACCAAAATCAGTCGGCCAACGCATTAAGGCCTCTACGCCATATAGTTGGCCTGTCACAATATCTATTATGGGTTGATAATGTACGGTTATCTTTTTATGTTCTAACGCCACTCGCAGGTGTTGTTCTAATTCAACTCGGCGATTAACCTGCTGCTGCATCTCTTGTGCAAAGAAATGGTACTGATTCCGCCCAGCCTCTTTGGCTTTATACATCGCTAAATCTGCCAGTCTTAACAGCTCTTTTTGATCTTTTGCATCACCTGGTAAAATTGCGATCCCAATACTTGCACCGGTGAAAACCTCAAACCCATTAATGACAAAGGGCTCACTCAATGCTTTGACGATTTTGTCGGCAACTTGTGCAGCGTGATCTGGATGTGTAATTTGGCTAAGCAGCAGCACAAATTCATCACCGCCAAAGCGGCTTAGTGTGTCGCTTTTGCGCAGTAATTCATTTAACCGTTTTGCAACAGAGATAAGCAATACATCACCCGCTTCGTGCCCCATGGTATCGTTGACGCGTTTAAATCTATCTAAATCAATAAATAGCACCGCACTTTGATGTTTTGTGCGACTCATTCTTTTGATGTCTTGCTCAATTCGTTCAAGTAACAACGTTCGATTTGGCAATCCGGTTAGCACATCATAATAAGCTTGGTATTCAATCTGTTCTTCTTGGGCTTTACGCTCTGTCATATCAGACAAAATAGCCACATACTGCTGTACCAATCCTTTATCGTCATAAACCACACTAATCGCTAACCATTCTGGATACAAAGTACCATCTTTGCGCTTATTCCATATTTCGCTTGCCCACTGACCTTGGGTATTCAGCGTACTCCACATTTGGTCATAAAAATGTCTGTCATGCTTTCCTGAGCTCAGAATATTTGGCCGTTGGCCTAATACTTCATGTTCTTCGTATCCTGTGATTTTGGTGAATGCGGGGTTGACGGCTGTGATCTCCAACTTGGCATTTGTTGTCATGATCCCTTCTTGCGTCGCATTGAAAACCGCTGCCGCAGTTTTGAGCTGTGCGCTTGCACTTTTCTGTGCGGTTATGTCTTCTTTAATCGCGATAAAATTAATTATTTCCCCTTGCTGATTCTTAATCGGAGAAATTGACGCATATTCCCAATAATAGTCACCTGACTTACGACGATTAAAAAACTCTCCGCGCCAAACTTTACCTTGCTTGATAGTTCGCCATAGTGCTTTGTAGTCTGTAAAGCCTTGTTTAGACCCCAACACCTTCGGTGTCTGACCTTTTATTTCCGCAAGTGAGTAACCTGTTACTTGCTCAAACTTGGGGTTCACATACTCAATTCGAGCTCTTGGATCGGTAATAATGATAGAAGCAGGACTTTGTTCAATTGCATGGCCCCACTTTCTTAGCTCTTCTTCAGCTTGTTTAAAGGGGGATACATTAACACTGACAAATACTTGCCCATTATTGTGCGTCTTTGTTTGCTTTATTTGAAGCCAAGTACCCAAAGCTGTTTGATGTAAATTGGAGTCAGCGTTGAATATGTCACCAAATTGATGCTGCCATTGTTCTAGTTTACGGGGCATGGAAGATTGGTCTTCAACAGCAAAGTGTTCACACCAAGCGCTATTACAAAGCAGTAAATTGCCAGAGCGGCTAAATAATGCAAACCCCTCCGTCAGGCGCGCAACAGCGTCAGATAATGTTCTGCTGGTGCTTAGAATTTTATTTTTAGCTGCATATAAACGATTTGCAAACACAATAAGCAATAAGAACAGCACAATTGCCAGCGTCAATAGTAGTTCATTTTGTTGTTTGGCTTTTTCTAATGTCTGGCTATGGTAACGATTGTAACTACTGTAAAGCGCAGTGAAAGTATCGCTACTGGGTAAATTGAGAAACCGTTGCCTTGCCTGCTTTAACTCTACACTCCTTGTCACCGCGACATTAAAATGCTGATAAATTAGCTTTGCTACGTCACTTTCAGATGGAATATGTGGGATAGATTCAATAGCAAATTCATATAGCTGCCCAAGCATTAAATTTGCAAGCGCTCGATTAGCCTTTGTTGCAAGTTCGGGGTCGCTTTGTTCGAGCTCTTTCACTAACTCAGGAAGGTAGAGCAAGCTGTTTTTAATACTGGCAGCAGCTGTTTTTATTGACTCAACTTGTAATACTTTTTCACTCAATAACGCCCGATACGCTTCATATTGCCGCAGTACATCTGGATCTGTATGGTTAAATAGCTCATGCTTCTGGGTTGTGTTTAGCTCATCAATGGCGTGTGCAAGTTGCGCTAACTCATCATATTGATTGAGCTGCGCACTCAACATTTGCAGTACCGCTGCATCAAGTTTGGCATCTATGCTTTTTGCTTCAATCAATAGTGAAACTCGAGCTTGATGCACATGACTATTTATTTCTTGTTGCGAGTAAAAATACGCAAAAAGCGCAATCGGTGCACACAGCAATAATGCTTGTACACCAATAAAAGCTTTATTCCTCATTTTGTCTTTCCAAATCCATTTCGTGATGATGTCCAGCTAAACTATTAATGAATGCAACTAACTTCTGCATGTCTGTGTCAGGGATTTTTCTGCCAAGCTGGTACCTGGCCATTGCCTCGATTGCCGACTCTAAACTTGTATGACTACCGTCATGAAAAAAGTACGCTTGTTTGCTCGCGAGTCGCAAGCTCGGCACCTTAAACACAAAGCGATCTTGCTCATTTCCAGTAACGTTAAAACGGCCAAAATCCGCTTTTTTAATTGGTGTATTCCTATCGCCAAAATAATCACCAAACGTACCCATTCTGGCAAACATATTACCGCCAACATTACGTCCCTGATGACAACTAATACAACCATAGCGCTTAAATAGCTCGTAGCCCGCGATTACCGACTCAGGTAATTTTACGCTGCTATCTTTGAGCCATAAATCGAACGGTGCATTGAGCGTAATTAACGACTCTTCAAAAGTCGCTATCGCATCTTTTACTGTGTGCGGGGTTATTCCTCGCGAGTACACTTTAGCAAACTGTGCGACCAACACTTTATCTTGATTTAACTTAGCGACGACTTCTGGCCAAGTCATATCATGTTCTTTTGGGTTTAAGATAGGAGAGTCAACCTGATCATACAGCGATTGTGCGCGGCCATCCCACGCTTGGCGAATATTTAAAGCGGCATTGTAAACAGTGGGAGTTTTTAGCTCACCGAGCGCGTTATTAACTCCTCTGGAAAGGGGCTTTACATCTGCACCATGACTGGGCAATTGGTGGCATGATGCACAACTAACTTGATCTCCTCGAGAAAGTCGCTTATCAAAAAAAAGCGCTCTACCTAAGCTTACTTTATCCGCATTAAGCCCCGTTGTAGGCTCAAGTGGCAAAATTGGTTCATTTGCAATTCCCAATAATGGAAACGCAAAAAGCAATAAACTCCAAATTCGCATACACTTCGCCCAAGTTGCCATCTTAATGTAAAAGATAGCAACATTCGGCGTTGCAAATTTTGATTTAAAATAAGCTTAGTAATAGAAGTTATGTTTTCTTATTCACTCCCCCCGTACGGCTATGCTTGTCACTTCACTTAGCCAGTTATCAATGACCTCTGAAGTTGCCAAATGGGCAGGGCCAAATAACGTGTATTGCGTTGGTGCTATGCCACAAAACCCGAGCGTTCCATGTGTAAGCTGAGTAATTAGTCCTTCAGCAGCCTGTTCCAAATGCGTTTGCGGCGCGTCAGAGGTTAGAATAACTCTTGCTGTTTTATTCGGTAAAAGCTTTTCAACTTCAGTACCTGTTTCACTGTATTTAAAAGCAAACCCGGGGAGTAATGTCCTATCGATTAGCCCTTTAAGCTTAGCTGGTAACGCCAGCCACCAAAGAGGGCTTACTATTACAATATGCTCTGCCCACAGTAGGTTTTGTTGGAATTGCTGTAGGCATGGCTCTACAACTTGGTTCGCTTCATAGCCATACATCAAATTGACTTCGAAGTGCATCTCATGGAGGTCCATTCTACGTACTTGATGTTGAGTACTTGCTGCTTTCGCGTAACTTGTAGTGATCGCATGACACAGGCTTTTGTTTTTGGGATTACCATTCAGTAACAGTATCTTTTTCATTTTCGCTTCCTTATCCAGTGGCTAAGAAACGATTGTACTGTCTCCCCTTAACGGGAGAGTCAAGTTACTCTACCTGTGGCTGTCATGGTGTTAACTGTGGACATTCATCGAGCGATGCGATGCAATGTTCAATACGCTGTATCTTTTGCTGAAGCTCTGTAATTTGCTCTATGAAAGCAGCTTTAAGTTCGACTAGAAATGTGTTGATTTCGACCCAGTTAACTTGCCGCCCTGTAATTTTAATCACCTGCTGTAATTGCTTAATCGACACCCCAAGCAACTTCGCTTCTTTTATTAACAACAGCAGGTCGACATCCACTTGCGAATAAACACGATACTTACCAACTCGCTCAGGCGTAGGAATAAGCCCTTTCTCTTCGTAAAAGCGAATAGCTTTGACTGACAGCCCAGTTAGCTCAGACAGCTTGCCAATATACATTTTTAATTCTCCCTGCTAAAAGCAAAATAATGGTTTACAGCCTCTGTAAAAGTTGTAACTATCGGGATGAAAACCAGCCACACGCAAATAAAAAGTAGCGTCAAGGAATAGCAAAAGATGCATCAGTTATTTTACTATCCGCGTAATGCCAGTTGGGCACCACACCTTGTACTTGAGCACCTACAACTAGAGAAAAAACTGCTCTTAGTCGATAGAAAAACACAACAACACAAGTCTACGACCTATTTAGAACTCAACCCAACAGGACGGATCCCAACATTAGTCGACGGCGATGAGGTCATCATTGAAAGTGCAGCAATTTGTTTGCATTTATGCGAAAAGCACCCTGAAGGCCAGCTCATCCCAACCTCACAGCGAGCCACATTTTATCAGTGGCTTTTTTATTTAACCACCACAGTTCAGCCAGAGCTCATGCTGTATTTTTATCCTGAAAAGTATCAGCTGTCACCAAAGAACAATAAGACTATGTCTCAAGTCGCTGAGCAACGAGTCGGCGACATGTTTGCACTCATCGACAAGCAGTTAGCAACACATACCTACTTAGTTGGTGAGCAGCTCACGCTTTGTGATTATTATTTATTTATGTTGGCTCATTGGGCAAGTGGATTCAATACCGCGCCAAAGGACTATGTTAATTTGGGACGATTTATGCGGCTGATGGCACAGCACAAAGTGGTAAAAAGAGTGTGCGAAATTGAACAAACCGATCTAAGTTATTATAACTGAGTTATTATCCTGATATATCAAGGAGGAACGATGGAAACCTTAGTTAAAAACTATATCTCAGCCTACAATCAATTTGATATAGAGGGAATGTTAACCCTGCTCACCGATGATGTTGTGTTTGAAAACCTCGCCAATGGTGAAATTACAACACGTACAACCAGTAAAATGGAGTTTGCTGACTTAGCAAATCAGTCCGCAAAGGTATTTTCTGAACGCACTCAATCTTTAACCGCCGCCACGCAAGACAACGATCTGTTTATTGTTGATGTGACCTACAAAGCAAAATTAGCCCAAGACTTAGCCAATGGCATGAAAGCAGGGCAAAGCATTTCCTTGCAAGGCCGCTCAGAGTTTGCTTTTCGCGATGGCAAAATTTGTTTGATAAGAGATATAAGCTAACTTATTACGCTAAACTCGGGTTATTAATTTGGCAAAATCAGCGTGCTTTTCTATGCTGGTTTTGTCACTTTCATCATTAATTCACTTAGCAATGATAACTATTGTGTGTTCAGCCTAAGAGCAATTTAAATCAAACGGAGAAGAATAATGGGACTATTAAGTGGTTTACTTGGTAATGCGAGCGAAGTAGACAGTAACGAAGTTGATAAGTTATTAGAAGATACACTTATCACCGGAGAAGAAGTTGCACAAGCTTACAAGGTGATCCGCGACTTATTTATTTTTACCAATAAACGCCTAATTTTAATCGACAAACAAGGCATGACTGGTAGCAAAGTAGAAATGCTCAGCATTCCGTATAGCAAAATTACGAAGTACAGCAAGGAATCTGCGGGTCACTTCGACCTTGATGCGGAATTAAAAATTTGGATCGGCTCAGATCCAACACCAATTAGTAAAGAATTTAAAGCTGGCGACAATATCAACCAAGTGTATAAGATCATTTCACAATATTGTTTGTAGCCGCGCTGTAGTAAAAAGGCACATGAGTGTTGTGCCTTTCTTTTCGGTAAACAAATTAAGTTAGTTTTCGCTCTGCACGCAGGCAAAAAACCGCAGAAAAGAGCAAGGAAACAAACACTTGATTCCAAAAGTTGGAGACAAAGGGAGCAGCAACAAACTGAGATGCGATATGCCAAATACTGAGGTTTAGCAGAAAACCAAGTACAAACCCATAGCCTTTGTATTGTGCAAGCAATTGCCCCAGCTCTTGCCTAAAGCGCTTATATTTAGCTACTTTGCTCATTTTTATACTCCAGTTATTGATTAAACAGAACTCAGTTTAAATAAGAAATTTTTAACGCTGTTAGCATCAACTTTACTCCTTCAAACGCAGCAAGTATTAAGGCTAATTGGTATTAGATGAACACATTATGTGACTATATCAATGTTGCACTATGGCTTATCAGACGCCACTTATCATCACTGCAGCGACACCAAGTAGAGTGCCTCTGGGCATGGTATGATCTCTCACCTAGAGCACTCTCAAGTGCTGAGATGTATGTAATGATCACCTGTGTACGACTCTGAGACACCAATTTATAATCCTCACTGACTATTTTATGCTTGCTAAGGTCTTCATGCTTTAACCCCGTTAGAATATCAGCTTTGGTCATCCCTTTGCTAAATAGGCCATCTTCATAAAATTCATCGTGAATATAATCCGAGATCCGTTCAATATCACTGCGCATTTGCGGTGTATGTAGCCCTTGTTCTAGGGCTACAATTTTTTCGAGTATGTCCATAAAAATAAGCTTGCTTTAAACTCAAAGCGTTTACTTTCTAGGCCATACACCAGCTAAACAAACGTCTGCAAACTTCTCAGCTTTTACTAATTCTATCACTACTTGAGCATGAGCCGCTTTGTTACTTTTTGCTCGATTTTTTAAATATGACATGTATATCTCCTTTACTCGTTGATCATAAAATGGTGCGCCCCAAGTTTTGGTAGCACAGATTGAAAAAACTGAATATCAAACAAGACCGCATGTTCTTTTGGTAACAGTGAGTCAACTTGAAATAAATAAGGGACTTGCGTTGTTGTGAGGGGATCTAGGTCTGAAGCCTGACAAGCAAGACAGTATGTTCTAATAATTGCCTGATAATGCTCGTTATATTCGATATTTTCTAATGGAGTTTGATGACCACGTACTTCGCGCTTGCGCACTGGGTAGTGGTGAATAAACTGCCCAACCCCCTCGCAAAAGGACGCGTATTGATGTGTATGTAAAATAAAAGCATGAAACAGTTCGTCAACCAGCTTGCTTGCAGCGGCCACTTTATGAGGCGAAATGATGGTAAATATCAAGTAGTCTTTTAACCCTTCAACAACTACTTGTATTTCCTTTTCAGATAACCTTTGCCCAAAATGAGTTTCCACATGCCAATCAAACCACGCGAGCACAGCCTCATCAAATTCATAATTTTCGATAAAGCTCACAGCACTTTCCTTTCCTGCAATTGCTTTCATCAGATCCCTTCTCCATATTAGCAATCAATTTAAAATATACAGTTCCTACTAATTAGTCAAAAGGGAAATACAAACTATTAACATCAGGTAGTGTCTGCAAGCGCCTTACTGTGTAATATCACAACCTTTTGACTAGGCATACTATCAAGCTCTTGACATTTATCTAAGTGTCTGCAAAATATCGTTTGAGTACTATTTATATTCGTCCACTTTCCCCTTATTAGGAGCTGCCATTACAATGAACAACTAAGCCCTTTGTAACTGACGAACTTATTATTAATTTTCAGTGCAAGGCTTATGGTTATCGTTGAGGCTTCTCAGACTAATCTATAGACTCTCATTTTCTATTTTACTGTTTATGGCTTTTACGAGTCTTTGTGCCTTTAGCCTTTTGCACTGCTGCAACTAGGAGCAGTAATTATGCCTTGGATACAGTTAAAGCAGGCAAGTTTTATCCTTGCAAATGGCCAATGTTTATTTTGCGATGTCGACTTAACAATAGAGCGACAATTTATTGCGATAACAGGCCCTAATGGGGCGGGCAAATCACACTTACTCAAAGCCCTATCCGGTGAACAGCCTCTAACCTCGGGCGAGCGCCTGACTCAGGGGGAGTCCTTTTATCTTCCACAAGATTCGAATACCCGTTTTAGTTACGTTTCAGAGCTACTTGGGCTTGAAGAAAAATTAGCAGCACTGCATCGCGCCCATCAGGGGTTAGCCTCTGAGCACGATTTTGACTTAATCGCAGATGATTGGCAGCTAGAATCAACTTGGCAAGCAGCACTTGCGCCGCTAGAACTCACTTTGGAAACCCCCTTTACGCAGCTAAGTCCAGGGGCAAAAATGCGAGCCTATATCGAAGTATTACAATCCCAGCCAGCAATTCTATTACTGGATGAGCCGAGCAATCATATGGACAGCAACAATAAGCACTGGTTAGCTGAACAGCTAAAGCACCACAAACATGGTGTGGTTGTCGTCACACACGATCCCATTTTATTGGATGAAGCCGACCATATACTTCACCTAAAACAGGGGGAACTAACTCATCACTCACATGGATTTAACGCTTTTAAAGAGGCGTTACTTCAAACCCAGACCCGACAAAAACAACAGCATTTAGCAAATCGCGCAGAGCAAAAAGCACTTAAACATGCTTTGATTGCAGTGGGTTTACAATATCAAAGGCAAGCCAATAAAGGGAAAGCACAAGTGCGCGCTGGTAGCCAAAGTAAACTGGTTGCTGACTTTAAGTCAGACAGAGGAAGTAAGCGTCATGCCGGACAAACCCATAAAATTCAGCAAGCTCAAGATAGAGTGAAAGAAAGTGCAGTGTATTATCGAGAAGACAAACAGCAGTTTCACTTTAATACCACTACTAGAGCGAAAGAAAAAATCCGCTTATGTGAAGCCAAACTGTGCTTTGGACCAGAAAAGACACTAAACCTTTTTGCGGATACAACACAAAAACTCAGAGTAACAGGAGATAACGGCATCGGAAAATCCACTTTGCTTAAAACCCTTGCCGGTAAGCTAGAGTTAAAGCGTGGAGAAATTCAGCGCCCCACAACATGTATTTACTTAGATCAGCATTGTGCTTGGCTTGAGCAAGGCAATAGTATTTTAGACATTGCCGTGCGCTTACTTGATACACCACATCATAATATCATCACCAGTTTTGCAAGCGTTGGTCTTAAATTAGATAAAATATCTTCGCCTATCATGAAACTAAGTGGTGGTGAAAAAATGAAAGCCGCGATTGTGTTAGTAGTGCAACTGCAAGGTTTTTTACTACTTGATGAACCCGACAATCACCTCGACTTAGAAGCACAGCAGGAGCTGGCTACCATGCTCAATCAGCTTCCTTGTGGATTTATACTGGTCTCTCACAATGAGCATTTTTGCAGTCAACTTACCAACATAAGAGCACTACCGCTGTGTGAGCAATAGTCAACTAAGAAAGAAAAGGGGGAGGAAGGAACGCCTCCCCCTTTGGGCACTTAGTGGCGTCTCTGTTATGACCACTAAATAAAATGGGCTGAGACGACTGCACGTCTCAAACCACATGGGGACGGTTAGCTAAAGCGGTAATACCTCAAGGGTAGTGACATAGCTGCCGGTACGCTTTGTAGCAGGTAGTTGTGCTTTGTCGTCTTCATATTCCACTTCAAACCAATACATGCCTGGCTCAGATAGTGTTAGCGTCACTTCACCTTTGGCATTCGTTGTATATTTGCTTGGTTGACTGTTATCACGGTACTTTTCATCTTGGCGTACCACTATCACTTCAGCACCCTTTGCAGGTTCACCATCCATCGTATATTGCAAGGTAATGGGTTCACCGGTGTACAAGTCATTAGGGTGAGTTACCGGGTTTAGTTCTAGCCCTTTGCCCGTTGGCTCAAGCGCAGTGTTATTGGGTGCCCCCAAAGTTACAAATACTTCTAATCGTCTTGCAACGTCGGCCACACTTAAATCTTTTGCCGTTTTTGGTACTTCTTTATTAAAGGCCTCTACTGAGCCAGTTTTTCCGCGCCCTGGCCAGTAGTGCTTTTTACCGTTTTCATCAGTCCAGCGCGCCACCAGCGAGCGACTTTGATTAAACACTTTGTAAGTGCCTTGCTGATTGAGCTCAATGTCAAATACACTGCGATACTTAAGTTTTGCGGCGTTCTTAAGTTCGACCTTGCTACCAGAGGGAGACAGTGCAGATAGACGCTCTAGTGGATAAGCATAATGATCTGGGTTAAAGATCCCATTGGCGATGGCAGCATCAAACGTGATCCATTCGCTGTCACCAGACACCACGGTGGTACTTGGCTTGATCCATACTCGGTGCGCTTCACTTAACGGGCTATATGCGGCTAAGGCAACTAAGACACCAGAAACTAACGTTGAAATTTTCACGATTAAGGCTCCATTGTTAAAATTGTTGTAGCGAGTTCAGATTTACCTTCTGCAATCACAGTGACAGGTGCAGTGATAGGTAAGGTCACTGGCAGTTTCAATACTTCACGACCTCCAAGCTCACGAGCAGCCTCGACAAACAGCGTGTATTCACCCGCAGGTAAAGCTTTAAACTCGTTGCGCCAAGGGGCTAAATCAATCTTTGCCGTACCTGGACGCCTTGTCGCACCAGTCACGCCATCTACAGGCATGGATAGGCTACGGCCGCTTCTACGCCACCATAGGCGTAAGTCTTTTAGCCACTTTTCACCTTCTTTATCCGCCATGTTTACGTCATACCAAACGGCAATATCGGCAACTCGCTGTTGTTTGCTGTTCGCCAGCCATACTGCTATATAAGGTGGGTGATATTCCGCGACGTTTAAACGCGGGATAGTGATTTCAACTTCATCAGCTTTAGCGTGCACGGGTACCATCAGCACTAGAACAGGTAATACAAAGCCTGCTGCGACGAGCGGCCAAGTCGACTTTCTTCCTCGTGAATGCTTGTATAAAAGCCATAATCCTGTAAGCGAAAACACTATACAAGCTACTGAAAACACATCAATAAACATACGCCATGCAAATCCTGTATTACGTCCTTTGTGAAGATCGTTAAGGTATGATACCCAACCACGATCTGTGATCTCTTGATAAAACTCACCGCTATCAAGGGCGACGCTAAACCAGCCATCACCACCAGCTCTTGGCAGCGCAACATACAATTCGTACTCGCTCCACTGCACTTGCTGTAGTGCAGGTAACGCCGTACCTGTGTGTGACTGATACCAAGATTGAAAGCTGCGTGGCAGCGCTGTTTGCTCTGCTGCCGCGTTAAGCTGGGTCAACAGAGCACTTGGCAGCACCGCTTCTTTAGCATATGTGGTAGGTGCAGCTTCTATCTGGCTTGCGTGATTTAAGGTGATCCCAGTCACGGCAAATAGCAGCATTCCCACCAAACACACGGCAGAGCTCATCCAATGCCAAGTGCGCCAATCAAACAGCTTTTTAAGTCGTCGATTCGACGACTTAGCCACTGAGCGAACTCGTGTCATTAAAAGCTCCACGCCAATGAAGCCCAATAGCGACGACCGTCTTCAAAGTAGCCGTATTCTGCTTCAGTAATTTCTTCATCGAAGAGGTTGTAAATCCCAAACCCAAGCTTGATCGCTTCGTTCAGCTGATAATTTGCACCTAAATCGGTTAGGTTGTACGAAGGTGCGACTAAGCTACTTTGCGAAGGCCCTGTTACCGGCTGGCTTTCTTCACCACGATAATGAAAGCGTAACCACGTGTTTAGCTCATCCGAATACTGATAATTAAGCGACGTTTGGAACAGATGTTTAGGTAACTGATTTAATGGGCTACCAGCGTACACTCCGGTTTTTTGCTCCGAATCTGTGTAGGTATAGTTTGCGCTAAGCGTTAGTTTTTCCGTCAATTGACCCGAGAAGCTAATTTCACCCCCTTGGGTCACGGCTTCATCAACGTTGACATAAGTTGTCGGTAACGAGCCAAACTCGTTAGGGCCGTCCGTACATTGAGTTAGTGGACACGACACCCGTGAAATTTTATCGTCAAACTCGTTATAAAATACCGTTGCGGAGGTGCTAACCCCTTTAGCAAGCTCAACGTACACACCTAGCTCATAGTTAATCGAAGTTTCAGGGTTTAAATCTGGATTACCGTAAATATTGCCACCACGGCTCACTTGACCCCACGCCGCCGTACTTTGACGCAAGTTCGGCGCTCTAAAGCCGGTTGAGATCCCTCCTTTAACCGTCACCGCGTCTGATGCAGTATAAACACCGTATAAACGCGGGCTGAGATGGCCGCCAAAGTTACCGTCTTTGTCGTAGCGTAGTCCCATAGTCAGGGCAAATGATTCAACGATACGCCACTCATCCTCAGCAAATACCGACCACTGATCGTTGTCGACTTGCTGCAAATCACTAATGCGATTACTGGTTTTGTCGGTCAAATCTTCATTAAGATAAGCAACACCGATTGAGCTGGTATGAGACTCACCAAGCGGTAACGTCCAAAGAGACTGGAAATCTAGGTTTTTAACCGTCATCTCGCGGGATTTATTGTCAAACTCTTCATGTTTTAAATAACTACGAGAACTACCAAATGACCAGTAACCGTTATGCGTCAAAGAGATTGACTCACTATCGTATTCGGTTGTAGTGGACTCAGGACAACCACGGCGGCCACACGACTCACCTGGTGCAAGTGGTGCAACCGTTTTACCGAGTGTTGCATCAAGCGTTTGTGAGGCAATGCCATAATCCAATAACCATTCGTGTTCATCTGATGGGGTGTAGGCCAGCTTTACCTTCAGCGTGTCGGCATCGCGACCTCTAAAGCCAGACACGATTGCGTCTTCGTCTCTGTGCGTAGTTTGGCCGTAGATTTGTACCCCTAAGGTATCTTTGATTAGCGAGCCTGCAGCAAAAAAATTAGCCTGATATATATCACCTGAGCGGCTGCTCTCCTGGCTGGTTGCATCAACTCTGACTTCTCCATGCCACTGTTCAGGCGTTTTTTTAGTGATAATGTTAATTACACCACCAATTGCATCAGAGCCATACAGCGAAGACATAGGCCCGCGTACCACTTCGATACGATCGATGGCAGCAACAGGAGGCGTCCATGCACCTTCAACACCAGGGCCGTCACTATTTGGCCGAGTCTCACGCGAACTTTGTCTTTGCCCGTCGACTAAAATAAGCGTGTACTGACTGCCCATGCCGCGAAGGCTAATATCTTCCCTGTCTCCGCCTCCAGTTACTACAACTCCGGGAACATCTGTCATGGCATCAGTAAGATCTCGATAAAAGCGCTGCTGAAGCGCTTCTTGATTGATAACGCTAACGGACGCCGGCGCATTTTTTAGCAGTTGCTCAAATCCAGAAGCGGATACGACGATCACTTCCACCTCTTCTTTTATTTCTGATTTTGCATCACTTTGTGCAAGTGAGGAAAAAGGCAGGGCAGCTGCAACAGCTAAAGAGAGTGGCGCCAAACTACGACAGGCCATCAACATCGAGAAACCTCCATGATAGAATACAAGATAAATAACAATTATTTTCATTTGTAATGGTATGATGATTGCGTATTTTGGAGCAATGCGGTTTTTCTTAAAGGTATTTTAAGCAGGTCTTAACAATGAATCAGAAATTGACTCGCGGACTCAAAGTGTTCGCCAAAACGGTAGAAGCTGGCAGTATGAGTAAAGCCGCTGACTTATTGCATATGACCACCTCGGCTGTCAGCCAGCAGATCAGCAAATTAGAGCAAGACATAGGTCTGAGCTTATTTAATCGAAATACTCGTAACCTCACGCTCACCGAAGCGGGCTCTATCTATTACAAATCCGCGATACAAATACTGCAAACTGCGAAGCAAGCGGAGCATGAACTCGAGTTATTACAACATACGCCATCTGGCATATTGAAAATTTCTGCCCCTATCGGGTTTGGAGGAGGGCTACTCAGTAAGCCGCTGCGTTACTTAAGTGAACAGTTTCCACAAATCAAAGTTGATTTGATCCTAACCGACGAGCCCATCGACATCATCACTGAAGGCGTCGACTTAGCTATTTGTATAGGCCCTTTACAGGACTCAAACCTTATCGCCCGTCATCTTGCTGACTGGCAGCTAATTCCATGCGTAAGTTGCCATCATCCTTTATCAAAACTCAATATTGAACATCCCGATAGCTTAGCGCCACATGCGCTCATCGGCCATACTAGTAGCAAACAGAATCCTTACCATTTAAGCCATCTACAAACCCACCAGCAAGTAGCGCTACCTGCTGCACGATTTATGGTAAACAATATGCAGGCTTGCATTCAGCTTACCTTAGATGGCATCGGTTATGGCGTATTACCAGAGCCAGAAATTAGGCATCACCTCTCATCAGGCAGGCTAAAAAGACTGTGTCCTGACTGGTCGCTAAGGGAATATAGTGTGTATGCAGTGACACCGCACCGCGATACGGTCGCAGCAAAAACGACCGCAGCAATTGAGAGTCTAAAAGAGTGGTTTACTGAAGTATCCAACGATAGCCAAGTGTTCGTTGGCGACTTTAATTTCATTTAGACTGAGTTGAGGTAAATGCCATTTTAATAAAAAATAGCGAGCCAAATAGTGGGCTCTGAAGTGTCGGTGTAGCTCACTTTATGCTTTTGATGTGCGGGAATATTAAGGCTATCACCAGCCTTTAAGGTTACCTTGCTATCGCCTTCAAAAGTTAATTCACCACAGCCCTGTAATACCAATACCCATTCATTTTCGTCTTGGTCGTAGTATCCAGAGCTTGGGGAGGTATGACCGTTTGATACTATTCGTTCAATTCGGATGTTTGGATGAGAGAGTACCATTTCAAAAACTTCTTCAGTTAAATCAGCAGGAATATCTTTAAGAAAGTTCATATTGTACTTAACCTGAAGTTTGGATAACTTAGTGGCACTTGCGTTTTGCTACCGCCCTGATACTTATCCACTATAAATACAGCATATTTGCGCCAGCACCAAGACCTAGTAAGACATTAATTCTCCTAAGCTTAGGTTACCTAGTCAACGATCGAGAAATAATTTGCCGCAACAGCACGTCCGTTTATCTGGTCGCGGCAAATTGGGAGAATGGTACAACTTGATTAATAAAAATGTTCAATATATTGTTCTCAGTATGTCGAAACAAGCAATCAGGGGCGCACATCTCACCACCTAACTAAGTGACTCCACTCGGATTTATTACCCAGTTGTACAGTCACCAATAAAGTTACACAATTTAACAATGTTTGTAAAACAATATTTAACATTAAATAAACAATATCGTTTTCTGCACTTCACTTTTCCACTACACCAAAAAATCCAGCCAACTTTCCCGTCACTCTTTTAGTCATACCAGTTACTTATACCAATTATCTTAATTAAGTGGTCTATTTTGAGGCGAGAAAACCGTGTCGATAGCCAAAAAAAATACCAGCCTAAATTAGGCTGGTATTTCGGTCATCATCAAGTGACGCTTACAAAGCCTTATAAATCGAAGGTCCTTGATAAGGACAAAACGATACGCTCGTCAGCGGTATCCCAGTCTAGACTGGTATTCTCTGCTGCTACTTCAATGTTAAAACCTTGCAATGCCGTTTGATAAGCTAATCGATAATGGTTGTATGACTTACCAGTGCCATCCCAACTATACTTATCTCCATCAAGGGAGTTGGACACATCAAAGCTAGCTCTTAACGCATGGCCTGGTGCAATTTCAAAAGTATGCGCCACCATCGCAATAGTATGACCCGCCTCAGTACCAAAGTAATCCCAGCTATACCAAAAGTTAAATTCTGTTTGGCCAAACTCACTGCTGTAACCAAATTTTGTGTAAATCTCAGGATAGTTGCCGTCACTCGAATCATCACCACCATGATATGAGTAATAGGCAATGCCATAATCAACACTCCAGCTTTGGTTCAACTCGACGAAGCGACCAACATAAAAATCCCACTCTACATCAGTGTCACCACCAAAATCGACATTAGACGCCCAGCTTCCAGCATATACACCGTTGGCAAACGCTTTATCAATGCTGCCTTGTAGCGCAGGGTCGCTCTGAGTTTGACTCACACCGTTAAAAGTATAATCAGACACACCTGTTAGTGTTGCTGACCAATCAGCCAGTGCACAATTGGATGCAAATACAAGTGGTATTGCACAAAGCGTTTTCTTTAAAGTTGTCATATCGTTGTATCCCTAATTTACAGATTCAATTTTTCTAAAGTCGATAAGGTTGTCTTTTGGTGAGCTATCAATCTTGCTCACGGTTTTGAATTTGCTATAAGCAATGTACGCAAAACACGAGAAGAACAAGCCAATGACCAGCGCACCAACCCATTGGATCTGCAAAAAGTTTAGTTTAAATAACAAGGTAAGCAGCGATAGTGCAACTATGTTAAGTAAAATATAGTTCCTTTTACCAAGGCGACTAACTGTTAAATTCAAATTATCAGTATATAAACGGATCAGTGAGTCAAGTGAGTTGATCACAAACACGATACCCACAAACACCATTGCAAAGTTCTTAATGCCAGCAGTTGGGATCCCAGCCTCATGATAGTGATAAAGCACACTAAACCATGCTGCGATAGGAATAGAAGGGAATATAAGCATCGCCGCCAACACTTGATACGTCTTCAAGCCGCCAACAAAACGCGATGTAAATTGCCCTATCATGATACTCCAAGCAAACCACCAAAATAGATAAAATTCATGATAATCATTAAGTGGTAATATGAACTGATCAATATTGGCAAAGTATCCACCGATGAGCGCCAGATTATTGGTATAACTCGACATTGCACTGTCACCAAAAACAAACGCTGATGCCCACATAAAGGCGATCAGGCCAATAAATACCCAGGTCGTCGTGATGCTTAAAAAGCGCACGTATTTAAGGCTGGTACTTGAGTAAACGGCAAAGGCGATCGCTGCAAACACGATTAAATAGAAACTCGGAATAATTGACTCGCCATCTCCTAAGCTAGGTAAATACCAAGGTAGATTAGACAACAATAAGAAAGCGGTAAACGCGCAAGTTCCAATAATAACGATGTTATTAATGAATTTAACCCAAGGAATTTCAAAGAACTTCACTTTGGGCTCTATTACGCAGAAATAAAAACACGTAAGAAAGTAGAACCCCCAGATTAAAAACCCCCAAAAGCCAAACTCTATGGCCAGAGGATTTGTAAATGCGTACTCTGGGCTTGCTTTTATGTCTGCGTAACCCGCAAACTCCGTAAGCGGAAACATGATCAGGCCAACATCGAGGCCAGAAGTAAATAAAATAGCAATAAAAGTGAACGTTTTAACTGGTGTAACACCAACGCACTGAACATTTCCCCATTTTAATAAGATAAAGGCGACTGCTAATAGGGTGAAAATGATGCCTGCACTAAGCCATACTGTCATTGTCACCCTCCCAAAATAGATAGAAGTAACTCATTTTTTTCTCCGTTGTTTTTATGTACGTTATTCCCGCATTAATACAGTGCAAACTACTTGCACTGTATGCCACTGCAGGCCTCATATGGGGCACGAACTTTCCCATACGAGTGGCGAAACTACATCTCCGAACTACGTTGAACTTGTTGCCAGTTCTGTGTCATGACAACCTCTGCTTCCTCAAGGGCTAATGGCGGATTACCAAGGATCATATCCGCAGCCTTTTCCGCGACCATAATGGTTGGCGCATTGAGGTTACCGTTGGGAATTGTTGGGAAAATAGAAGAGTCGACAACGCGTAAACCCTGTACACCGTGAACGCGAGTTTGCGAGTCTACAACGGCCATTTCATCTTCTCCCATTTTGCATGAACAAGAAGGGTGGTAGGCACTTTCTACCGCTTGACGCACAAAGGCATCAATCTCTTCATCGGTTTGGATATGCTCACCAGGTTGGATCTCGCTTTGTCTAAAATCATCAAATGCACTTTGCTCAATGATTTCACGAGTCAACCTAACACAAGCTCTAAAGCCTTCGATATCCTCTTGCTCAGCTAAATAGTTAAACTGTATTTTCGGTGCAACCCTTGGATCCGCCGATTTAATCGTGACTTCACCACGGCTCTTTGGTTTATTGTGGCCAACATGAACTTGAAAACCATGACCATCAAATGCACTTTTTCCATCATAGCGAATAGCAGCAGGTAAAAAGTGGTACTGAAGATCCGGCCACTCAACGCCCGCTTTCGAACGAATAAAGGCACAAGATTCAAAGTGGTTAGTTGCACCTAGACCTGACTTATCAAGCAACCACCTGGCACCAATTAAGCCTTTAGAAATCAGTCCCAACTTACCATTTAAGGTGATCGGCTGCTTACACTTATATTGAAAATAGAATTCTAGGTGATCTTGTAGGTTTTTACCCACACCTGGTAAGTGATGTTTCACTTCAACGCCTGCGGCAGTCAACGCGTCTTTATCACCAATGCCAGATAGTTGTAGTAAATGTGGTGAGCCAATTGAACCTGCGCTCAAGATCACTTCCTTCGCCGCATTCGCGGTTTTCAGGCTGCCCTTCACGCTATATTCGACACCCGTTGCAACTTTGTCCTCTAGCAACACTTTTTGTACCAGTGCTCCCGTTACAATCGTCAGATTGCTACGATGCTTGATAGGGTCCAAATAAGCTCTGCTTGATGAGCAGCGTTTACCGTCTTTGACGGTCATGTGCATTGGGCCAAAACCTTCTTGCTGCTTACCATTGTAGTCTTTGGTAAAGGCATAACCTGCTTGCTCTCCTGCACTGATAAACGCGCGATAGAGCGGATTTGCCATTTCATTACCATTATTGGTGCCAAGCGGACCTTGTTCACCACGGTACTGATCGCCACCTAAATACCAAGACTCAGCGCGCTTGAAATAAGGTAAGCAAGCCTGATAATCCCAGCCTTGTGCACCGTGGTCTTGCCACTCATCAAAATCTTTTGCGTGACCACGCACATACACCATGCCATTGATTGACGATGAGCCGCCAAGCACCTTGCCGCGAGGGCAATGCATAACGCGGTTGTCTAAATGCGGTTCAGGCTCTGTATGGAACTGCCAAGCATATTTATCGGTATTCATTGGAATAGATAGCGCGGTTGGCATCTGAATAAAAATGCTCTTATCACTACCACCCGTTTCGAGTAACAATACTTTGTGCGCGGGGTTTTCTGACAATCGGTTTGCAAGCACACAACCGGCAGAACCCGCACCTACGATAATATAATCAAAATCAGTCATAGTACTCCTCGATTAAAATGGGCTTTCAATATCACTCATACCTACATACACAGATTTTGTCTGGGTATATTGGTCTAGTGTCTCTACGCCATTTTCACGACCGATCCCAGACTGCTTATAGCCACCAACTGGCATTTCAGCGGGCGAGTTACCATAGCTATTGATCCAACAAATACCAGCCTCTAGCTGGTGGATCACACGGTGTGCACGTTTAATATCTTTACTAAATACACCCGCAGCCAGACCTAAGTGGGTGTTGTTCGCACGCTGAATGACTTCTTCCTCGTCATCGAATACCAATACAGACATCACTGGACCAAAGATTTCTTCTTTAACAATAGTCATCTCATCATGACAGTCGATAAATATCGTCGGCGCAACAAAGTAGCCGTTTGGTGCAGATGCAGGACTGATGGCTTCACCGCCTGTCAGTACAGTTGCCCCTTCGGCTTTACCTTTTGCGATATAGTCCATCACCAAGGTTTGATGTTGTTTTGAGATTAACGCACCAAGGTTAACGTTTGGATCGAGTGGATCACCGGCAATGATATTTTGCTCAGTGCGCTGTTTTAGCTCTGCCAAGAAGGCATCATATACACTGCGATGTACAAATACGCGCGTACAGTTAGTACACACTTCACCTTGAGTGTAGAAGTTGCCCAACATTGCAGCACTGATAGCTTGAGAAATATCTGCATCTTCAAAGACGATAAGCGGTGATTTGCCACCAAGCTCCATGGTAACTTCTTTTAAGTTGCTCGATGCGCTTTGCATGACTTTTTTACCCGTGCCAACTTCACCGGTAAAAGAGACTTTTTCAATATCAGGGTGTGTTGTGAGCCATTGACCCACTTCAGCGGCACCTTGCACTACATTGAATACGCCCGCAGGGACACCTGCTTCGATAAATATTTCAGCCAACTTTACCGCGCCAAGCGGCGTTTCTTCAGACGGTTTAAAAATCAGTGCATTACCAGCTGCCAGCGCAGGGCCTGACTTCCAGCATGCAATTTGCAGCGGGTAGTTCCACGCTCCGATGCCGGCACAGATACCTAATGGCTCTTTACGAGTATAGAAAAAATCACCGCCGACAGGTTGCTGGCTTCCAGTCTGAGCGGGTGCCAACCCTGCAAAATATTCAATCACGTCAGCGCCAGTTTGAATGTCTACACATTCAGCCTCTTGCCAAGGTTTACCTGTATCCAACACTTCAATTTTGGCAAGTTCATCATTACGCTCACGTAATAACGACACAGCCTTATGTAAGATGCGGCTGCGCTCAATTGGCGTCATTGCCGACCAAAGGGCAAAACCTGCTTTGGCACTTTCAATTGCAGCTTGCTGAATATGGCTATCAGCAACTTCTACTTCGTAGATCACTTCATCCGTTGCTGGATTTTTTACTGCAAACTTTTCGCCTGAGTGGTTCGCCAAAAATTGGCCATGAATAAAATTTTGATATACAGGGACTGTCACATTATCCTCCAAACTGCTTAATAAGTGATTGAATGTAGCGTTTTGCGAGCGTTTCGCTGTGATGAAACGCGTGATGGTCGGCTTTACTTAATACGGCTCTAAGCCATAGCCCGTCAATCATGCCTGCGGCAAGTTCTGCCGCTTCTTTTGCCTCAGCTCTTGGCATAAAAGCAGCCAATGACACTGCTAAGTTACTTTGCAATCGGCGACTGTTGACGTGCTGTAGTCGGTGTAATTCATTATCGTGCATAGATTGGGCCCAAAAGCTTAACCAAGTACGCGTCGTGTTGGACTGCTGCTGCACCATGGCAAAGTTAGCTTCCACGATGTACATCAATCGCTGTTCAGCACTACAACCGCCATAGGTTTTATCTAACAAACTATATTTTAGACTGTTTAATAAGTAGCGTACGGTTGCTTCAATTAAGCCTTGTTTACCACCAAAATAGTGGCTGATTATCCCCGAAGAGAGCCCCGCTCTTTTGCTGATACTATTAATTGTGGTTGCTTGTAATCCTAACTCGGCAACTGACTCTAGCGTGGCGTCAATTAGCTGCTGACGACGAACAGGTTCCATTCCGACTTTTGGCATAGCTTTTATTAATTGACCGTTCAATTAAAATAAAGCTTAGGGTGATCAAGATGAGACTTCAAGGTTGACTTTTTGTAAAAAGCCAATTTTTTGACGTTTGTACCTAGGTTAATCCCATGATAGCTAAGGGGTTTTGAAGGATTACAAAAAATCTCAAAAAAAATTTAAAAATCTGATATTTTGCAGGTATTTGCGATAACTTATCGCTTTAACAACTAATTCTCTTCGTGAAGAGCGATGCGCTTTACTGTATAAAATTCCCACATTTATTACTATTTTTAGCAACAATGACACAATACTTATATCACGAATACGCGACATTGATTACTGCTTAACACTTGACCTCATTCATGGTACAGTCACCACAAACAAACGTTATATTATATCATAATGAAGGATTGATAATGACTCCCTTTCACTCTACCTGCCGTTTAAGTGTGATTGCCGTGTCTTTACTGGCAGCATTCTCAGTATCTGCCGATAATGGCATCGAAACCATTGAAGTTACAGGTGAACGCCAAGCCTATCGTGGTGATTTTACCCATCTAATGTCTCCCGAGGCTATATTCGAATTTGACGCTGAGTTGATGGCACAAACGGGTATCACAGATTTAACACAGGTACTGGACATGTCAGCCTCTGTAAGTCGCCAAAATAGCCTTGGTGGCCTTTGGGACAGCTTTGCTATCCGAGGCTTTTTTGGTGATGAAAACGTCCCAAGTGGTTATTTAGTCAATGGCTTTAATGCTGGACGAGGATTCTCAGGGCCAAGAGATGTTTCTGGTATCGAGCGAGTTGAGGTATTAAAAGGACCAAAAGCGGCTTTATTTGGTCGTGGTGAGCCAGGAGGTTCAATTAACCTTGTTACCAAAAAGCCAACTTTCCAATCATCTAGTGAAATAGAGCTCACCGCAGGCAGCAGGGCTCACCGTAGAATAGAAGGTGACATAAATACTGTATTTTCTGATTCAGTCGCAGGTCGCTTCATTGGTTTCTACGAAGAAGAGGACAGCTTTCGTGATACCATCGAAACCCAAAAACACGGGATGATGGCATCGTTTGTGTTTGATCAAAGCTCAGACTCAAGCTGGCAGTACGATTTTGAGTATGCAGAGCAAGAGATCCCGTTTGACCGCGGGATCATAGCACCCAATGGCAACTTTGATTTTATGCCAATCGAGCGCTTTCTTGGTGAGCCAGGAGATGGCCCCACCACAACAATGGTGCACGGTCATCAACTGCAATGGCTATATGATTTAAATAATGACTGGCAACTGAGCTCTGCACTGGCTTTTAGACAAACAGAATTAGATAGTCTATCGAGCGATGCCGATATTTCACCGTCAAGACAAAAACTGTATCGTGATTTTCAAACGCTGACACGCCAACATCGCCAACGTGCTTACGATACCGATCAATATGTTGCACGCTTCGAACTCGCTGGAGATTTAGTGACAGGGTCAATTAAGCATCATATCATTGTTGGTGTAGATTATGACCGTTTTGAATTCGACCGTGATTATCGCGTTGCTCGAGCTCCCGCTTTAAGTACTAACCCAACCGATGCACAGTTGTATGCGATTAACATCCATCAACCAGTGTATGGTCAATATCCTTCACCAACCCCAAGCCCAGTCATTATTCGCCAGCAAAATCAATGGGCGACAGGTATCTATATTCAAGATCAAATCGCTCTGACTGAGGCACTGCAAATTCGCATTGGTGGTCGCTTCGACTGGCTAAAACAGACCACCGATGACAAGATAAGCATGAAAAGTGCAGATCAATCTGAACAGCACTTTAGCCCACAGATGGGTGTGGTATATCAGCTCAATGATAACTGGTCGCTCTACTCAACATACGGTGAAGGATACCGCTTAAATTTTGGCACTGATCATCAAGGAAACGGCTTTGATCCAAACCAAAGCGAATCAATAGAGGTTGGTAGTAAGTGGTCATTATTAGACAACAATGTCGACATTACACTGACATACTTTGATAGTGAACAAAGCAACATTATTGTGGCGGACGTACAAAACCCTGGATATAGCGCGGCGATTGGTGAAGCCACAAGTGAAGGGATTGAGTTGGATATCATCGGTCAATTGCCTGCTGATGCCCAAATTCAATTTTCGTATACCTATCTAGATGCTCAGGTCAGTAAAGATTCTATAGATACAGGATTAGGTGTAGCCATCAGAAAGGGTGATGATCTACTTAATATTCCAGAAAATGCGGCGAGCATACAATTACGACAGCAATACACCGTGTATGGTAATACTTTGTCCGCAGGTGTTGGTGCGCAATATGTCGATGAGCGATTAGGCCAGCGTGGTAGCGATTTTTACCTTCCTTCTTATGTTACAGTCAATTTATTTGCAGAGTATGCAATCAGTGACAGATGGTCTGTGAAAGCGCAGGTACATAACGCCTTTGACCGCGAGCATTTTACTAATTCATATTCACAGATGTGGGTACAGCCTGGTGAGCCTCGTAAGGTGCTGCTATCGACGTCTTATCAGTTCTAATTAACGCCATTTTGTGTGTCCACGCTCTCCCTTGACTGGACACACTCTTTTTACTTCAACAAGGCACATGCCTGACCTTTAAGTCTCAAGCCCAAATACATTTTGGGCTTTTTTATGCGCTAAAAGCAGAGCTTGGAGTCCTTAAGCTGCGCCATCGACAGACTTTTTAAATCCATAGAGAAATACCTGCTTAATATCTTCTAACATCATGTACAAGCACGGCACCATTATTAAAGTAACAACCGTCGCAAATAATACTGAAAAGCTCAAAGAAATCGCTGTTGGGATCACAAATTGAGCTTGTAAGCTTGATTCAAACATAATGGGGACGAGTCCCAGAAAGGTTGTCAATGAAGTAAGTAAAATGGCACGAAAGCGACCAATCCCAGCCTGGAGCACCGCTGATTTAGTACTTTGACCTACGGATCTTTGCGTGTTCACAACATCGGTCATGACTAAAGAGTCATTGATCACCACCCCAGCTGCAGCAACGATGCCAAAGACTGACATCATACTCAAGCTATAGCCAAGGAAGTAATGCCCCCACAATGCGCCCACAGCAGCAAAGGGGATCACAGACATCACGATTATTGGCTGAAGGTAACTTTTAAGAGGAAGTGCCAATAAACAGTAAACCACCAACAATCCAATCAGCCCAAACGTCAGTACCTCACTTTGCTCTTGGCGCTGATCCTCAAGTGCTATTCCAGGCTGAGTGGTAAGCCCACTGTGTGCTTGACTGAGTGCAGGTAAAAGTTGTGATTCAATCTGTTCGACCACCTTACTAATTGTATTATGCTGCTCATCAACGTCTGCGCTGATTGTTGCGACTTGATAACCTTGCTCCCGAGTGATGTCTGATAAGCCAGGCACCGCTACTGTGTTGGCAATATCACCAAAAAAGACCTGTTCGCCGTTATCTAAAGTAATCAGTGTATAGGCAAGGGCGCTCAATTGATGACGCTGGGCTTTTGTTCCGCGTACTTTAAATACAACTTCTTGGCCTTCACGCATTACTCGCTGCACCTCAATACCATAAAAATGAGCAGCAACTTGTCGTGTCACCTCTTTTGCACTGAGCTGTAACTGATATGCGAGTGGCTTTAGCTGGATTTGATATTCAAGCTGCGCACTATCTAATGATGAGTAAACCCCATAAACACCAGCGGTCCCATTAAGCCTATCAACAAAGTCACGACTGGCAGCATACAATGTGCTTGCGTCAGGGGCATATAAACGGTATTCAATATCACTTTTCTCAGCAATATCAATTACGTCAGACTCTATTGTCAGCTTTTTCACCCCTGGTATATCTGGTAATTGCGCTCGCCAGCGCTTTGCCAGCTCAAACGTATCAAAGGGACGTAACGCTTCGGCTACTAGAGGTACTACTACCTCAGCCTCTTTTAGGTGGTCAATACGGGTATACATTGCGTCCATCATAGGTTTGCCCGTCTCGGCTTGAATATCCTGCTCAACTTGCACGATGAGAGCTTCAATTTGTTCAACCGCAGCAAGCGTTTGCGCCTCAGATACAGCGTGATCCATCTGAATATTAATTGAAGGGTAATCGTGTGGTACTTTTGGTACCGCAGTAAAGCGCAGTAAACCACTGGCTAATAAGCAAATAGAAAATACTAACAGGCAAACAAAACCTACTATCACAGCATAACGATAGTGAATACAGCGTCTCAGAAGGGGCGCATAATAGTGGTGCAATAGGGAATAAAAACGGTCATTAAAGCGTTGACGCCAATACGTCTTTGGTTTTGGCGCGAGTTGAACTGAGGCTAGATGAGCGGGCAAGATCAGCTTAGATTCGATCAAGCTAAATAATAAGCACAAAATACAAACCCCTGCGATAGCAATAAACTGTCCGGAGTTCGGCCCACTACTGAACATAAACGGCATAAAAATAGCGACTGTCGTGAGCACGCCGAAAGTAGCTGGCATTGCCACTTTTTTTGCACCTTGTACCACTTGTGCTGGAGAATGGCCGTTTAATTCAGTCTGCTCACAGATACTCTCTCCAATCACAATAGCATCATCCACCACTATGCCCAGCACCATGATAAACGCAAATAATGAAACTAAATTCATAGTGATACCAAATATCGGCATTAACCAAAATGCGCCAAGCATCGCAACAGGTAGACCTAACATCACCCACACAGCCAGTTTGGTGCGTAAAAACACGGCCAAAACAATAAATACCAAAAGGGCACCTTGCGCAAGATTATTCAGCATCATGGATAGTCGACCATCAAGGTACACTGTGACATCAACAAACTCGTACACTTGAAGATGTTCAGGCAAAGCTTGTCGTTTGAAGTCAATGTAAGCTTTTACTTGCGCAACAACATCGGTGAGCGATTGCGCCTTTTCGCCAAGCACCATGATGTAAACTGCTTGTTGGCCATTAAAACGCCCCGCATCTAACGTTTCTTGAAAACCATCTTTGATAATTGCAATATCGCCAAGTCGAACAATTTCCCCCAACGGTCCTGTAATAATGGGTATGTTTTTCAGATCATTACCCTGATAACCACGCTGTGCTAGTCGCAGGTAAATATTACCTCTAGCCGTTTTTATTTGACCCGCTGATAAGTTATCTGCATTCATTTGAATTGCCTGTACGACCTCAGATAGGCTCAGCGCGTATTTTTGTAGTTTGAGTGGAGTCAGCTCAATGGCTACCTCATAATCAGGGAGTGCTGATACCTCTACATGTGATATTCCCTCTAGTTGCAGCAGCTCCTGTTTAAACTCGTTTCCAAGCTTTTTCAGCTCAAGTGGGTCATCAGCTCCAGATAACACAACACTTAATGCCCGTTGACGCTGAGCACTTTCAACAATCTGCAACGGTTCCATAGCGGTAGGAAATGTCGCGATAGCATCTAATTTCATCTTGATTTCGTCTAGGCGATACGCCAAATCTTGGTCATTTTCTAATTCAATTTCTATCTTTGCTCTGGAAGCTGAAGCAAAACTAGTGAGACGCTTAATACCAACCTGTGACTGTAGTGCTTGCTCTATTTTGACCAGTATGTTTTCTTCAATTTCGTTAGCAGGTGCACCCAATAACGTGGCTGTAACGACGATTTTATTATTTTCAGATACCGGAAAGGTTTGTCGTTGGATCCCTTGATAGCTCAATAGCCCCATACAAACAATAAACAGCATTAACAAATTAGCCGCGACAGGGTGGTGTACAAAATAGCTAATGAGTTTACCTTGCGAACCCATTATTCATCTCCTTTAACAGCCAATTGCGTATGCGCCGAATTAGTGCGAACTTGCATGCCGGCTTGAGGATAGTCAGGTAAGTGAGTAACCAGCTGGTGGTCGGTATACGATGGTGCGCTTATCAATACACTATTGTGCTCCCTGCGTAGCACATTAACAGGAAACTGTACTAGCTGTTGCGTTGGACTCACTAACCAGAGCATTTCGTTTTTTATCCACTCCTGCGGAATTTTCAATACATTTTTCAGTATATTACCAGGCACTTGTGCCTGTAAGAACTGACCAAAGTGTATCGCGGGTAACGTGCTGTGTAAGGCATAAGGATCTTCTACTTTTATTACAAAGTAAGCCATTCTCGTGCGCTCACTTAATAGCCCTGTATGGCGTGTTAGTGTGCCTACACGCTGTATATCATCAGCTGTAATTGTCACTTCAGATACAGGCAAAGGTGGCAAAAATGGCAAATCAAATTGAGCGATAGGTACGTGCAGCTCTCCATAGCTCAGATTAACCACAATACCGAGCTGCTGACCGATGTTAATCACCTGCCCAAGTCCAGTATCACGACGTGTGATTAACGCATCATAGGGTGCGTAATACTTTGTTCTAGCTAGATTCTTTTGTGCCTGAGCAAGTCCAGCTTCAGCCGCTTTAAGATGTGCTCTAGCACTGGATACTTGAGGCTCTCTCAGCGCAAGCTCGGTAACATGAGGGTTATTTTCCCACTCTTTTTTTGCAACCTTTGCCAGTGCTAACTGTTCAGATAAGTGTGATTGTGCCAATGCCAATTCAGCCTGCTTGTTTAAAAGTTGGGTCTGATAATCAAACGGGTCTAGTCGCGCCAGCACCTCCCCTTTTTTAACTATTCCCCCAACAACAAACGCCTCATGCAGCCATACAACCTTTCCTGAAACTTCAAATGCAACATCTGTTTGCTCTGCGGGCTTTAATATTCCCGATAGTGACAAGCTTACTTGGTGATCAGTAACAGCTATGGGTACACTTGATACCAAAGGAAAAACCGCTTGCGATGTGTGTGTATTGGCAGGTACTTTTGTCACCCCAAACAATGCAAAGCAAGCTGTGACCCCCACCAACAATACGAGTATTAGGGCAGATACTCTCCCCCTAAACTGATGATAAAGAGACTTATTTTTATTTTCTTTCATCAAAAATTCTCAACATGATGCCTTGTGAAAATAGTAAATTATTTGTTTTTAAATTAACTAAGCCTCTCACTTAGCTAAAAATTTTTAAATAATTTTGTTTACACATAAATAACCAGTGAGTTATGTTATAACATAAAATAGGAACAGTATAGTAGTGACTTACTTATGACTTTAATGAATCACGTTGAAGACCATGCTTCACAAATTGTGGCAATGTATGAGCATATTCACAGTATGGAATCGTTGACGATAAATGCGCAAACAATGGCTACGTTTGACCAATTTTTGGGGTTGTTATCGAACGAACATGGCAGTGAATTTGCCACACAAGTGTTAGCACAAGCCAAAATAGAAGCAGTGAAGCCCCAAATCCAACATCTGTTTAGTATGGCATCCAGTTTATATGAACAGCACTGGGCACAACGCCTTGTGGCTAGTACCGCAGCTCAACAACTCCTGATTGAAGAGTATCCTTATTTTAATCACTATCAGCGTGCGACAGGGCTTGAGATAAACGCCGTCAAATCTTTAGCAGAGCAGCCCATAGAGCATGTACTAATGGTGGGCTCAGGCGCGTTGCCACTTACTTCGCTGGCACTACATCAGGCGGGCTTACAGGTTGATAACCTAGATATTCAACAAGATGACTTATTGTTAGGCAAACAGGTTTGTGATGCTCTTGCCAGTGGCAACGAAATGAATTTCATTCACAATGATATTTGTCAACAACAGAATTTGGCGAAATACGATGTGATCTGGCTCGCCGCTTTGGTCGGTGATGAGCAAATTAAAAACAGCATCATCACTCATTTATTTGAGCAAATGCGCCCCGGCGCACAACTCGTGGTAAGAACAGCATTCAATTTACGGACATTGTTATATCCAAGTGTTGATGAATCAGGGTTAGCACCGTTTCAACTGAAACTAAAAATTCAAACCTATGCTGACAATTTCCATTCTATTTTGATTGCACAAAAACCGATTTAGCTATGATCTCTATGTTTAACACCTACCTCAAACTTAGCAGTGAATACCGCTGGATGCTGTTTGCAGCCTTTATATTCAACCTTGGCTTTTACATGCTAATTCCATTTTTAGCAGGCTACCTAAAACAAGATCTATTACTAAGCGCGACACTGGTTGGCTTGGTTTTAGGTGTACGCTCGTTTTGCCAACAAGGGCTATTTTTAGTTGGCGGATTATTGGCTGATTTATTTGGAGTGAAAAAGCTTATTGTCGTCGGGTGTCTCCTACGAGCACTCGGTTTTTGTCTGTTTTTGTTTTCTCATATTGTTGAACTGCTTTTCTTAGCTGCCTTTTTAACCGGGTTTGCAGGGGCGTTATTCACTCCTGCTGCACAGTCTTACTTTTCAAAGCAAACCGAGCTGAGTCGCGCGCAAATGTTTGCGCTGGTTGGTGTTGCCAGAAATGGGGGAGAATTACTCGGCCCAGTCTGTGGTCTGATGTTGATAAGTGTTAGCTTTGATACCTTGTGTATAGTGTCAGCACTGCCTTTTGCACTCTTTGCGCTCATTTTTACTGTATTACTAAACGATAAATCCACAACCAAACACCAAGAAACCGCACAACCTAACGCAGATAGCACGGGTGTACGGGCAATGATCCAAGGTGTGTTGAGTAATCGCCCATTTATTCTGTTCTCACTGATCATGTCTGGCTATTTTATGTTAATAAATCAGATTTCGTTTGCGATCCCGCTTCACATTGTAAGTCAGTCAGGTACAACAAAAGAAGTCGCTTGGGTATTAACATTATGCGCGCTGATCTCAATCTGCTTTCAGTTCCCGGTCACCCGTTTATGTGAACGCTGGTTGTCGCCGAGTCAATGGATCAGTATAGGTATTGCACTAATGGGATTATCATTTGCCACCTTGCTTGTAGATTGGCCTTATCAATCGGGCATATTGTATTACTTACCACTTAGTCTATTAGCGACTGTATTTACACTCGGCACTATGGTGAGTTTCCCATTTATCATGAGTCAAATATCTTTACTTGCACAAGATAAGTCGGTCGCAACACATTACGGATTTTTCTATTTATTTGCAGGTGCAGGGTTAATCATTGGTAGCAGTGTAGTAGGGGCAGCCTTTGATTACACGGCTCATCACGACTATCTCGCTTGGTATAGCCTGATCATAATCGGTGTCGGCACGGCTTTACTTAACACTATGTTTATGTCTGCACACCAAGTTAACAACCACATTCAAACAACCAATCCATCTACATCAAAGTAAGGGTTAACCATGATTCAACTTACTCAAGCGCAGCAACGAGCCTATATGTCAGACTATCTTGAAAATGGCTGGCGTGAAGAGCGCATGTCTTTCAGTTCCGTGTCGTTGGAACCTGGATATATTGAGGGACGCGTTAATGTTGAGCACTTTCAAATGCCAGGAGATGGTCGTTTTCATTTCAGCGCACAAAGTGCCATGATTTGGATCTCTCAGCTCGGTATTATTTATGGATGTTGGGATAACCAACTAACCGAAAAAGTAGGAGAGGTCTACCTAAGAGATCTAGACATTAAGTTCAAACGCACCATCAATACCACTGAAGCCGTCAAATTTGAGGGTTTTTTTCCTAAACACTGCAAAAAACAATTATCAAGCGACCTTGTTTACTATAAAAATGCACAGATCCGTGTAGAGGGTGGTGCTTTTGCGGGCACGGCTAGCTTTCTGGTACCAATATGCTAACGCAGCAAATAAAAACTGTTCCTATTTAGATAAAAGATGATATGTTATAACCAAACATATCATTCTACAATTTGACCACATGCGCTCTGTATTCCTACCCCCAAGGCATCACTTTGCACATGTGGTTTTAATCACATCAGGGAGTTTTTTGTGTTAGAAGCCAAACAATTAACAAAATCTTTTACGGGAAAACGGGTGATCACGGATCTGAGCTTTAAAGTTGAGCAAGGTGAGATCATGTGTTTGTTAGGTGCAAACGGCGCGGGAAAAAGCACAACATTAAATATTTTTCTTAACTTTTTACAGCCCGATAGTGGACAGGCTCTGATTGATGGTGTGGAGGTAAATCAGCATACCAATAGCAAAGATAAGTTGGTGTATCTACCAGAGCAGGTAAACCTATATCAAGAGTTTAATGCCATTGATAATCTCAAATACTTGGCAAGCCTTGCTGGGCTAACTGTCAGTGAAACCCAAATTCATGCGGCGTTAGATGAAACAGGGCTTGAACAACAAGCAAGAAAACAGTCTTTAAAAAACTATTCTAAAGGAATGAGACAAAAAGTAGGGATAGCGTTTGCGATTATGCGCCAAGCAAAAGTGCTGTTATTAGATGAACCTACTTCAGGACTAGATCCAAGTGCAACCCTTGAATTTATTCGCATCATCGAGAGGCTTGCAAATAAGGGAGCTGCTATTTTAATGGTGACTCATGACTTTTATTGCGCACACACGCTTGCAGATAAAATCGGCATTATGGATAAAGGAAAATTGCTGACCCTACTGGATAATAAAAAGCTACCGCTAAGTAGTTTAGAAACCACTTACCACGAACTTATCTCTGGAACCGCGACGATCCGTGCAGCTAGTTAGTCTTTAAATAGGAATTGTCCCGTCTATGAATAATAAAATAATACAAATTTGTCGTCACGAGTTGGCTAGTAAGCGGAAAAGTCCGATCTTATGGTTATTATTTGTGATGATCCAATTATTGCTGGTTGTTGCACTTTTTACTGGTTGGCAGCAGTACCAACAAAGCATGAATATGCAAACCAAAGCGCAGCAGCTGGTCGAGCAACAATGGAATGCACAACCTGATCGGCACCCACATCGCGTCGCGCATTTTGGTCACTTTGCATTTCGACCACCTAGCGCTCTTAGCTTCTTTGATCTAGGTGTTAATGCCTGGGTAGGCGACAGTATCTTCTTAGAAGCACATAAACAAAACAGTGCCAATTTTGCCACCGATCAGGATGGAGGAACATTACTGCGTTTTTCTGAGCTAAGTAGTGCCAATATTTTATTGCTGATCTGGCCGTTGCTGATTATTGCACTGGGCTTTGCAAGTGTTAGTGGAGAGAAAAAAAGCGGTACTCTTCGGCAATTAATGTCAATGGGTGTGCCATTTCGGGCACTGATCGCAGGCAAAAGCCTGAGTTATTTATGCTTGTCTGTTATTTTTATCTTGCCAGTGTTTGTGCTCGCACTCGGTCTTGCTGCCAGTACGGGCGCTCAGTTTTCATCGGAAGCCCCAATTAGGCTGCTACTACTCTTTGCGCTTTACCTTGTATACTGCCTGTTCTGGATAGCTATTACCTTGCTTGTATCAAGTACGGTAAAGGCACCAAAACAAGCATTGCTATTACTTACGTCAATATGGTTTATCCTCACAATACTTATGCCAAGAATGCTTGCTGAGTTTGCACATCACCAATATCCACATCAAAAGCGCAATGATTTCGAGCTTGCTGTAAAACTAGATAACCGGAAAGTCGGAAACAGTCATAACCCAGATGATCCCTATTTCAGTAAGTTTCGTGCAGATACACTGGAAAAATATGGCGTATCAACCGTAGAAGAACTGCCAATTAATTACAAAGGGCTAGTAATGCAAGAGGGAGAAAGGCTCAATGCTGAGATCTACAAAAAGCATTATCAGCAACAAATAGAAAAGTTTGAGTCACAGCAACAATTTGTCAGTCAATTCTACTGGTTAAATCCATACCTGTTTGTTCGAGACCTTTCGATGGCATTAACACGTACCGATACACGTCATTTTCTGGACTTTGAGCAACAAGCTGAAGCCCACAGATATGCCCGTATTCAAAAGCTCAATCAGTTGCACACTCATGAAATCCACCACCACAACGACAGGGCACAACGGGTTGATAAATCCTACTGGCAAACATTTGAAGCATTTACCTATGCCACACCACGCTTAAGTTGGTCTCTCAAGGTATTTTCCTTATCTTGGTTTTTGCCACTCATTGTTGTTGTGCTGCTATTTACTTTCTTAAATTCCAACAAGATGCAAAGGAGAATTTATGCTGCTGTTTAAACTCGAATGTAAGCGCTTGTTTGCAGGTACGGTTAATAAACTAGTACTCGTACTGTTTCTCCTATCTGGTATTTTTGCTATCTACCAAGGTGCATTGGGATACAAGTCTATACGTATTGACCAATATAAATCGACAGTGGTATTTCAAAAAGAGCGCGAGCATGTCAGTAGCCGTGAAGCTTTGCCTGAGCCTGGCTCTTTGGCTTATTACGCCAGCGCACCAACACAATGGCAGCTAAGTCCATGGGCTGCATTATTTGTGGGGGAAACTTCCTCTTCAATGGTCGCAGCGAAGATCCGCGCCACCGCATTACAGAGTCAAATATATAACCGTGAAATCGTCAATCCAAGCCAACAGCGCGCTGGTGGCTTAGATTTGGGGTTTGTATTGGTTTACTTTTTACCTTTGGTGATAGGGATACTCACTGTCACACTCATTTCTGATGAGCAACATGCTGGGCGCTGGCGCTTACTCAATGCCATGCCTCGTAGTGTATTTTCATTAGTGGGAAAACAAATTGCATTACGATTTGTTGTGATCTGGTTCATGGTTGCCCTGTTACTGATCAGTGCAGCACTATTATTGTCTTTACCTTTCGATATTTTCTTCTGGACAGTACTTGGTGCAACTAGTCTGTATATGGTGTTTTGGTTTGCACTGGCAGCCATTATCATGAGCTTCGGTAAAAATAGTGTGTTCAATAGCCTAACTTACCTCAGCAGTTGGGTGGTATTAGCGCTATTGTTACCAGGGGCTGTGCACTTATATTTGTCAAATCAGTACCACAGTGATGCGCCTCTTGAAATCACGCTACAGCAGCGTATGACACTCAATGATGGCTGGGATCAAGACAAGCAAGCAACGTTAGATGCTTTTGTGGCTAAAGAGAGCAAATGGAGTAATACAGCACCACTGGGGGAAGCATTTGATTGGAAGTGGTACTATGCCCAGCAACACATGAGTGACATTGCCGTTCAAGATCAAGTGGAAGCATATAGGCGCAGTAATGCAGCTCGTCAAAATCAGTTACAAAAGCTCAGTGTGCTATCTCCTGCACTGTTTTTTCAGCTTTCGTTGAATGAACTGGCCAAAACCAGTGGCAACTTTCAAATCAAATACCAACAACAAATAGCTGATTATCACCAAACAATTCGCCATTATTTTTACGACTTTTTGTTTTTTGATAAACAGGTAAGTCGCCAAGATATCGCTGACTTTCCAAAATTTGAACCACAGACCATGGTAGCGCAAGGTGGTTCATGGAAGTTGCCTTTAAGCACCGCAGTGGTAGCGCTGATGTTAATGATAGCTATTGTGAGGATCCGCAAAGTAAAAGTCATATAACCTTTTAACGTATATGGATAAGCACCGTCCATATACGTTATTCACCAAAGTATTGAAGAGTACGTAGCCCAAACTCAGGATAAGAAGTTAGTTAAGCTGAGGTTTGAATAAGAAACTTTTAACGCAGTTAGCGTCAGAGTTGCCCCTTCAAATTGAACAAGTATTAATGGTGTTAATGCGACTGCACTGGCAACAGATGAGTAAATTGGTTGGGTTCTGTCGTTGTATCAAGGATGAGACTAGATTGGTAGGTACTAACTAATAGCTCTATTTTGGGTTTTAACTGCACTATCGCATCGTTAATTTTACTGATTAATCTTGGGCTAAAAACGCCATTTCTGAGCAAAAAATGTACTTGATTATCGTGTACCACGTACGGCCAAGCTTTTGCAGAGTCTAACCCCTGCTCATTAATAAAATAACTACCAGTTATCACATCATCAACCACAAAGTCGACTCGGCGCTTCATCAGCATTTCTATCCTGCGCTTCGCGCTAGCAATACCAACAAACTGTTCTTTGTAGCGCGTATCATTTTTTAACGTAGCAAGCTCTTGACCATAGAAAGAGCCAATGCTTAACCCAATCGTTTTTGTCTGTTTGACAAGTGACTCTAAACTGGGAATTTCCATCGCAGGAGACAACGAGAATAAGCGCATTCGCTCAAAACGGTAGGGAAGGGTAAAATCACCGTAGCGCTCCCTATCTTTGGTATAGCTGACCATCACAGCAACATCAATGACCCCTTTTGTCATTTCTTCAAACGTCCGAGCGCTTGAAGGCAAGCGTATATAATTAGTACATATCGAGACATGTTGAAACACCATTTCAGCAATATCAACATCCAGACCCCAAGGCCCTAACTGATCAAAAGCCGTTAACGGTGGCCAATCTGCAACAACACCGATATTAACTGTTTTGCTGCATTCACTGGCATATGCAGGGGTAAATACCACTCCCCACACCAAGGTAGCCATGCCAATCAAGTTATTCACTGATATGTAATGCTTAACCATGGCACCTCGTGAGCAAGTCTATGACAATCGGCCTTATAGCATGACACTCCGTTCATTACATAGGCACAATCGATGTTAGTAACGATATATTTACCTAAAGCCTAGATTACAATGCCTGATTATTAAACTATTTAAATCAAAAAACACAACGATGCTCACTGGAGCAAAAGAGTGTGACGTAACCTCCCCGTTACATCGCGCATGTTTTAGCAACTCATGGCAGGTATTCGCATACCTCTGCAATATAGATATTAAATAGATGATCGATTCTAAAGGCGACCTCAAACGAAGGGGAATACTTGACAGCTTCAATGATCATAACCGCTCGCTTCGTAACGCCCAATTCGCTTAGCAAGTTCTTTTTGTGTCATCTTCCGCTCATAAAACGTAGCATTTTGCTTTTGTTTTTTATTGGTAAATCAGCCATAGACAGCTCCCAAACAATCTTTGACGAGCAGCCTTCCTTAACTGACCAATTCAGCGAGCAGAAATGCAATCACTAAAATATGAAGTGGTGCAAATAGTAGTTCAAATGGAAGTGCTTGCGGCCAATTTTGCGCTTCAACAGAATACTGGAAAATCGAGATACACACATCAACCTAAAGTACCCAATAGGCAAATTTTCCCCCTGGTAATGCAATCAACTTTCCCGCTCACCTAACGGCTTATCCATATCTCTATCGCTAACAGGGGGCAGTAGTAGCAGATCTACAATAGATGTCACCATAGCAATAACAATCACCTTGAGTAATAATCCTGACACCCAACTCGGAGCTCGACTTAACGGCTCCGTAGCCGCAGTTATTTCACCTAGATAAATACAAGATATAGTAATCGTTAAATCACGGAAACTCTGCAAGTCTAAAAACGCTTTAATCTTGTTGCTGCTTTCCATATTATCTTCAATTTACTCAGGGCTAAGTATTTTTGCTTCAGGTAAAGTTCAAATAACTAGAAACGTTTTCGAAACTCGCTTGGCGTTAAGCCCATATACTTATTAAACACCTTACGGCAGGCCGTCGTATCTTCGTATCCTACCTGGTGCGCAATCCAATCAAATGGTTTGCTCGTGCTTTCTAATAAATCACACATTTTTTGCACCCGAAACCGTTGCAAATATTGATTAGGATTGAGTCCGAGTACCTTAGCAAAACGTCGCTGTAGGGTTCTTTGCGTTAGTAGGGCAATATCAGCCAGATCTGCAATTGAAATATTGTGGCCATAATGGATATTAATGTATTGCTGAGCTCGCTGCACAGCATCATCACCATGTTGAAAATTCGGTTGAAATTGATGATAGTAGCTCTGCTCCCGCTGAGCAGTATCTACCACTAGCGTTTTGCCTAACTTACGCATAACTAAGTGACCGCTGTATTTTTTGACTAGCTCTAATCCAAGATCAAGCCATGACATCATGCCACCAGCAGACATAATATCATTGTGATCTATTAAAATTTTACGCGTATCAACAGGCTGGTTAGGAAAGTGCCGTTTAAATTCCTCAGTTAACCCCCAATGCGTAGTAAGCAAACGCTGATGACTTAGCCCCGAGGCAGCGAGTATAAATGCTCCCGCACAAGCAGAAGCAATAACAGCACCTTGTCGATGTTGCTTATTTAACCAAGCAAGTAATTGAGGGTCAGGTGTAAGATAAAAATCAGAACTAACACTCGGCGGTAATAACACAATATTGTAATCCCCCTTTACAGCGCTACTGAAGGTGGCAACATGTGTTGTAAATCGGGTATTCAGCGACTCTTCGATACAAATTCTATCAGCTAGAAAAAACAGCTCTTCTAGACCATACACAGCCGACTTCATCACATGAGGGTAGTGACAAATCGCCACTTTGATTAGTTTCATCTGTATTGTCGAATTTAAACTCAAAAATGTCATTTTAGACACTGCAGTCAAAGTTACAACTCCAGCACAATACCTCTGTAAATTAACTAACGAGGTAAAAGAAATGAACAAATGTGCACTATTGGTGATCGACATTCAAAATGATTACTTTCCTGGAGGGCTTTTCCCGTTATGGAACACCGAAAATACACTAGCAAACATCAACAGCGCTATCAAAAAAGCAGCAGAGCAAAGCATGGAGATCATTTATGTCCAGCATATCGCTAATCCAGAACAAGAAAAAGCACCATTTTTCAATCCCGGTACTCGCGGTGTCGAACTTCATAATTGCCTACGCCAAGCACAAGAAAACGGCCACCATATCGTAAAGTCCTACGCTGATAGCTTTGAGCAAACTTCATTAAACGGTTTGCTCCAATCTAAAGATATCGATACTTTATATATCTGCGGCATGATGACACAAAACTGTGTAACACATACTGCGCTATCTAAATCGGCGGAGCAGTACAATGTTTGTATTCTCAGTGATTGCTGCACAGCCCCAGATGAAATGATCCACAAAATTGCACTCAGCGGTGTTTCAACACGAGTACCTTTTGTCACCGTATCGCAAATGTAGTCTATCACTACTAAATATAAGCAGAAGCTCGTAGTGATAAATCACGACCTACAAACCAAACGAAGATCGAGGTTTACCTCTACACAAGCATAACAACCAAAAAGGCCAGATTAACCAATCCTTGATTTGAGTGACATCGAAATGAAAAGGTACTAATTCGCCTGCTGCTTATAAGCTTGCCGATAGGTGTGAAGCAGCGGCTCGGTGTACCCATTGGGTTGTACTCGGCCTTCAAATACCAAAGATAATGCAGCTTTGTATGCAAGGTTTTCACTCAGAGGCTGATGCTCATTGAGCATGGGTTGGTACAGCTTGTCACCTTCGTTTTGACCATCTACTACAGCCGCCATTCGCCTAAAGGTCTTTTCTACCTGCTCTTCACTACAAATCCCATGATATAACCAGTTAGCAATATGCTGGCTTGAAATCCTAAGTGTTGCTCTATCTTCCATTAATCCAACGTGATTGATATCTGGCACTTTGGAGCAACCCACACCTTGATCTATCCAGCGCACTACATAGCCCAAAATACCTTGTGCGTTGTTGTCTAATTCAGCTTGAATATCCTCAGCAGACAGCTCGCGGTCTAGCATCAGAGGCGGTGTCAGTAGATTATCGAGCGACGCCTGCTGGCGCGTTTTTATCTCGAGTTGACGTGCAAATACATCTACATAGTGATAGTGCATTGCATGGAGCGTTGCTGCGGTAGGAGAGGGCACCCACGCAGTATTAGCACCAGACTCAGGATGACCTTGCTTTTGCTCCATCATCAGCGCCATTTTATCTGGCATTGGCCACATGCCTTTGCCGATTTGTGCCTTTTTCCTAAAACCGGTTTTAAGACCAATATCCACATTTTGATCTTCATAAGCAGCTATCCAGGACTGGCCTTTAATCAATGTTTTTGGTAATACTGGGCCTGCTAACATTGAGGTATGAATTTCATCACCGGTTCTATCCAAAAAGCCGGTATTTATAAATACAACACGCTGTTTTGCAGCAGCAATACAAGCTTTTAAATTCACTGAAGTGCGACGCTCTTCGTCCATAATACCCATCTTGATGGTATTTTTTGGCAGTGAAAGTAATGCTTCTACTCGACTAAACAAGGTATCAGTGAAGGCAACCTCTTCAGGACCATGCATCTTTGGCTTCACGATATTGATACTTGCTGCCGTCGAGTTTTTAAACGGACTATTTCCCTGCAAATCATGCAGTGCTGCGGTGCTTGTCATGATGGCATCTAAGATCCCTTCAAACTGCTCATTTCCTTCTGCGTCCAGCACTGCTGGTGTTGTCATTAGGTGGCCAACGTTACGCACAAACATCATAGCGCGACCTTTTAGTGTAATACGCTGGCCTTGTGTATCTACGTAACTTCGGTCGGTATTTAGCGTCCTGGTCAATGATTTCCCTGACTTTTCGAAGCTCTCACTCAAGCTCCCTTTCATCAGACCTAACCAATTTTGATATACCAAGACTTTGTCTTTAGCATCCACCGCCGCAACAGAGTCCTCACAATCCATAATAGTCGTAAGTGCAGATTCGAGAACGACATCTTTGATCCCTGCTTTGTCAGCTTGCCCGACCGGATGATGTGGATCAATTTGGATCTCTATATGGAGATCATGATGACGCAGCAATATTGCACTTGGGTTTTGTGCCTCCCCCTGATAGCCCACTAGCTGCTCAGGCTGCTGCAATGATACTTGAGCGCTATCGTTTAGCGTGATCACCAAGTTTCCGTCCAGAATTGCATAGTTCGTACTTTCTATGTGAGAGCCCTTTGCTAACGGCAGCGCGTTATCAAGAAACTGCCTAGCATAAGCCATAACTTTAAATCCACGCGTTGGATTATAGTCTTGAGTACGTTCAGCTCCATCCTCTTCGCTAAGAACATCAGTACCATAGAGCGCATCATACAAAGATCCCCAGCGGGCATTAGCTGCATTTAGCGCAAATCTAGCATTACTCACAGGTACCACTAATTGCGGCCCTGCAGCACTGGCAATTTCAGGTTCTACATGTTTAGTTTCAATGACAAAATCTTCAGGTTCTGGCTGCAAATAGCCAATTGATTCAAGAAATGTCCGATATTCAGCAGCTTGCCAATCAGGGTGAGAGAGGTGGTAATCGTCAATTTGCTGTTGCAGGGTATCACGCTTGTTGAGTAACGCTTGGTTTTGCTTACCAAGTGCCGAAAAAATATCCGCAACACCTTGCCAAAATTGATTGACCGCTATCCCGGTGCCGGGAAGTAAAGATTGCTCGACAAACTGCGCCAGAGGAGTCGCAATTTGGAAGCCTGAATAAGTGACATACTTGCTCATGGAGAGTCCTTGATTAACATTTTTTGAACGGGATAGATCAAACATAAAACAATTTTTGGAAAAACGAACCCCTTTCCTCATTCACAAAAAATATACTCGCAATAATAACTATAAATTTAAAAAATCTAATTTATCGGCCTAGTGTTTAATTAAGCCCGCAGCCAACCACTCTCACATCAGGTGGCTTCGTGTAACAAACAACCAGAACTTAATTTGATTTATAGTACCCGTTCGAAGGAAGCTAATTATGTCTCAGTATCAAACTCAGTTAGATCATTTCTCTAGTCTATGTCAAAGCCAAGGAAAAACTTGGCAGTCTATCAGTCCTGAGTATGCCAGCCGTATGCACCTACAAAACCGCTTCAAAACCGGTTTGGACATCGCAAAATATACAGCCAAGGTGATGCGTGAAGATATGGCAGCATACGATGCTGATAGCAGCCAATATACGCAATCCCTTGGTTGTTGGCACGGCTTTACAGCGCAACAAATGATGATGGCAGTAAAGCGTCACAACAAAACCACGAAACGCTCTTACGTATACTTAAGTGGCTGGATGGTTGCTGCGCTGCGCTCAGAGTTTGGCCCACTGCCAGACCAAAGTATGCACGAAAAAACAGCAGTTCCAGCTTTGATTGAAGAGATCTACACCTTCCTCAAGCAAGCCGATGCGCGAGAGTTAGACCATCTCTACAAAGAGCTTGATGCAGCAAAAGCCAAAGGCCAAGACACAACCGAGATCCTTAACAAAATCGATAATTTCGAAACCCATGTAGTGCCTATCATTGCAGATATTGATGCCGGTTTTGGTAACGAAGAAGCAACCTACCTATTAGCTAAACAAATGATTGAAGCGGGTGCTTGTGCTATTCAAATCGAAAACCAAGTATCGGACGCAAAACAGTGTGGCCACCAAGCAGGTAAAGTAACGGTTCCCCATGAGGATTTTTTAGCTAAGATTAGCGCTGTGCGATACGCATTCCTTGAACTTGGTGTTGAAGATGGCGTGATCGTTGCCCGTACCGACTCATTGGGTGCAAGCTTGACGCAAAAAGTACCAGTCTCAAAAGCTGCTGGCGACCTTGCGAGTCAATACACCAGCTACTTAGACACAACGCCTGTGACCTCAGCCGCTGATTTACAAGAAGGTGAAATGGCAATTAAGCTGGGTGGCGAATTACAAAAACCGGTTCGCTTGGATAACGGCCTATATCAATTCAAAGCAGGTACAGAAAAAGATCGTGTGGTCCTAGACTGTGTAACTAGCTTGCAATCAGGTGCAGATCTATTATGGATTGAAACCGAAAAACCAAATATCGAGCAAATTGCCGAGCTGGTTAACCGAGTTCGCGAGCAAGTGCCTAACGCTAAGCTTGTGTACAACAACTCACCATCGTTCAACTGGACATTAAAATTCCGCGAGCAGGTATACCAGCAATGGCAAGAACAAGGTAAAGACTTATCAGCATACCCTGATCTAAGCACAGATGCGAAGGTATTGATGGCGCCAGAATTAGACACAACCGAATTAGCTACAGAAGCTGATAGACTGGTGCAAAACTTCCAGCGGGATTCCGCAAGAGAAGCGGGGATTTTCCACCATCTAATTACACTGCCAACTTATCATACAGCAGCGCTAAGCACCGATATTCTGGCTGAGGGCTATTTTGGTGACGCGGGTATGCTTGCCTATGTACGCGATGTGCAACGACAAGAAATCCGTCGCGAGCAAGCATCAGTTAAACACCAAGACTTAGCTGGTTCTAATATAGGTGACACTCACAAAGAATACTTCTCTGGCGAAAATGCACTAAAAGCTGGCGGTGAAGCCAACACTATGAACCAGTTCTAACATTTGATTTATTTAGTTCCAAAATCAGTAAGGGCCGCAAGGCCCTTTTCAGAGCTTGAGATTATTAGATCAGGTTTTTACTAGCTTATCAGTCTCAGATCACCTATTTACTAACCCTTGCTAAACAGATCATGTTTTTACTAACAACAATCAAATTTGGATCAGGATTTTATTAACCCAACAACAAACGATCCCGATCTTTTTATGAAGATCAAAGATCCTAGCTCAAAAATACTCACTTTTGACTTAAGCCACTTTTACAAACCAAAATTTTACTAACTAAATCTACGACAGGTCACATTTTTACTAACTTACTTAGTAAAATTTTGTTCTGAGAATATTCCAAGTCTTGTTCATCATATTATTAGCGCATGATTGATAAACATCAATTGTCACTGTAAACCCCCTTTACACTTTCCATATTTACCTCACTTTTTTGTGTAATGCTGCATGACAGACAAAAACGATATGAACTTAAAAGATGACTCTATTTAAGAATCTCACGCTTGCAGTGCTTATATTTTTTGCGCTGAGTTGTAATGCTGAAAATATAACGATAAAAGAAGTACAAGCACTAGAAATTGCCGGTCAGTACACCGAAGCGCTTGAAAAAATCAAAGAGCTGAGTAATACCGAAAATGATGAAACACGCTACCAAGCTATTTTTCTTCAAGCGATGATATATAGAAAGCAAGATTTATACGAAAAATCGATATCAACGCTTAACTTTATTGAAAAGCAATTCTTCCTAACTGAGATAAGAAAATATGAGCTATACCGAGAGATCGGCATCAACTATCGCAGCATCAGCAAATTAGCACTTGCTGAAGACTTTTATTTAAAAGCATTAGACTCAGCACAGTCAATGAACAAGCCAAACTTGATTGCACAAACCTATAATAACTTAGGAGTTGTCGCTGATCACAGGAACCTGCTCGCACAATCAATGCAGTATCATCTAAAGGCATATGAACTGCTTAAAGGAACAGACCAGTATGAAAAGCAAGGTGCCAATTTTTACAACCTTGGAGATATTTCTGTGCGTTTGGGGGACAAGGAAAATGCGGAGTATTTCTTTCAACAAGCGTTGATAGCAGATAAAGCATCCAAGGAGCTACGTAATGTTGCTGGTACAGCACTGCGGTTAGGGGAATTAAAATTCAAAAACAGTAAAGCTGATGAGGCACTACTTCAAATTAACGAGGCCATCGAACTTTTACGCCAATTAGATGCTCGGGTGTCGCTCAGTCGCGCACATCGAACCGCGGCATTGATTTATATTACTAAATCTGAGCTAGACAGTGCATTAACAGAGGCACTATCTGCGATTGAATATGCAACACAAACGAGTTCCACGTTACAACAATTTTATGCCTTTCTTACAGAGCTTGAAGTCAGACTTGCAAGAGCTGAACTGAAAGAAGCAAAAACATTACTGCCCACACTCGATAAATTAATAAAAATTGAAGCAGCTGAAGTACTGCAAGAAAAATATCACCATTTAAAAGCACAAGCCTTAGCACTTGACGGCAACTTTGCGGATGCGTACCAATTTATGTATTCAGCTGCAGAGCTGCAATCGAACATCCATGCTGACTACTTACAAAAACAGGTAAGTACTTACAAAGCTAGTATTGATGCCTTAATCCAATCTCAGGAACTTGAAAAAGCTCAGGCCAAGCAGGCTATAACAGAAATTAACCTTAAAAATGCTAAGCTTTCTACACAAATGTGGTTAGTCACTGCTATCGCCGTTTTTTTAATGGGGACTTTCTTTATCGGCTTTTTTATAGCAAAACATAGAAGTGCAACTTTGAAAGCCAAAATGTATCAATCAAACATTGCACAAAAAGACAAAATGCTGGCTGATATTTCTCATGAGCTTCGTACGCCTTTAAGTGTACTAAAACTTCACATTGAAGCCATGGAGCATAACCTGATAGATGACAGCACCATCGCTTATGCAAAAATAAACAATAAGATAAATCAACTTAACGACCTGATATCTAATGTCTACCAGCTTTCCCAAGCAGATCATAATGCTTTAGTGATCCACCCTCAGCTTTACGATGCCAAAACTGTAATACAAAGCTATGTGTATGATGTTGAGAGGTTAGTAACTAGTAATAAGTTGCAATTTATTGCTGACATTCACGTTGACGATATGGATATTCATATCGATAAGCCAAAGCTAGACCGAGTGATTGATAACCTAGCAAAAAATGCCTGTTTATATACAGATGTCCCTGGCAAAGTGCGCTTTAAAGCTGTGGTTAATAAATTTGGATTCTTCTTACAAGTTGATGATAGCTCACCTGGGGTACTGGAGCGCGAGCAAAACAAATTATTTGAACGCCTGTACCGTGTTGAAGCTTCAAGAAGCCGGGCAACAGGGGGATCAGGGCTAGGTCTTTCTATTTGTAAAAGCATAGTAGAGGCAATGAATGGAACAATTAGGCTTAAGTCAGGAAAGTTCGGTGGTCTGTGTATCCAAATAAACCTTCCCCATGCGGTAGATAGCAATTATAAATAAAAAAAGGCCAAGCGTTTGCTTGGCCATTGATTACTTCAAATCATATTTAAAAGCGATAGCTAATATTGCCATATACGAAACGGCCATCAGTGTTGTATGCCGAGAACGCTGAGTAAGGGAAGATTTGGTTAAATGTTGTAAAACCAATATTACTCACCGTATCTTGAGGATACTGGTCAAACAGGTTGTTCGCGCCGACGGCGAATTTCCAGTTGTCACCTAAATTATAGGCCACTTCCAAATCTGTAATCCATTTGGCATCTAATACTTCATCACCTGTAACCGAGCTTGAAGAATCAGTTGTTTCACCATAACGTGTTGCGCGTAGGGTTGTTTGCCAATCACCAAACTGCCAAATTGCTGCTAAGTTCCATTTATCTTTTGGTGTACCATCTTCAAATCGAGCTATTTCACGACGAGCAAAATATTCATAGCTGTCACCTAAGGCTTCTAGCTCTGCTGGGTTCGCTTTGACATCCGTTACTTCGGTATCGTTAATATTGACCGCAGCACTTAATCTCAAATCACCAAAGTCAGAGAGGTCAAAGCTGTACGTCGCAACGATATCAACACCTTGAGTGCGAGAGTCGATGGCATTTGTGAAGTACCTGACACTTTGTGTGTTAAGCTCGCCTGCTTGGCGTAAAATATCAATAACCTCAGGACCATTTAGATTCTCAGAGAGTACAATGCGGTCATCAATATCAATTCGATACGCATCTACCGTGAATGAGAACGCATCAAGTGTGTACACAAAACCCACAGTAGCATTCACTGACTCTTCAGCTTCTAGCTCGCGAGCACCGAGTGCTTTAGCAGCAGGCGTATCAACCGGAAAATGTCCAACTTCACTCGGTACGCCATTTTCAAATACGGTTGCTACTGATTTATATGATGTTTGAGCTAATGAAGGTGCTCTGAAACCGGTACTTATCGCACCACGTAACGATAGGTTGTCTGAAACCACATAGCGCGATGCAAGTTTGCTAGTAAAGGTGCTGCCAAAGTCGCTATAATCCTCGAAACGACCAGCCAAGACGATATTCCAGTCTTGTGTTAGATACGTATCGAACTCTGCAAATAAAGCGATATTGTGGCGAGATTCATCTACCGCACTTGCCGGTGAAAACCCGGCCAGTACTTGCGCACCACCAGCGGCCACAGGATTACCTTCGGCATCAAGCACCGTTAGATAAGACGCCTCGTCACCAACTTCAATTTCGTAATTTTCACGGCGATATTCAGCACCAACGGTGAAAAAAACATCGTCTGGTAAACCCAAATCCAATGCTGTTTTCGCGTCCGCATTCACTAACCACTGTGAATAAATCAACGCGCCATTATTAAATTCAGTTGGACTGGTTACGCCCATTGAGGTGTTTAGGCTGTTTACAACTCCCAAACCAAAGTCATTCACGCCATAGTTGCTGCTAATATCATAGTCCCAATCACCGCGAGTTCCTTTTACGCCAATAGCGAATGAGTAATCATCAACATCACTGACAATTTGCGGTAAGAAACCGTCTGGATAAACCGCAGTTAGATTACGGCTGTCTTTTGCACGGCGATAAAACCCACCAGAGTTACCTTCTCGTGTTGAGTAACTACCAAATGAATAAAGCTCTGTATCAGTATCTAAGTTGTAGCCAGCATTGAAAAAGAGCGCAAAGTCTTCCACTTCAGCTTTACCAAAACGATGATTGTAGCGGTCAAAAGTAAACTCTCGAGCGTCCAATTGACCGTTGTCGTCACGAGCATATTGTTCTCTTGGATCAAAGCCCGAACGATTCGTTGGCTTTTTGTCTCTATATTCGGCTGAAAGATTAATAAAGCCATCATTGCCTAGCGCAAAACCAATATTAGCACCAATGGTTGTGGTGCCGCCGTCATTGCGTTTGCGGTCATCACCTAATACAAAATCTAAATCGCCCGAAGCATCTGTACGGGTGGCTAATAAGTCAGGAACACCTGCCATCTGGGTATCGTGTTCACCATAGGTAACGCTTATACTACCGCCTTCTTCTGCATCTTTAAGTACGATGTTAATCACTCCCGCAATTGCATCTGAGCCGTACTGTGCAGCAGCACCATCACGTAAGACCTCAACACGTTTGATTGCGGCAGCAGGAATGGTATTCAAATCCACAGCTGTTGAGCCACGACCAACTGTACCATTTAAATTCAATAATGCACCTGCGTGGCGGCGTTTACCATTTACAAGTACTAAAGTATGGTCTGGTGCTAACCCGCGAAGCACAGCAGGACGCGCGTGATCAGTACCATCCGCGAGTGTTGAATTAGGAAAGTTAAAACTTGGCACCAGCGTCGTGAGTACCTGGCTTAGCTCCAGCTGACCTGTACTTTGCATATCATCTAGCGAAATGACATCGACCGGAACGGTACTTTCAGCCACACTGCGCAGACTTCTTCTGGTACCTGTGATCTCTATAACTTCAACACTGTCTTTAGCTTCAGTGTTATTACTTTCTGCCTGTGCGTGAATTGAAATAGTTGAAAGAAGCGCGGCACCGACAGCCAACGAGATTGGCTTGCGAACAGCGCTGTCTAGCTTGTTATTAATAAATTGCATAGTTTGTCCCGTGAATATGTTGAACGCAGAGTCAGTGAAAGACCGACTAGTACTTAATTTAGTCAATAGTGGAGTAAATCAAGACTGAATACGAATACCATCCGATTTACGATTAAAATGTTGGCACTTACTTATTCGATACCAACCTAAAATTAAGTAACTCTCGTAAGAAAAGACGCGAATTTTAAAATTATTCTTTCACCCACAATAAAGAATTTTTCGATCTATCTTATACCCTCAATTGGCACTGGTCTGATGTTTATTCACTCCATCTTTACTCCATATTACAACGCTTAAATATCAGCATATGAAAACGGAGAGAAACGATGACACAACGGACGCTTAAACATGCTGACTGGCTGAAAATTGTCGAGTCTAGAGCTAAACAGCAGCAACAACAGAGTAAGCCAAAGACCAAGCTGTCGCCTATGGTGATTTTGACTTTTTTGCTCGCGATGACAATTTCATTGCTGAGTGCGTGGGCACTTTTGAAAGATACAGCTACTCCCGCTAACTTAGTGCTGAGTGAAGAATCAGAAAAACGCCTCAATCGCTACTTTACTAAGCAATACATGGTAGGCAGTTGGCAATTTTCGCATATGAAAATAAGTAAAGACGACATAAACGTGTTCATTCGCATTCCCTCAGAATTGGCATTAACGGGGCAGGCGCTAAAAGGCTACATAGAACAATCTCTGTGCCCACCAGCGACGAATAATATCTGGCGTGATGTAAATCAGTTTACGCTATACATGCACTTATACTCAGGCTCACCGCGTCATAGTGATTACGCAAAGTGCAGCGCCCCGTAACTTAGTCCGATTAAAACAAAAGGCCCAGTATGTGGCCTTTTTTTGGAGTTTATACTCATTAATGGAATGGACTCTCTCCACTCCCCATCGGCGTCATAATGCGCCATATTAGTTTGGGGTAAGTTTTCACATAA